>JBILKZ010000222.1:0-4344 GCA_044376405.1 Pirellulales bacterium
TGCGTGGCCTTCGTCCGCTTCTCCGGCTCGTTCTTATACTTCTCGGCGATCGCCTTCATCTCCGGCTGCAGCACCTGCATCTTCTGCGACGAGAGCGCCTGCTTGCGGCTGACCGGAAACATCGCCCCCCGGACGAGCACGGTCAGCAGCAGGATCGCGATTCCATAATTGCCGATCACGGCATGGAGCGCGTGGAGCACCGCGATCATCGGGCGGGCCACCCAGCCGAACCAGCCGTAGTAGACAAGGTCGTCCATCCCGGCGGCCTTCGCACCATACTGTGCCAAAAGTTCGGGCTTCTTCGGACCGGCGAAGATCTCGTAACGGTGGGCCACCGTCATGCCAGGATCGACCGAGAGTTCCTTCGAGACGAGCCGGCTGGTGACATCGACGAGCTTGCGGCGGGCCGCGGCCGGGATCTCTCCCACCACGAGCGGCCGCACCTCGTCGAGGGCGGGCACATCGGCACCGGTGGTGGCCGGGATCAACGCCGAGGCGAAGTAGAGGGCGTCGACGCCGGCGAACGAGAGCGGCTTGCTGTCGCGGACGGCCGAGGCCGGATGATCGAGCGTGCCGTCGGCCATCTTCAGGCCGCTCACGAGCGTGCTCTGCTCACCCGCAAACCGCATGGCCACGTCGCGGACCGCGAGCGTGCCCCAGTCGCGGGCCACCCGCGAGGCATACCACCAGCCCTCCGTCGGCAGCCCGGTGGGGCCGTCGAGAGCGTAGGCCACGCGTGTCGGCTTTTCGCCGCCGGTCAGTTCGACCACGAGTTCCAGACGCTGGGCAGGCCCGCTCGCGGTGCCGGCCCGAGTGCCGTCGTCAGCGGGAGCCGCCACGAGCCGGTATTCCTTGGCCACCGTCAGCCCACCGGGCAGTCGCCGGGTGAACCGCACACGGCTGCCATCGGCCGCCGCCTCCGACTGCCAGTCGCGATCGGACAGTTCCTGGCCAGGGATCTCGAGCAGCGGCTCGGACCGCTTCCCGCCGTCACGGGTTTCGAGCGACAGCCGGAACGAAAACGGATCGCACGGTTCGGCCTCGGGATCGACGACGGGCTGCGTGCGATACTCCGGCCGAACCACCTCCAGCGGCCGCCGTTCGAGCGCGACGTCGCGGGTGATGGTCTGACCATCGCGGCGAATCGTGACAGCCACGGAGTGCCCAGGGTGGGTGGAGGAGAGCGCGTCGTGCAGACTGCGGGGGGTGGGCGTGGCCGTGGAGCCAACCTGCGTGATGACGTCGCCAGGCCGCAGACCGGCCCGGTCGGCAGGCGTGCCCTGCCCCACGACGCCGATACGGCAGCCCTCATCGACAGCCGCGGCCGTCTCGACCTCCGTGAGTGCCAGGTGGCCGATGTAGCCAGAGCGATCATCCTGATCATGGAAGCTTTCGCTGGCGAGTTCGATTCGTTCGACTGCCGCACCGCGGCTGGTGAGCGTGACGAGCATGCCCGTCGGGCCGTTCGGGTCGAGTGAGCCGAGCGTGTGATGCTGCCGCTTTGCCGCGGGCCCTTCCTCCAGGATCGGTGGGACGGACTCCGCATCGCGATTCGCTTCGCCGGTGGCGGCGGTCGGCTTCGCAGATCCTTCGCCCACATTTTCCGCCGGGTTCATCGCGGCGGCGCCGACTTCCGCGGCCTGCCGTTCTCGCTGCGGTTTTGGAAAGAGCCAGAGTTGCAGCAGCTGGCCGGCGAGCACGATGGCCAGCGAAATGGCGATAAACTGGGCGTAGCGACGTTCCACGAATGACTCCGGATGGGCCCACGATCAGCCCAGGCCTCGAGCCGGCCTGCGTCCGCGGGAATACTTCGGAGTATATCGGCTCCGGCTCTCGCTATCTGCCCTGCATCAGCCGATCTCCCAGAAAATTGTCGAGGTCGGCAATTGCGTGGATTTTTCGGCAGGTGACGTCACACGGATACTCGATGCGGCGATACCGGACCGAGTCGTCCTCCAGAATCAGGTAGCAGGCGCGGGAATCCCCGTCGCGTGGCTGCCCCACGCTACCGCAGTTCACCATGGCCTTGCCGGCGGGGAGGGCCAGCCGCTGCTCCTGGCTTGGCCCCGACTTCGGAACCGATGGCGAGATGAAATCGGGTGCGGTCGTAAAGATGCCGGGGATGTGCGTGTGGCCCTGGAAACAGTATTTCCCAAACAGCTCGAAGATGTGTTCCATCTTGAGCGGGTTGTAGATGTCTTCCGGGAAGACATATTCATCGAGCGGACGGCGTGCGGAGCCGTGAACGAACAGCAGGTTTCCTTCAACGTGCGTCCGCGGGAGTTCGCCGAGGAAGTCGGTGAGCGGGTCGGAGGCATTCCGCGGCAGCCGGTCGTGCTGCTCAAGCTGGGCGCGAGTCCAGCGGATCGCCTTCTCGGCGCCCACGTTGAATCCATCCGGGTCGAAGAGCGCCCCTTGATCGTGGTTGCCCAGCAACACCATGCTGCAGCGTTCGCGGACGAGATTCACGCACTCGCAGGGATTCGGCCCGTAGCCGACCACATCGCCGAGACAATAGATGGCGTCAACCTGCTGCCGGTCGATATCCTCGAGGACCGCGCGGAGCGCCTCCAGATTGCCATGAACGTCGCTGATGATGGCCCGTTTCACTGAAATCAAACCCGCTCCGCCGGGCCTTGACGCACGATCTCTATAGTGGAGCCTACGAACGGCACCCCCCATGGTCAAGCGGCGCAGCCGTTCTGGCACCGTGGCATTCCCGGGTGCCGGCCCATGAACCAGCCCATGAAAACGATCGCCATCGACACAAGCCTCTCGACGGGATCCGTCGCCGCGATCGATGGCGACCGGATCGCCGTGCGATCGCTTCCCACCGCGGGCGAACACGCCCGGCTGTTGGCGGCGGCGATCGAGGCGGTCGCGGCCGAACTCGGCTGGCGTCCCGCCGCCGCCGAACTGATGGCCGTCGTCCGTGGGCCTGGCTCGTTCACCGGCCTGCGGGTCGGGACGACCACGGCCAAGGCCCTCTGCTGGGCCACCGGCAGCCGGTTGCTGGGAGTGTCGTCGTGCGAGGTGATCGCACGCGGCACCGCGACGGCTTTAGGACGGCACGACTCCCCAGTGATGGTTGCATTCGACGCCGGCCGTGGCGAAGTCTTCGTCGCGGTCGCCGTTCCCGACCGCAGCTCACCGAGCGGCTGGACCGTCGAGCCTGGCAGGCTCGCAGCGGCACATGAATGGTTCGCAAGCGTAGGCTCCGGCAGCATCGTGAGCGGCCCTGGCCTGGCCCTGCTGACCGACGCCCTTGCCGACCGGCCCGACCTCGTCGTCGCGCCGCCCACCGCATGGATGCCCGCCATCGCAGACGTGGGCCAGATCGCGCTGCTGCGTGCAGCGGCGGGCGAGGCCGACGACCCGGCGTCACTCGTGCCCGACTACATCCGCCCCAGTTACGCCGACGAAAAGCGGTAACGCCGGTTCGGAGCTGCCCCTGGACTGTGTTCACGCGAAACATGGCATCCTGCCAGTCCCGTCGCTTGCGCTCAGGGCTTGTATGCACGGCGGTCCATCCCGTCGCTTGCGCTCAGGGCTTGTATGCATGGCGGTCCATCCCGTCGCTTGCGCTCAGGGCTTGTATGCACGGCGGTCCATCCCGTCGCTTGCGCTCAGGGCTTGTATGGAATCGGAATCATCCGCGAGGGGCTGCCCATGTCCCGTGGGTCAGGATTGATCGTTGCACCGAGGGGTCGGCCCGGACTCCAAAGCGAGCCTCAGGCGCCTCCGAGCCAACGACCAGCCACTCCGACAGGCATCATCGAGGAGCCGCCGTAGCGAGCTGAGGTGTCCGGGCCGACCCCGGTCGCAGCACCTCCGCGCCGTCCGAAACACGTCGGCAACGCGGTGGCTTTTGGTAGCCCTGTTGCCGATTCCAAGGCACGGTAGGATTGGAGCTGATTTTACGTTCTGAAGGGCTCTGGAAGGAAGTTTTTCGATGCGTCCCATCAAGAAGCTGCTGGTGGCCAACCGCAGCGAGATCGCGATCCGCGTGTTTCGCTCCGCCCACGAACTCGGCATGCGGACCGTGGCTATCTATGCCCACGAAGACCGCTTCGCGCTCCACCGCTTCAAGGCCGACGAATCCTATCTCGTCGGCCGGCCCGGCGAGCCGATCCGCTCCTACCTCGACATCGAGGGAATCGTGGCGATCGCCAAGGAGCATGATGTCGACGCGATCCATCCGGGCTACGGCTTCCTCTCCGAAAATCCGGAGTTTGCCGCGGCCTGCCAGAAGGCGGGGATCGTGTTCGTGGGGCCGCGAGTGGAGCTCCTGCAGACGCTCGGCGACAAGACGGCCGCCCGCGAACTGGCAAAGCAGGCCGGCGT
>JBILKZ010000113.1:0-13125 GCA_044376405.1 Pirellulales bacterium
ACGGCGTGCCGGTTCAAGAGGGTGGGATCCAATTCGACATCGTGCAGAAAGGTGACGTTCCGGGAGGTGCCGTGATCGTCGGCGGGCGATACCAGACGTGGGTCTCGCCAGGGCCCAAGACCGTGAGGTTCGCCATCGCGGGCAGCCGGGAAGGGCTTGCTCCGGAGGACGAAACGCCAAACGCCACCCCGCCAAAGTATGATAAGGAGCCGCTGCAGATTGACGTCCGCAAAAACGGCGTCTTCGACTTTCCGCTCACCTCGAAATGAGGTTCGTCCGTGATGCTCGTGCGGCCCTTTCTGAGTGCTGTGCTCGTCTCTCTGTCTGCCCTGTCTGCCGCAAGCGCGCGGGCGGTCGACTTCGCACACGACGTGGTGCCGATCCTGCGGGTGCACTGCGGAAAGTGCCATACGGGCGATGCCAAGCAGGGGGGCTTCTCGATGAATACCCGCGAGGCCCTGCTGGCCGGTGGGGATTCGGGCGTTCCCGGTTTCGTCGAGGGCAAGGCGAGCGAGAGCGAGATCATCGTCCGCATCACGAGCGACGACCCCGACATCCGCATGCCCTTGGAGGATGGTCCGCTGCCAGTGGAGGCCGTAGCTGCCCTCAGGCAATGGATCGACTCGAAGGCTCCCTGGGAGGATGGTTTCGCATTCAAGGGAACGGGCTGGGAGCCGCCGCTCCAGCTCCGGCAGATCACACTTGCCCCCGCACAGGATGGCCGCACGAATCCGATCGACAGGCTCGTCGATGACTCCTGGCGGCAGCGTGGGATCGATCGCCCCGCCCGGTGCGACGACCGCACGTTCATCCGCCGGGCGAGCCTTGATCTGGTGGGGCTGCTGCCGGACGTGGACCGCGTGGCGGCGTTCGTCGCCGACACCAGTGCCGACAAGCGAACAGCCCTCGTTCGCGAACTCCTCGCGGACAAGATAGCCTACGCTGAGCATTGGATGACGTTTTGGAACGATCTGCTGAGGAACGACTACACAGGCACCGGCTTCATCACCGGCGGCCGCAGGCAGATCACGACCTGGCTGCATCGGTCGCTCGTGGACAACAAGCCGTTCGACCAGTTTGTCCGGGAACTGATCGCTCCCACCGACGAGTCACGCGGTTTCATAGACGGTATCGTCTGGCGCGGCACCGTGAACGCGAGCCAGACGGTGCCCATCCAGTTTGCCCAAAACGTTGGGCAGACGTTCCTCGGCATCAACCTCAAGTGTGCCAGTTGCCACGATTCCTTCGTTGATCGCTGGACACTTCAGCAGACCTACGACCTGGCGGCGATCCTGTCGGAAAAGCCGCTCGAGTTGCATCGCTGCGAAAAGGCGACCGGGATCACCGCGACACCGGCATGGCTGTTTACCGAACTCGGTCAGGTGGATGTCGCCACCCCGCCAGCGCAGCGGCTCGCGCAGTTGGCCGCGCTGATGACAAAGCCCGAGAACGGCTGGCTGTCGCGAAACCTCGTCAACCGGCTCTGGTACCGGCTCATGGGGCGAGGCATCGTGCATCCGGTCGACGCACTCCGCACACGGCCATGGAGCGAGGACTTGCTCGACATGCTTGCCGGGGAACTGGTCGCGGGCGACTGGGATATGAAACGGGTGCTTGAACTGATCTGCACGTCGGAGGCCTACGGGGCTGCGACGCCTGCCGTAGATGGTCAGCTGCAGGGAGTCGACTTCATCTTCAAGGGGCCGCTACCGCGGCGAATGACCGCCGAGCAGTTCACCGACGCCGTCTGGCAGTTGGCGAATACGGCGCCAGCGACACCCGATGCGGAAGTGGTGCGGTTCGAACTGCCGCGCGGGAGCAAGCCGCAAGAAGGGGCCGCTGTGTGGATCTGGTCAAACGAGATGGCCACCTCGCCGCCGAACGAAAAACTCGCCTTTCGAAGGCGATTCACACTGACCGATGCTCCCGTGAACGCGGCCGTCGTCTTCGCCGCCGACAACGTGGCCACGATCTTCGTGAATGGCAAACGGGTGGGCATCAACAAGGAGTGGTCGAGGCCCGTGATGGAGTTCGTCGCCAGCGAGCTGAAACGGGGCGAAAATGAGATCGTGCTCGCGGCCGCTAATGGCGATGCCGGCGGCGTGGCCGCCGCAAAGGTCGAACTCCGCGCCACTCTTCCCGATGGCTCGACCACAACGATCGCCACCGACGACTCATGGGAATGGACTGCGTCCGCACCCGACAGCAACGGAACGTTTGCACAGGACGCAGCGCCGGCCGACTGGGCTCCCGCGGTGGTCGCGAAGACACAGACAACGTGGGCGGGCAGCACGAAGGAGTTCGCTCGAAAGCTGCTCGTCGCGACGGCATCAGGCCCGATCCCGATGGTACGGGCTGTGCTCGTCAAGGGGACGCCGCTCATGGCCGCACTCGGCCGGCCCAACCGTGACCAGGTCATCACGACTCGCCCGAACGATCTGACCACGCTCGAGGCAATCCAGCTCGCCAACGAGCAGAGCCTCGCCGATGAGTTTACGAAGGGGGCGACATCGATACTCGCAAAGCACGGCCCGGGCCCCGCGTCGATCGCACGATGGCTGTTCGCGGCAGCGCTCTCCCGGGCACCAACCGCTGCCGAGATGGCCGCGGCCAGCGAGATGCTTGGAGAGACGCCGACGGAGGAGAGCGTGGCCGACTGCCTCTGGGCAGTCGTCATGCTTCCTGAATTTCAGTTGATACGCTAGAAGAGGAGCATACGCAATGCAAAACCGTCGTGAACTTTTACAGAGCTTCGCCGCTGCAGCGACGGCCACGCTTGCCCTGCCCGAACCCCGCGCCCGCGCGACCGATGCCGCAGCGAAGATCGTGCATCCGGTGCCATCGGCAGATGCCGTTATCGTGCTCTGGATGGCTGGTGGTATGGCCGCGCCGGATACGTTCGACCCCAAGAAGCACAAGCCGTTCGAGCCCGGCCTTGCTGTGGCGGACGTGATCAGCACGTTTCCGGCAATCCCGACGACGATCGACGGTGTGCAGATCTGCGACGGCCTGCCCGAGATCGCCAGCGTTCTCGACCGTGCAACACTCATCCGATCGCACGTGCAGCCCGACCTCGGCAGCATTCTCCATTCACGGCACCAGTATCACTGGCACACCGGCTACGTGCCGCCGCAGACAGTCGCCTGCCCCCACATCGGCGCCTGGATCAGCCGCGTGCTCGGGTCCCGAAATCCGGTTATGCCGGCATTCGTGAACATCGGGCAGCGGCTCGAAGGCATCGGTGAGAATGAGGAGATCAAAGCGTTCACGACCGCGGGTTTCTTTGGCAGCGAGTTCGGCCCCATGAACCTGCCGTATCCGGAGCAGGCGGCCGTGGCCGTCCGCCCGCCGAAGGGGATGGAGCCAGGTCGCTTCGCGAGCCGCTACGAGCACTTCAAGCGGCTTGTGGCCAACTCACCGAATCGCGAGTTTACGAGCGACTACCACCAGGAGTCGATGCTCCGCAGCATGGAGAACGCCCATCGTCTCCTCGGAGCCAAGGAGCGGGAGGCCTTCGACATCACACGTGAGCCGAAAGAGGTTCAGGAACGATACGACACCGGGCGATTCGGACGCGGCTGCCTGCTGGCGCGCAGGCTCGTGGAGAATGGTGCGAGGTACGTCGAGGTCACCACCGAATACATCCCCTTCGTCCACTGGGATACCCACGATCGCGGCCACGAGACCGTCGCGAAGCTCCACGCGGAGATCGACCGGCCGATCGCGACGTTGATTCGTGATCTCGAAGCCCGTGGACTTCTCGACCGCACGCTCGTGGTGATTGCCAGCGAATTCAGTCGCGACATGATCACGGAGGGACAGCCGGGTTCGAACGCCAGCGATCAGGCCAACTCACCCAAGGACTTCCTGCAGTTGCCGAACCACTACGGGCAGCACCGTCATTTCACGGGCGGATCCACCGTCGTGCTCTTCGGCGGAGGTGTGAAAAAGGGGTTCGTCTACGGCAAGACCGCTGATGAGCGGCCCTGCATGGCGATCGAGAGCCCCGTTGGCATCACCGACCTGCATGCCACGCTGTTCACGGCGATGGGAGTCAGCCCCAAGACGGTCTATGACATCGAGGGGAGGCCCTTCTACGCGACCGAGGATGGGAAGGGCAGGCCGGTGCAGGCCATCTTCGCCTGACCATCACGCGTGCAAGGCAAACTCACCCGCTGACACGCTCGGCAGGTTGGTCTGCCCCATCAGCCAGAGGTCAACTGACCTCGCCGCCTCACGGCCCTCTTGGATCGCCCACACCACGAGCGACTGACCGCGGCGCAAGTCGCCCGCGGCGAACACGCCGTCGCGGCTGGTCTTGTAGTCGCTGCCGGTCTTCACGTTGCCACGGGGGTCGAGCTCGAGCCCAAGGTCGGCGATCGGTCCCTGCTTCTCAGGCCCCATGAAGCCCATGGCGAGGAGCGCCAACTGGCAGGGCCATTCCTGCTCGCTGCCCGGCACCTCGCGAAACTTCTGCTGCCCTGAGGCTTCGTCGGTATACCACTCGATTCGCACGGTCTTCACCGCCCGCACGTGGCCCTTGTCGTCGCCGAGAAACTCCTTCGACAGGATGCCCCACTCGCGTCGGCAGCCCTCTTCGTGCGAGGAACTCGTCCGCAGAATCACCGGCCAGAGCGGCCACGGCGTGTTCGTCGGCCGCTGGCTACGGCGCGGATACTTCCCGAGGTCCGGCGGCTGCGGCAGCAGTTCGAACTGCGTCAGGCTCTTCGCCCCCTGCCGGTTGCTCGTGCCGTCGCAGTCGGAGCCGGTGTCGCCACCGCCGATCACGACCACGTCCTTGCCCTCGGCCAGGATCTGCCCCTGCACCTCGTCGCCGGCGTTTCGCTTGTTCTGCTGCGGCAGGAACTCCATCGCGTAGTGCACGCCCTTGAGTTCACGGCCCGGGATCGGCAGGTCGCGGCCGAGCGTCGCCCCGCCGGTGAGCAGGATGGCGTCGTATTCATCCGCCAGCGACTGCGTGCTCACGTCCACGCCGACATTGACACCGCAGCGGAACTCAACGCCCTCTTCACGCATCTGCTCGACACGCCGCCAGACACGCCACTTCTCGAGCTTGAAGTCGGGGATGCCATACATCAGCAGGCCGCCCGGCCGGTCCGCACGTTCAAACAGCGTGACCAGATGGCCGGCGCGGTTGAGCTGCTGCGCCGCGGCCAGCCCCGCCGGTCCGCTGCCCACCACCGCCACCCGCTTGCCGGTCCGCACGGCCGGCGGCTCCGGAACGACCCAGCCCTCGTCGAAGGCGCGGTCGGCGATTGTCATCTCGATCTGCTTGATCGCGACCGGATCTTCATTGATGCCGAGCACGCAGGCGGCCTCGCAGGGGGCGGGGCAGACGCGGCCGGTGAACTCAGGAAAGTTGTTCGTGGCATGCAGCCGCTGGCTGGCCTCGTGCCATTGCTGGCGATACACGAGGTCGTTGAAGTCGGGGATGATGTTCCCCAACGGGCAGCCGGTGTGGCAGAAGGGAACGCCGCAGTCCATGCAGCGGGCACCCTGCTTCGCGAGTTCCTCCTGCGGGAGGATCGTCAGGAACTCGTTGTAGTGCTTGAGCCTGTCGGTGACCGGCGTGTAGCCGCTCACCTTCCGCTCGTACTTCATGAATCCGCGTGGCTCACCCATCAGCTTCTCCTGGTAAAAAGGGGACGCAGCTCTTTTCTTGCCACTCCCCGTCGTCCTCAATTACGGGCAGCAGACTCGAAAAGAGCTGCGTCCCCTTTTTTTGCTTCCTGCTGTTCCTGTTCCGCGAGCTTGCGGAGTTCCGCGATAGCCCGCTTGTAGTCGGTTGGCATCACCTTCACGAAGCGTGACTGCTCCGTCTTCCAACCATCGAGAATCGCGCGGCCGCGGGTCGAGTCGGTGTATTCGACGTGCTTCTCGATCCGTCCCTTCACATACTCGAGGTCGCCCGCATCGAGCGGCTCCAGTTCCACCATCTCCTTGTTCACCTTCTGGCCGAACGTGCCCGTGGCATCCCAGACATACGCGATGCCGCCGCTCATGCCAGCCGCGAAGTTGCGGCCCGTCTCGCCGAGGATCACGACCCGGCCGCCGGTCATGTATTCGCAGCCGTGGTCGCCCGTGCCCTCGACAACCGCCTCGGCGCCTGAGTTTCGCACGCAGAACCGCTCACCGCAGATGCCGCGGATATAGATCTCACCGCTGGTGGCTCCGTAGCCCACGACGTTGCCGGCGATCACGTTGTCCTCCGCCTTGAAGCCGGCGTCGCGAGCGGGACGCACGATCACGCGGCCGCCCGAGAGGCCCTTGCCGCAGTAGTCGTTGACGTCGCCCTCCACCGTCACGGTCACGCCGGGCACGCCAAACGCCATGATGCTCTGCCCAGCCGTGCCGGTGAAGGTGATCTGGATCGTGCCATCGGGAAGACCGGCCGCCCCATGCCGACGGGTCACCTCGCTGGAGAGGATCGTGCCGACGGTGCGGTTGATGTTGCGGATCGGCAGATCGAGTTTCACGGGCTTGCGGTCTTCGAGGGCCGGCTTGCACAGGTCGAGCAGCGTGGTCATGTCGAGCGACTCCTCGATGCCGTGATCCTGCGACGACTCATGGTGCGTCTTCACGTGCTTCGGCACCACGGGCTTGTGCAGGATCGTGGAGAGGTCGAGGCCCTTTGCCTTCCAGTGGGCGATCGCGGCCCGCGTGTCGAGCCGGTCCACCCGGCCCACCATCTCGTCGATCGTGCGGAAACCGAGCTTGGCCATCAGCTCACGGATCTCCTCGGCCAGCATGAAGAAGAAGTTGACGACATGCTCCGGCTGACCGGTGAACCTCTTGCGCAGCTCCGGATCCTGCGTCGCGACCCCCACCGGACAGGTGTTCAAATGGCACTTCCTCATCATGATGCAGCCGATCACGACGAGCGACGCCGTGGCGATGCCGAATTCCTCGGCGCCGAGCATGGTGGCGATCACCACGTCCTTGGCCGTGCGGATCATGCCGTCGGTCTGCACGACGATCCGCCCGCGGAGATCGTTCATCACGAGCACCTGGTGCGCCTCGGCGAGGCCGAGTTCCCACGGCAGCCCGCAGTGCATGATCGAGGACTGCGGGCTCGCGCCGGTGCCACCGTCGTGGCCGGAGATGAGCACCACGTCGGCCTTCCCCTTCGACACACCCGCGGCGACCGTGCCCACGCCCACTTCGGCGACGAGTTTCACGCTGATCCGCGCATGGTGGTTGGCATTCTTCAGGTCGTGGATCAGCTGCGCGAGATCCTCGATCGAGTAGATGTCGTGGTGGGGCGGAGGGGAGATGAGTCCGACCCCGGGCGTGCTGTGACGAATCCGCGCGATCTCGCGATCGACCTTGTGGCCGGGAAGCTGCCCCCCCTCGCCGGGCTTCGCACCCTGCGCCATCTTGATCTGCAGTTCCTTCGCGTTGACGAGATAGAGGCTCGTCACGCCGAAGCGGCCGCTGGCCACCTGCTTGATCGAGGAGTTTTTGCTGTCACCAGACGGCTCGAGTTGATACCGCACCGGGTCTTCGCCACCCTCGCCGGTGTTGCTGCGGCCACCGAGCCGGTTCATCGCGACGGCGAGCGTCTCGTGGGCCTCCTTCGAGATCGACCCATACGACATCGCGCCGGTGGCGAACCGCTTCACGATCTCCTTGGCCGGCTCCACCTCGTCGAGAGGAATGGCCCCACCACCATCTGGAGACTGCTCGGCCCACTGGAAGTCGAGCAGGCCGCGGAGCGTGAGCAGCTTCGTCTGCTGCTCATCGATCAGCTGCTGATACTTCTTGAACTCGGCGCGGCTGTTGATCTGGGTGGATCGCTGGAGCGTCGACACGACGTCGGGCGAGAGCATGTGGGCCTCCCCCTTGCGCCGCCACTGGTAGCGGCCGCCGACGTCGAGCTCGAGCGTCTGTGGCACGCTGGTCTTCGGCCAGGCATGCTCGTGACGATTGGAGCTCTCCTCGGCCACTCCCTCGAGGCCGATGCCACCGATCCGGCTCGGTGTCCGCGTGAAGAACTCGTTGACGAGCCCCTGCTCGAGGCCGACCGCCTCGAAGATCTGCGCGCCGCGGTAGCTCTGCTGCGTGGAGATGCCCATCTTGCTCATCACCTTGAGCAAGCCCTTGGAGGCCGCTTTGACGAAGTTCTTGTGGAGCTTTTCACGCGGATACTCGGCGGAGATGATCCGCTCCGCCTGCATCTGGTCGATCGTGGCGAAGGCGAGGTAGGGATTGACGGCGCCGGCACCGTAGCCGGTGAGCAGGGCGAAGTGCTGCACCTCGCGGGCCTCGCCCGTCTCGACGACGATGCCGCACCGCGTCCGCGATCCCTCACGCACCAGATGGTGGTGCACGCCGCCGGTCGCGAGCAGAACCGGAACGGTGGCCTTTTCCCGGCAGATGCCACGGTCGGAGAGCACGATAAGCGTGGCGCCGCCTGCAACGGCCCGGGAGGCTTCGTCACGGATCGCGTCGAGCCGCTTCCGCATCCCGGCGGCTCCTTCCGCAGCCGGAAAGAGCAGCGAGATGGTCTTCGCGACGAGTCCGGTCTGATTGAGGGCCTTGATCCGCGCGCATTCGGCGTTGGTGATGACCGGCGTTTCCAGCCGCAGGAGCCGGCACTGCTCCGGCTTCGAGTCGAGCAGGTTCCCCTCGCTGCCGATCGTCGTGATCATCGACGTGATGATCTCCTCGCGAATGGCGTCGAGCGGCGGGTTGGTGACCTGCGCGAAGAGCTGCTTGAAGTAGTTGGCGAGCAACTGCGGCCGGTCGGAAAGCACGGCCAGCGGCGTATCGTTGCCCATCGAGCCGATCGGCTCGGCCCCGTCGGTGGCCATCGGTGCGATGATCACCTTCAAGTCTTCGAGCGTGTAACCGTGGGCCCGCTGCAGTTCGAGCAGGCTCGACGGCTCGCCCGCCACGCCCGCCGCCCGCCAGGGGTCCATCGCACGAGCCGCGGCGTTGCCATTCGAAGCTCCTAGCAAGTCCTCAGGCAGCACGGCCCGCGACTTCGTCACGTCTGCCACGTTCGCCGGATCGGCAATCTGATCGAGTCGCACCTGCTGGGCCGCGATCCATTCCCGCCACGGCTTCGCGCTGGCGAGCTTCCGCTTGATCTCGTCGTCCTCGACGATCCGCCCTTCCTTGGTGTCGACGAGGAACATGCGGCCCGGACGCAGCCGGCCCTTGCGGACCACTTCGCCAGCGGGCAGTTGCAGCACGCCCGCTTCGCTCGCCATCACGACCAGCCCGTCCTTCATCTGCCACCAGCGGCCGGGCCGCAGGCCGTTGCGGTCGAGCGTGGCGCCGATCCGGATGCCGTCGGTGAACGCGAGGGCGGCCGGGCCGTCCCACGGCTCCATCAGGCAGGCCTGGAATTCGTAGTAGGCCTTGAGGTCGTCAGCCATGCTCTCGTGGCCGCTCCACGGCTCGGGGATGAGCATGCTGACCACCTCTTCGATCGGCCGGCCGGCGAGCACGAGCAGTTCCAGCACGTTGTCGAAGGAGGCGGAGTCGCTGCCCCCTTCGCGGACGACCGGCTTGATCTTGTCGAGGTCGGGCCCAAACACGGGATGCGCGAGCATGCTCTCCCGCGCGTGCATCCAGTTGATGTTGCCGCGAACGGTGTTGATCTCGCCGTTGTGTGCGATGAAGCGGAAGGGATGGGCGAGGTCCCAGGTCGGGAACGTGTTGGTGCTGTAACGCTGGTGCACGAGGGCCAGGGCGCTGGTCATCTTCGGGTCGGAGAGGTCGGGGTAATACTTGTCGACCTGATCGGCCAGCAGCAGGCCCTTGTAGACGATCGTCCGCGACGAGAGGGAGCAGACGTAGACGAAGGTCTGCTCGGTGAGACCGAGCTTGCCAAGTTCGATCCCGAACCGCTTCCGCAGCACGAAAAGCTTCCATTCGAAGTGATCGCGGGCGGTCTTCTTCCCGCGGCCCACGAAGGCCTGCCGCACGACCGGCTCCACCTCGCGGGCGGTGCCGCCGATGAACCGGTTGTCGGTAGGCACGGTCCGCCAGCCGAGGAATTCGAGGCCCTCCTCCTGGCAGAGTTTCTCGAAGAACATCTCCGCCGCCTCGCGGTCGCCATCCGACGGGGGCAGGAAGACGTTGCCCGCGGCCCAGTCGCCCGGGGCCGGCAGTTTGATGCCGGCCTGCGGCGTCACCGCCGTGAAAAACTCCTGCGGCATCTGCATGAGGATGCCGGCGCCGTCGCCCGTGAGCGGATCGCAGCCACAGGCGCCGCGATGCGTGAGGTTTTCCAGCACCTCGAGCCCTTGGCGAACGATCTGATGGCTCTTCCGACCGTGCAGGTTGACGACGAATCCCACGCCGCAGGCGTCGTGCTCGTTGGCGGGATCGTAGAGGCCCTGGGCTGGTGGGAGTCCGTGGGAACGCGTCATGGCGATACTCGAGTGAAGGGAAGCCGTGGGGGCCGGAGAACGTTATGCAGAACCGTCTGGAAGGGAACCGGGAACTGAAAAAAGGCTGGCGGGAGTGTCAGGCGTGGGCGGCGACGTGGGCCGCATCCGGCTCCGCCATATCGGCGAATGGCGAGTCGATGTCGTGGGCGTGGCCGCGGAGCAGTTCGATGAACCGCCGCACGGTGGGGGCAAGCGGCTTGCCGCGGGCATGGATGATGCCCAGCGGCCGGACGAGTTCTTCGTCACCGATCCGCACGCTGGCGAGCGTTCCTGCCGCCACCTCGCGGAGCACGGTCGGCTCCGGCAGGAGCGCCACGCCGGCGTCGATCTCGATCGCCCGCTTGATCGTCTCGATGTTGTCAAACTCCATGACGACGTTTGGCTCCACGCCGCGGGCCGCCAGCACGCGGTCAATTTCATGGCGTATGACGAGATCAGGATCGAAGCTCACCATCGCCTGTCCGTCGAGGGCGGCAAGCTGGATCGTCTCGCGTCTGGCGAACGCATGCCCGGGGGCGCAGACGAGCACCATCGGCTCCTCCCGCCACGGCTCTGCATGGATGGTTCGAGTGCTCCGCGGATAGCTGACGACACCGATGTCGGCCTCGCCGTGTTCCACGGACTCCAGCACCCGCTCCGGGTGGAGGTATTCGAGGCGAACATTTGCCTTGGGGTGCTGGCTCATGAATTCCTGGAGATAGCGGCTCATGTGGTGGAGCCCCACGGAATAGATGGCGGCCACCCGCACCCGACCGGCCACCTGCTCGTGGAGCGACCGCACCTCGTCCTCCAGGGCGTCGTAGCGGTCGATGATCTTTCGGCAGCCGTCGAAAAAGACCTGCCCCTCGCGGGTGGGCACGAGCGGCCGCTTCGACCGCTCGATCAGTTGCACGCCGAGTCTGTTTTCCAGCTGACTCACGACCTGGCTGGCCCCAGACTGCGAAATGCCATTGTCCTCGGCCGCACGGGAAAAGCTGCGGCGAGCAACGATATCGCAGAAGATTTTCAGGGACTTGATATTCACGGGATGCCCAGAAAACAGCCGGAAATGATCAAAAAATGCCGTTGTCCTCCCTGACACCGCTCCGATCACGAAATCAAATGATGCCGCCTTGCATCATTCGGAAAACAAATACAGCGTAGCGTTGCCAGGCGACGCGTCAAGCGGCCCCGACGACAGAAATCCCCAGAAAGCAGGGGCGGAGCGACCAGTTTCGTACCATGTCCACCCGACGCCCGAGGGATTCGCATGAACACATCACCGCCCCCTGCCCTGATCGGGCTCGACTGGGGCACATCGTCGCTGCGGGCCTATCTGCTCGGTCCACGGGGCGAACTGATCGATCGGCGTGCCGAGGGCTGGGGCATCCAGCACCTTCCCGCGGGAGGCTATGCAGCTGCCTTCCGAGGTATCGCCGGCGAGTGGCTCGACCGCTGGCCTGGGCTGCCGGTGCTGGCGGCGGGCATGGTCGGGAGCCGCAACGGCTGGCGAGAAGTGCCCTACATCGAATGTCCGGCCGACCCAGCCTCGATAGCGAGCGGCCTCGTGGCGTTTGATTCGGGCTGCGGCACGATTCATCTCGTGCCCGGCCTGATGCAGGGTGGGCCGCTGCCCGACGTGATGCGGGGCGAGGAGACGCAGATCGTCGGCGTGCTGGCGATGCAGCCGGCACTGGCCGAACGATCGCTGCTGGTGCTTCCGGGCACACACTGCAAGTGGGCCGTCGTCGAGCAGGGTCGCGTGGTGCGGTTCACCACGTATCTCACCGGCGAACTCTTCGCGATGCTTCGCGACCATTCGATCATTGGCCGGCCCGCAAAAGAACTGGGGGCGACGGCCACTGATCCGGATTTTGATCGCCACGCGTTTACGCGCGGCGTGCGGTCGGCTCGCGAGAGCGGCGCCGTGGGGATTGCGCCGTTGCTCTTCACGTCCCGGAGCCTGTTCCTCACCGGCGTGCTCACCGCGCCGCAGACGCTCGACTATCTGTCCGGCTTGCTCGTCGGCGAGGAGATTCGCAGCGTGGTTGCAGGGCTGGCAGAGGCCGCCAGCCCCTCGATCGTACTCCTGGGCGATCCCACTCTCTGCAACCGCTACCGACTGGCCCTCTCTCAATTCGGCATCGATGATGTGCAGGCTCTCAACGAGACGGGCCCGCTGGGCCTGTGGCGGATCGGCGAGGCGGCCGGCCTTGTGGCAGATGCTCCCAACACCATTTGATTCTCGACACCATCTTGGATTCCCGACACCTTTGACTGAGGATGAATCTCGTGGCGCACCCTGACAGAGCAGACCGCGACTTCGCCGAACTCCCACTCATCGCCATCCTTCGTGGGATAGCGCCAGACGAGGCTATCGACATCGGCCTCGCCCTCGTGGAGACCGGCTTCCGCCTCATCGAGGTGCCGCTCAATTCGCCAGAACCAATCGAGAGCATCCGCCGCCTGGCCGCCACTTTTGGCGATCGCGCCACGGTTGGGGCTGGAACGGTTCTCGCTGCGACCGAGGTGGCCGATGTGGCGGCCGTCGGCGGCCGGCTGATCGTGTCTCCCAATATGAGCCCGCAGCTGATCCGGGCCACGAAGCAGGCCGGCCTGATGAGCGGCCCGGGCGTCGCCACGCCGACGGAGGCCTTCGCGGCGATCGAGGCGGGCGCCGACTTTCTGAAACTCTTTCCGGCCGAGCAGCTCACGCCGGTGA
>JBILKZ010000224.1:0-4312 GCA_044376405.1 Pirellulales bacterium
CGCCACGAGCCTGAGGATCGACATCGCCGTGACGCTCTTCCCGCATCCGCTCTCACCCACGAGCCCGAGCGTCTTGCCCCGCTCGATCGACAACGACACCCCATCCACCGCCGGCACGCGGCCGGCGGGCGTATGGAAGGCGGTCACGAGGTTATTGATCTCAAGCAGTGGCATGAGTGGCATGGATGCTAAAGGCCGGATCCGTAAGGGGCAGCCCGGAACTGTGGCCCAGCATGCAGATCCCGTCGCTTGCGCTCAGGGCTTTTATTCGACTCTGGGGAATCTGTGAGGGGCTGCCCATGTCCCGAGAGCCGGCGTTGGCGGCAAGCGAAGGCAGGATGCCGAGAGCGCGGCCGCCATCGAGTGAGCGCAGGGCAGGATGCCCGAAGCGAACGTCCGGCGACGGGGCATGGGCAGCCCCGAACTGTGGCGAAGGTTTCATTTCCGTGCCTCGCGCAGCCGCGGGTCGGTCACTTCTTGGAGTCCCTCGCCGATGAGGTTGTAGGCCAGCACGGTGAGGAAGATGGCGATGCCGGGAAACACCACCAGCCACCACATCGAGAGGTTGCTGCGGGCGTCGTTCAAAAGCGAGCCCCAGCTCGCGGCCGGCGGGGGTGGGCCGAAACCGAGAAACGACAGAGCGCTCTCCGTGAGGATCGCCGAGGCGATGCCGAACGTGATCGGCACGAGCACGGGTGCCAGGGCGTTGGGGAGGATGTGTCGCAGCATGATCCGCACCGGCCCGGCGCCGGTAGCCCGCGCGGCGGTCACAAATTCGCTCTGCCGCAGCCTGAGGAACTCGCCGCGGGTGAGGCGGGCGATGCCCGTCCAGCCCGTGGCGCCGATGATGGCCATCGTCTTCCAGATCGTCGGCTTCTCCACGATCGCGATGACCGCGAGGATGAGCACGAGCGTCGGCACGCACATCACGATCTCGGTGACGCGGCTGGTGAGCATGTCGACCCAGCCGCCGAAGTAGCCGCCCAGCGCCCCCACGATGATGCCGATCGTGCCGGCCAGCCCCATCGACACCACGCCCACCAGCAGCGCGATCGTCGTGCCGTGCACCATCTTGGCGAATACGTCCACCCCATACTGGTCGGTGCCAAAGAGGTTGATGCGGTTGGGGCGGCCCTCGTCCTTCGCTGGATTGGCGGGCCGGCCGGGCCACTCGTTTTCACGGACGGCGCGGTGCGGATCCTGAAAGACCAGTGGCCAGATCGCCCAGCTGTCGGGGTCCTTCTCAGCGAGGTTTTTTGGATACGTGCCCCGGAAGCGGTCCTTGGCGAAGATCGTGGGCTCGAGCCGGCGGTCGAAGTAACCCAGGCAGGGGGCGTAGATGCGGCCCTTGTAGCGGCAGAGCACCGGCTTCGTGCCGGCGATAGCGGGGGCCAACAGGGCCACCGCGGCCAGCAGCGTCACGAAGACGAGCGCCGCCATGGCCAGCGGCTTGCGGCGAAACCGCGCCCACGCCTCGGCCCAAAATCCCCGCGAGTGGCTGTCGTTCATGACCGCATCCTCATTCCACGCTCACCCGCGGATCGACCAGGCAGTAGAGCAGGTCGGCGAGTAACTGGCCGATCAGCGTCAGCACGCTGAACATCAGGGTGAGCCCCATGATCGTCGGGTAGTCCCGCTCGCGGATGCTCTCGAAGAAGAGCCTCCCCATGCCGGGCCAGGTGAAGATCTGCTCGATGATCACCGAGCCGCCGATCAGCCCCGGCAGCGAGAGCCCCAGGAGCGTGACCAGCGGGATGAGTGTGTTGCGAAAGGCGTGGTGGAAAAGCACGCGGCCGGGTCCGGCCCCCTTTGCCCGTGCCGTGCGGATGTAGTCCTGACGGACCGCCTCCTCCATGTTCGCCTTGATGAAGCGGCTGTCGTAGGCAAGGCTCACGTAGGTCTGGCAGGTGACCGGCAGGATCGCATGGCGGGCGACGTCGACGGCCCGCGCGGCCCAGCTGGCGTCGGCGGGCAGATCGCTCATGCCGAAGAGCGGCAGCTCCCAGGGAGTGCCCCTTAGCCAGACAGAAAACACGATCTGCAGGAAGAGCGCCGCCACGAACGTGGGGAATGAATAGAGGACGTAAAGCAGGAGGCTCGTGGCCCGTTCATCGGCCATGCCGCTGCGGGCCGAGGCATAGAGCCCCAGCGGCACGCCCAGCAGCCAGGCGAGCACGAGGGCCGTCCCCGAGATCAGGAATGTCGGACCGATCCGCTCGCCGATGAGCGTCGTCACCGGCTGCTTCCGCGAGAACGAGCGGCCCAGATCGCCGCGGACCACATTCCCGAGCCAGCGGAGATAGCCCTCGTGCCACGGCCGGTCGAGGCCGTAGATTCGCTTCATCCGCTCCTGATCTTCGGGGTTGAGCTTGCGGCTGGGGTCGCTCTCGCCCATCTGCACGGTCAGCGGGGTGCCCGGCATGTTCCGCGCCAGGCCATAGACGATGAACGTGATCGCCACGAGTGTGAGGATCCCGAGCAAGAGCCGGCGGAGCAGATAGGTGGCCATCGCTCACTCCTGCGTGGGCATCCACAGGCTGCCAAAGCCAGGCGAATAGTTGTAGGGCCCGCGGGGGCTGAACACGTACCCGCGGAGATCCTTCGAGAAGCCGTAGAAACTGTTTCGCCAGTAGAGCCAGGTGTAGGGCTGGTCGTCGTAGAGAATCTCCTGGATGCGGCCGTATTTTTCGGCCCGCTTGCCGCGGTCGAGCTCGCGGCGGCCCTCGGCGAAGAGACGGTCGACCTCGGGATTGGAGTAGCTGACGAAGTTGCGGCCGGCGGCCGTGGCCCAGATGTTCTCCGAGGAATCGGGATCGGTGCCGGAGCCCCAGCCGCCGAAGTAGGCCTGGAACTTCTTCTTCTGCGTGAGGTCCTGGATCACGGTGGCCTCGGTCGGCCGCACGTTCATTCGCACGCCCACCTGTTCGAGGCTCTCCTTCAGAAGCGTGCAGATCGCGATCCGCAGCGGCTGCTGGTTGACGAGCATCGAAAACTCGAACGGCACGAGCCGGCCGTTGATCTCCTTGTCGCGGATGCCGTCGTTGTCGTGATCGATCCAGCCCGCCTCGTCGAGCAGCGCCTCGGCCTTGTCGAGGTCCTGCTTGTAGGGCTGGAGCTTCTTCTTGGGCGCCATCCAGGAGTCGTCGGGGAAGTTGCCTGCGGCCGGCTTGTAGAGGCCGTAGCAGAGCTTTTCCAGCATCCCGTCGTGGTCGAAGGCATAGCTCATGGCGCGGCGAACGCGGCGATCGGCAAAAAACGGGCCGTCGATGTTCCAACCGAAGTGGAAGCTCACCCACTCCGAGGCGGTCACCTTGGTGTTGGAGCGATAGAAATCGTCGCCGGTCGTCTGCGTCGTCCACTGTTCGGGCGTGAGCGGCAGTTCGTCGATATCGCCCGCCTTGAGGGCCAACAGCGACGTGTTCGGATCCTCGATGATGCGGAAGCGGACTTCCTTGAAGAAGGGTTCCTCGCGAACCTTTCGGCCGCCGACCTGCGACCAGTTGTCCCGCCGCCGCAGCACGATCTGCTGACCGCGTTTGCGCTCCACGATCTCATAGGGGCCTCCCGAGACGGGCGACTCCTCGAGCTTCACGTGTTCGGGGCTCTCCTTGAGCGTCGGGTCGCCTTCCCAGGTTTTTTCATAGACATGCTTCGGCAGCACCGGGAAGTTGATGTTCCAGACGTTCGTGGCCAGCGGCTCCTTGTGAAAGAAGACGACGGTGCGGTCGTCGTAGGCGTGCACCCACCGCATCTGGTCGGTGCCACTCCGCACGGCCGGCACCGGCACCCGCCTGTCCATGATCACCTGGTAGGTGAAGGCGATGTCGTGGGCGGTGATCGGCGCTCCGTCGCTCCAGACGAGATCGTCCCGCAAGACCACCTTGTCGAGCAGTCCGTTGCCACTGGTCTGCCAACTCACCACCGTCTCGGCCGAGGCGAAAGGTTCCAGATCACGGCCAAAGGAGAAGAGACCGAAGCCGGTGAGGCCGAGGATATCGAACTCGGCCGAGGTGCTGATCATGATCGGGTTCGTGCTGCCGAGGTCGCCCGCCACGTGGCGGTCGATCCGCGCAGAGAGATCCGCGGCCCCGTCGCCGGGCAGACGGCCGAGCGCGGAAAGAATCTGTCGATTGATCGCAGACGAGGTGTTGCGGAGTGCCAGTGCCTCGGCCACCGGGCCTGGGACAGGCTCCTTTGCCTGCTGCTCTCGCAGGATCGCAAGCCCGTCACGGACCGGCCGGTCGATCCAGGTGGAGTCGCCGTTGAGAGAGGCCAGCGGCGGCGGATCGAACGGTTCGAGAGCCTGATCCTG
>JBILKZ010000115.1:0-12986 GCA_044376405.1 Pirellulales bacterium
CGGGGCTGCCCATGCCCCGTCGCCGGACGTTCGCTACGGGCATCCTGCCCTTCGCTCACTCGATGCTGACTGCGCTCCGGCATCCTGCCTGCGCTGGTCAGCAACGCCGGCTCTCGGGACATGGGCAGCCCCTCACGGATACGGCGATGGGGCATGCCATAACGACCTGACGCCGTCCCTATTTGTACTCCCTATCACGGGGAAATCCATTCATGCCACTGCCGCCGCGGCGGCACGTCCGTCAGGTACATTGCCAGCATGACCACTCCCGACGAACTGCTGTCGCCCCACGGTCGGCTCGCCGCCCGGCTCGCGGGCTGGGAGTCGCGGCCCCAGCAGATGGCGATGGCCAACCTGATCGCCGAGGCGATCGCCAACCGGCAGCATGCGATCGTCGAGGCGGGCACCGGCACCGGGAAGAGCCTGGCCTACCTCGTGCCCGCCGTGCTGGCCGCCACCGCCGATCAGGTCGAGGGAGACGCGATTCCGGCTCCAACTGCCCCTCGAGTCGATGATGAGCCAGATGCAGACGACGAGGGAGCAGAAGGCGAGAGCATGGCGGCCGGTGCCGGTAGCACCCGGCCACGGCGAATCGTGATCTCCACGCACACGATCGCGCTGCAGGAACAGCTCGTCACGAAGGACATTCCGCTCGTTGCGGCGGTGATGCCGCGGGAGTTTTCCGCCGTGCTCGTGAAGGGCCGCCGCAATTATGTGAGCCTCAGACGACTCACGCTGGCCCGCGAACGGGCCGGCAGTCTGTTTCCGGAGGATGGGGAACTGGCTCAGCTGGACGAACTCATCTCGTGGGCCAAACACACGAGCGACGGCTCGCTGGCCGACCTTCCCTTCGTGCCTGAGGATGCCGTCTGGGACGAGGTGGCCAGCGACGCCGGCAACTGCATGGGCCGCGCCTGCCCTGCCTACCAGCAGTGCCACTACTACGCCGCTCGCCGCCGCATGGCGCACGCGCAGGTGTTGATCGTCAATCACGCCCTGTTCTTCTCCGACCTGGCGCTACGGCGTGGCGGCGCCAGCCTCCTTCCCAACTACGACGTCGTGATCTTCGACGAGGCCCACATGGTGGAGAGCGTCGCGAGCGACCATCTGGGGGTCGGCCTGTCGAGCGTCTCCGTCGACCGCGTGCTCTCGAAGCTCTACAACGAGCGCACCCACCGCGGGCTGGTCGTCCACTACGGGCTCAAGGACCTGGAACTGGCCGTGCTGCGGTGCCGCCGGGCCGCGGAAGATTTTTTTGCCGCGGTCCGCGCGAAGGTCGCACCACGGGGCAACTCGCCCTGGCGGGTCACCACGCCGCATCTCCTGCCCGACACACTCGGCGATGTGCTCCAGAGCCTCGGCCGGCAGCTGCGGAGCGTCGGCGAGGGGGTCGCCAGCGAGGTCGAACGGCATGATTTCATATCGCTCGCCGACCGGCTCGCGGGGCTGGCTGGTAGCCTCGATATGTGGCTGGGGCAGAACGAGCCTGGCTGTGTCTGGTGGGTGGAGTCGCACCGCAGCCGTCGTGGTCACGAGCGGCTCTTGCTTTCAAGCGCGCCTGTGGATGTGGGCGACATGCTCAAACGCGAGCTGTTTGGCCGCGTGGGCACGGTCGTGCTGACGAGCGCCACGCTGGCGGTGGGCGGACGGGGGCGATCCGATCCAGATGACGTCTTCGATCCCGAGTCTACATCAGCGGATGCCGACTATGCGTTTCTCAAGCGTCGGCTGGGGGTCACGAATGCTCGTTCGCTGCGGCTGGGTAGTCCGTTCGACTATGCCCGGCAGGCGCAGTTGATCCTCGTCGACAGGCTGCCCGACCCCACCGCGCGGGATGCGTATGACCAGGCCGTGGTGAAGATGATCCGTCGCTACGTCGAGCGGAGCGGGGGCAGGGCGATGGTGCTGTTCACGAGCATCGCGTCGTTGGCGAAGGCGTCGAAGGAGCTCGCCGGCTGGTGTGCGGGGAAAAACTACCGGCTCATCAGCCAGTCGGACGGCTTCAACCGCTCGCGGATGCTCGCCGATTTTCGGGAAGGGCCGGGGAGCGTGCTCCTGGGAACCGACGGCTTCTGGCAGGGAATCGATCTCCCCGGCGACCAGCTCGTCAACGTGATCATCACGAAGCTGCCGTTCGCCGTGCCCGACCGGCCGCTGACGGCAGCGCGGATCGAGGCTATTACAGCGGCCGGGGGCAACGCCTTCGCCGAGTATCAGTTGCCGGAGGCAGTGTTGAAGCTCAAGCAGGGTTTTGGACGGTTGATTCGCACCGCCAACGACTGCGGTTCCGTGGTGATATTAGATCCACGGATGCTCACGAAGCCCTATGGGAGAATCTTCCTCGACAGCCTGCCGCCGGCCCGGGTTGTGGTGGAGCGGTACGCGTAGCAGACCGCGGCTCGTTCCGGTCGCGGACTCCGCGAGGGGTTGCCCCTGCCGTCTCGCCGGACGTTCGCTTCGGCCATCCTGGCCTACGCTCACTGCATGCTGGCTACGCTCCGCCATCCATGGCTCCGCTTGCCAGCAAGCCCGACTCCACGGCAGGGGCAACCCCGAGCCACAAGAGTTCGGATGGACCGCCATGGCCTCCAACCGGCTCCACACCGTTCGGATATGCTGTCTGCGATCGACACGGTTCGCAGGGAATGTCTCATGAAAATTGTCATCCACGAGGATCGGGCGGCCATGGGTGGGGCGGCGGCCGCCGAGGCGGCGACGGCACTGAAGGCGGCCTGCGATCGTAAGGGGTCGGCCACCCTCGTGGTTGCCACGGGCTCGTCGCAGTTCGAGGTGCTGGCTGCGCTAGGCTCTACGGCCGGCATCCCCTGGGACGTCATCACCATCTATCACCTCGACGAATACGTCGGCCTCTCGCCCGACCACCCGGCGAGCTTTCGCCGCTACCTGCGGGAACGGTTCGTCGACCGGCTGCCCATCCGACCGAAGGCCTTCCATGAGGTTGGCGTCAATGCCGATCCGTTGGCCGAGTGCCGCCGACTCGCTGCGCTCGTGCCGCCGGATGAGTTTGATGTGTCGATGATCGGCATCGGCGAAAATGCCCATGTGGCATTCAACGATCCGCCCGCCGACTTCGAGACGACGGCACCGTATCTGGTCGTGTCGCTCGACGAACCGTGCCGACGACAGCAGGTCGGTGAAGGCTGGTTTCCCTCGCTCGAGAGCGTGCCCACGCAGGCGCTTTCGATGTCGATCCGCCGGATTCTCGCCAGCCGCACGATCGTCTGTTCCGTGCCCGACCGGCGGAAGTCCGAGGCGGTGCGGGCATCCGTCGAGGGACCCCTCACGCCTACCGTGCCTGCCTCGATCCTGCGAACGCATCCGAACTGCAGTCTGCATCTTGACCGCGAAGCGGCGTCGCTCCTGTCGGACGGCACGCGTGGCCCGGCCGCGCCGGCCTGAAACCCGGGCGTCGTGCACGTCCCTGCACGCCTCTGCACGACGGAACATATTCATGACACATCCCCTCGATCTTCAGCTCAACGGCTCCAAGGGCGTCGACTTCAATGCCGACGATCTGAGCCTCGACGCGCTTCGGCAGGCGTGCGCTGCGGTGCGACGTGACGGTGGCGGCCGCATGCTCGCCACCATCATCACCGATCGGCTCGACCGGATGACGGCGAGAATCGGCCGGCTCGCGGAACTGCATGCCGAAGACGAGTTGGTGCGCGATGTGATGGTGGGCATCCACGTCGAAGGGCCGTTCATCAGTCCGCTGCCTGGCTTTGTGGGCGCGCACCCGCACGAGCACGTCCTGCCGGCGAGCGTCGATGCGGCGAAGCAGCTCGTCGATGCGGGCCGTGGACTCGTGAGGCTCGTGACTCTTGCGCCCGAACACGATGCGGGCCACGCCACCACCCGGTGGCTTGCCCAGCAGGGCATTCTCGTGTCGGCCGGTCATTGCGATCCGTCATTCGCCGTGCTGAACGACGCCATCGACGCTGGGCTCTCCTGCTTCACGCATCTGGGCAACGGCTGTCCGCTCATGCTCCATCGGCACGACAATGTCATCCAGCGTGTGCTGGCGGCCGATCGGTTGCGCTGGGTGATGGTGATCGCCGATGGCGTGCATCTGCCGCCGATGCTGCTGCGGACCATCATTCGCCACGTGGGGATCGATCGCACGATCGCCGTGACCGATGCGACGGCCGCTGCCGGCATGGGGCCGGGCCATTATCTGTTGGCTGGGCAGGGGGTCGTGGTGGGTGAAGAAGGGGCAGCGTGGGCTCCGGATCGGTCACACCTCGTCGGTTCGACGGCGACGATGGCCGACATCCGGCGCGTGCTGGGCCGTGCCGTCGGGCTCAGCGACGCCGACGTGGATCGACTCACGGTCCAAAACCCGTTGCGGGCGATCCGTGTTGAGGCAAGCATGTCGTGAGAGCGGATCCGAGTCCCGTCACTTCGTCGTAATGTCGATGTCGAACACGGTGCCGCTCCGCGGCACGTCGCATGTCATGGTGGAACTGCCCGTGCGATACTCCGCCGGGATTTTGATGCCCGCCAGCGCCGGCGGCAGCATGACGTTGCTGGTGCCCTCGTCATCGGATAACGCGATCGACACGCTGTATGAGCCTTTGAGGATGCCCTTCATGCCTGGCTTGAAGTACATCACGTACAGCCCTTGGTCATTCGTGACGCCCACACACGGCTCTTGATCCGCTCCTTGCGGCGTGAACACGACCCGCACCCCCTGGGGAACTGGATTGCCGTCTATCTTCAGGTGCCCTGTGACGCTGCTGCGGGGGATCTCTCCCCGGCACCCTGCCAGCATCAGGAGGCAACAGGCGACCCACGCCATTCTTCGGTACAGCAGCGAGGACCCTAAAGAATGAACCAAGATGCACCTCTGTGAAGGAGATGAAGAAGGAATAGTTGTGGAAAGTTCGTGCAGCAGAATTCGAGTGACGTGCCTGACGCTGGTCACTGCGAGACCTGCACGTTCTCGCCGCTGTTTGAGGACAGCAGGCTGAGCCAGATCTGTGGTGACAGGCTGTTGAACGACAGAAACTGCACCGAGCCGTCCGCCATCATCACACCGCCGACAGTTGCGTGCTCCGAGCCCAGACCGACGTTTGCGAGGTACCCTCGCATCTCGACGGCAGGCTGTTGCACCGCCCAGGCTGTACTCGAGGCCGCCGACCATACGCCGTTGGAAAGCGTGGTCGTGTTGTTCCCTGCGACGGTTGATGCGAGTGCACCGGCAAACCAGGATTGCCCGCAGGAGTTTTCAACAAGCATCACCGTCTTCGACATACCGTCGATGAAATCCTTGAACCCCTTCTTTTTTTGCCAGCCAAAGGCTCCGGTTCCGTCGAGCAAGTCAAAGTTGTTGTGGGCTCCAGTGGGGGAGACGCCAAAGTTCGCGCGGTAGCAGGTCAGCCCGGTTTTGTCGGTCTTGTAGAAATCCTGGTTCAGGCGAACGCCCGACCCCACGTTCGTCGCGTATGACTCGTTCACTGGCCCGCCAACCGCGGACCCATTGAGGACCAAACTTCCCGTGTAGGACGGGCAATACAGCGCATTGATGCGAACATCCTTCGACATCGCGGGTGTCACAAAGCCCCGAATATCTGTCAGGCTGGCGTACATGCCCTGAAAATTGCGAGTCGCGGTGACCCACGTCTGATATACGGAATCCTCCTCGAGTTGCGGAAGAATCTGCACGATCCAACTGACCGAGTCTTGCCAGAGCATGTTGTTGAGGACATTTCCGGGCGTGGATGAGTGGACATCGTTTCCACCTCTGCCGTTATTGTGATAGGCAACGTAGGGAAACTTGTTGTCACCACCGACCGCATTCTTATCGGCGTAGTTGTGCAGTGCGAGGCCCAGTTGCTTGAGATTGTTGCCGCACGCGTTGCGACGGGCGGCCTCGCGGGCCACCTGCACCGCCGGGAGGAGCAGGCCGACGAGCGTGCCGATGATGGCGATCACGACGAGGAGTTCGACGAGCGTGAAGGCCGCGGGGTGTTGCCTGCGGCTGGAAGGTTGCGTCTGCATGATGGCACCTGAGGACGAGGATGGAGAGAAGGAATGAAACTTGAAACGTATGGAGCGTTCGATGATTTGGTGACGCCTATCCCATCGCTTGCGCTCCGGGCTTCTATGGACATCGTCAAGACGAGGGCGGATGGTGGTGATTTGGGGCGCTGGTCGATTGCCGCACGACCAGCGTGGGAGTGATCCGCATGCTGCGGGCACGGTCGGTGGTGGTGCGGCCCTCGATGCGATCGAGCAGCAGGCGGGCGGCGTTGCGGCCGATCTCCTGGAAATCCTGCCGCACGGTCGAGAGACTGGGTCGCAGCAAGCCGGCCTCTGGAATGTCGGCGTAACCGAGGACGGAAACATCCTCGCCGACCTTTCGATTCAGGGCGGCTGCGGCTTCATAGACATGGGCCGCCAGCACGTCGCTCACGGCAAAAACGGCCGTTGGCCGGTCACGCGCGGTCAGCAGTCCGCGGGATTCATCGAGAGCCGCTTCATTGCGACACTCGATCTGCTCGCACACGACGGCGTCGGTGCTTCGCACCACCGTGTTGTGGGCCGCTACCGCCTCTACAAAGCCCTGTCGCCGGTCGGCGTAGGTCGACACCCACGGCTCGCCGCAGAGAATGGCGAGCCGCCGATGCCCCAGACCGAGCAGATGCTCGGCAGCAATCCGGCCACCGGCCACGTCGTCGGTGCCGCTGAAGTCGGCCCGCGTGTGCGGCAAAGGTCGGTCCACGGCCACGAGCGGCACGCCCCGCTTCCAGACCTCCTCGAGATAGTGGTTGGGCACCGTCTCGTCCGATGGCCAGAAGATGATGCCATCGACCCGCTGATCGAGGAGGCGGTGCAGGCAGCGCAACTCAGCGGCGTCTGGCGTCGCCTCGCCGCCACTGTGGCTGAAGTGCATGACCGGCAGGCTGCCGGCCGCCACAACGGTGTCGTGGATCCCCTCGATCAGGTCGCACCGATAGAGCTTCGACGGCCGCACCATCACACCGACGAGGCTGGTGCGGCCCGTCTTGAAGGCGTTGACGACACGGTTGGGTCGATACTTCAGCCGCTCCGCTGCCGCCAGAATCCGCTCACGGGTGACAGCCGACACCTCCGCTGATCCGCGCAGACCGCGAGATACCGTCATCATCGACACGCCGAGTTCGGTGGCGATCTGGCGGAGATTGGGCCGGCCGCGGGCGCTGCGGTCGCGTTTTGCCGGAATATTCAGATTCATCGTGGATCGTCCCGTGACGTGCTCTCGAAAAGTTTCCCCTTGCCAAGCCCACTACCGTTAACGATAACGTTAATTGATTGGTGGTCAAGTTTCTGGCATCGAATGATGCCAGAAAGGTCGTAGAACGGCCGTATGGTCGCCAAGTCGTGGTGGCCGCCCGATACTGCGGCAGGGGGGCGGCCCGAACCTCCGGCCCCAGACCGAGGGGTTTTTATGCGACCTTTTTGTCAGCGATTGCTCTCCGTCGTCGCGGTTTTTGCCCTCGGCGGCGTACACCGAGCCTCCGTGGCGGCCGCCGAGCCCAGTTCAGTGCCGCCGCCCCCCGCCGCGGGCGACCATACGGTGATGTGGTGGCGGGACGGGTTTCCCGCCCGCGTGCCAAACGCCCCCTGGCAGCGGTGCATCCAGACCGGCCGGTATGGCTTCGTGCTCGACACAGCCGCGATGCGCGTGCCGCACCTCGGTCCGGTTTCTGTGAGCAGCTACACGAGCCTTGCGCGTGGCGACAACGCAGCGATCACGGCACTGCCTGCGGCCGACCTGGGCCTCTTCATCAAAGCCGACGGAACAACCTACCGGTGTTCTGCCGGGGCCGCTTGGGACCGCACGGCCGGCCCACGGCTCATCGAGTCGGGCCGCTGGGTGCAGCGGGCTGACGTGAACGGACTCGTGTTCACATCGAGCGATGGCCGGAGGCTTGACGCGGATGCCCGGTTCGAAACGATCGCCTGGCCCGACCGCCTCGCTCTCGTCCTCGCCGTGCGGCCGCCGCTCGCGCCGATCGCGGCGGGCGACATCGGCTTCGGCCGGCTCGGCGGCGGGTTTGGGCTCGATGGCACCAATCATCTCGAAGTGCCGCACGCCCCGAGCCTTGATCCTGAACGGTTCACGCTCGAGTTCTGGGCGTATCTCCCTGCGGACTTCGCGACGGCGACGAAGGCCGTGCCGTGGCTCGTCTGCAAGAACTTCCACGAGCAGGCCGACGGCAACTACGGACTCACGATCAACCCCCGTGGCGTGCCGCAGGCGGGGCTCAACATCGGCGGGGGACGCGACAATCGCTTCACTGTCGAGGCGAGGGAACCGCTGGTCGTCGAGGCGTGGAGCCATCTGGCCATGACCTACGATGGCGACTCGTTGCGGCTCTTCGTCAACGGCAAGCCAGCCGGCGAGAAGCAGGTGGGACGCCAACGAAAACCGGGTTCGCGTGGTCTTGCCTTCGGTCGGCGGCAGGATAATTTCGGCGACGGCTACCACTTCCGCGGCGAGATCGATGAGATCCGTTTCTATGACCGCGCGCTTTCGACGGAGCAGATCCGCAGCCGGTTCGCGAAGCCTGAAGCGGCGCTTGCCGACGTGGAGCCGACGTTTGCGGAATCGTTTCGCCGCGACGGTGAGGCGGCGGTCGTGCGGCCCCATGTGGTCTGGCACGACGCGAAGCTGGCGATCCGACTCGATGCGGGAGACAAGCGGCTCGAGCGCCGTGTCGATCTGCCGCCGGCGACGGCCGCGGGGCCCGCCTCGTGGCACGACGTGTCGCTCGCCTTCGACCCGGCCACGATGGCGGCATTGGCAGACGACGAGGCCGCATCAATCGTCGCCGTGCCTGTTGACGCCGCAGGCAAACCGGCCGGCGATCCGCTGCCGGTTGCACGGGACGATGCCCGTGGCTGGCAGCGGATCAATCTCGACGCGGTGACGGCGATCGTGCCGGCTGGGTCGCAGGCAACCAACCAGCGGACGGACGACGGGCCGCCGGTACAAGATCGCCGCAACGACGCGATCGAGCGGGTGCGGCTCACGCTGACAAACCCCGCCTCACGGGATGCGACGGTCCGGCTCCTCTTCGAGAAGACCGCTGCGGGTCTGCCGATCACGGGCATGTCTGCGATCCTTCGGGATAGAGAAGGCCATCCCCTCGGCATTCCTGTGCAGCTCTCCAAGAACTGGCACGGCCGGTCGGGCGACAACCCCTACGAGGGCACCTGGTTTCATGGTTTCACGCAGCTACGGCTGCCGGCGGAGACGACGTTCGACGTGGAACTCACACTCGCCTTCGCCCACTGGGGCGGTGTGCCTGCTGCCTCCCATGCGCAGCTCTGCCTGATCGGCTGGGGCGCGAATCAGCTCTGGGATGAGTCGGCGATGGGCTCGTGGGGCGAGTCGATCTGCTACGAGCCCGACCAGATACAGGCCGGCTGTTCAATCCTCGATGTCCGTCCGCTGATGGTGACGTCGATGGGCAACGACCGAGCCTGGGGCTGGACCAACAACGTCGGCGGCGGTGACTTTTTCAGGCTCTTCGACCGCTCCGGCCGCCGCGTGCCGCACGGTCGCATGAAGACCGCCTACGAGCGGCAGGGCCCGTGCCTCACGGAGGTCACCTATGCCGGCGAAGTCGGCGAGGAGATCGAGCATGCCGAGACGGTGAGCCTCGCTCGGACCGACGATATCGTCCGCGGCGTCTATTCGGTAAGGATGGATGTGAAGCAACCCGTCGACTTCTCCCGGTTGGTGCTCTTCCAGATCGGCGCCGACACCTACAGCTACACGGGCGAACGGAAGATGGCCGTCGGCGACGTGACGGGGCTGGTCCGCGAGTGGGACACGCAATGGGGTGGCGACGAGTATCGCACGCAGCCGCTTGAGTGCGCGGGCACGGTGCCCTGGGTGTCGCTTCATGAGGCGGTCCGGCGACCGGGGGCAGACAGTGGTGCCTGGGCGAACCGCGGCATCGTCATCCGGGAGTGGCGGGCCCGGCTGGGAGGCAAGGACGCGCGGCCGTGGGTGGCGGAGCGTGGTGCCGTCGTCGGTGGCAGGGCGACCTCGACACTCGATATCGTGCCGCCACCGGATGTCACGCAGCTCGTGGCGGGTGACTTCGTGGAGGCGACGATTGAGCACCTGGTGCTGCCGCAGGCGGCCGCGGACTATTACGGACCGAATGAGCCACTGCGGGCGGCATTGGCCACCATGCAAGACACCTGGCGGCTCGTGCACCGCGAGGCGGTGGGCAACGCGCGGCGGGTGGACGTGCGGAAGGGCCGTCTCATGCGGCTCCACCCGGATGTGCGGGTGGCCGCGGAGGATGGCCGCGCTGAATTCACGATCTCGGGCGGACTCGGATACGTGCCGATCACGGTGACGGGCTTGCCGACGCACCGCGGCGGCGGCTTTACGATCGACGGCACGCCGTGCGACCAGGCCATTCACGGCAACGACTTCTGGCAGACCGACTTTGATCCCGAAACCGGCACATGGAGCCAGACCGTAACCGTGCCATTGCCGGAAGCCGCGGACCATACGATCCGGTTCGGTGCCGGTTGAAAAAGGGGACGCAGCTCTTTCCTTCCTTCGGAAAAGAGCTGCGTCCCCTTTTTCAGGGACAGAGTTCGAGTTCGGCCCAGGTTGTGGGGTCGCCTTCCCACGGGTATTCCGGCGGCGCGAAGGCGGGCACGCGGCCGAGTCGTCGGTCGATCACCGCCGCGAAGAAGCCGAGCCGGGGAATCTCCAGCGGATCCCAGCCGGGCAGCGCCGCTGCCGTGATCTGGGCATCGATCTCCCAGCCATCCGCCATGAGTTTGCTTTCGATCGGCACCGAGCCGATGGGGAGATCGGTTGGCAGTTCGCTCGTCCGCGGGATGACAGCCGCGACGGCCACCGGTTTGTCGGCGCTGCGGCCACCGCCGGTCGGCAGGAGTGCGAGCCGGCGGCAGTAGCGGCCGGCGCGATGGCTGTCGCCCGTGGGGCGGGTCGCGATCCAGAGATGGAGGCCGTCGCTGTCTTCGGGGCGGGTCGGCTGGCACCACCGCGTGGCCCCCACGCCCCTCGCCACGGCCCGCACGGCCAGCCCCTCTTCATTCCATGCCAGCCACAGATCCAGCAGATTCGGCACATTCGCCACCGGTGCCAAGGCGGGCAACCGACAGGCCTCGTCGAGATCCCAGGCCGTGGGTGGCCAGAGTTTTTTCCGTCTCCGGCAGGGGAGGCGAAAGCGGAACAGCGCGGCGGGATTGACGAGGGCACACATGGCGGGATTTTAAGAACTATATAGTAGAAGGCGGTGGCCCACCGCCCATGCAGGAAATTGCCGGGAAACCGGCGTCAGCAATTGGCGCCAGCAATCGGCACCAGAAACCGAGAGAACGTCCCGCCCATGCGTGTGCTGCAGGTGGCCAGTGAGGCGACCCCCTTCGCCAAGACCGGCGGCTTGGCCGACGTAGCCGGTGCGTTGCCTGAGGCGCTCGCCCATCAGGGCTGCGATGTCACGCTCGTGATCCCGGCCTACCGGGAAGTGTTTTCCAAGGGGCTGCCGCTCGAGCCCACCGGGATCACCTTCGACGTGCCGCTCGGAACGCGGCAACTACCCGCCCGGATCTTCCGCTGCATCCTTCCCGGGTCACGGGTCGAGACGCTGCTCGTGGCCAACGACGAGTGCTTTGATCGTCCCACGCTCTACGGCGGCGCCGAAGACTACACCGACAACTCCGAGCGGTTCATCTTTTTTTCGCGGGCCGCCATGGAGCTGGCCGCCCGGCAGGAGCGGCCCTACGACATCATCCACTGCCATGACTGGCAGACCGGCCTCGTGCCCGCGTATCAGAAGTTGCTCTATTCCTCGGCGGCCGCCGTGCAGCACGCCCGCACCGTGATGACGATCCACAACATGGCCTACCAGGGGCTCTTCTGGCACTGGGACATGCTGCTCACCGGCCTCGATTGGAAATACTTCAACTGGCAGCAGATGGAGTTTTGGGGCCAGCTGAATCTGCTCAAGACCGGGATGGTGTTCGCCGACTGGCTCACCACGGTGAGCCCGACCTATGCCCGCGAGATCCAGCAGGCCCCCGGCGGCTGCGGACTCGAGGGCGTGCTCGCCTCGCGGAACGATGTGCTTACCGGCATCGTCAACGGCATCGACACGGTCGCTTGGGATCCGCGGACCGACCGCCACATTCCGCGGCCATACTCTGAGCAGGACTTCGCCGACGGTAAGTATGCGGCCCGCGTGGCGCTCGCCGCCCGGCTCGGGCATGCGGCGCCCGACCCACGGCCGCTGGTCGCCTTCGTGGGCCGGCTGGTCGATCAGAAGGGGATCGATCTCGTCGTCGACCTGCTCGGCCGGATGGCCGGTAGCGGACGAGCTCGCTTTGTCGTGCTCGGCACCGGCCACCACCATGTCGAGGATTCGCTCCGCCACGTCGCTGCGACGTTTCCGGGCACGATCGATCTCATCATCGGATTCGACGAGGGCCTCGCGCATCTCGTGCAGGCGGCCGCCGACATCATGCTCGTGCCCAGCCGCTACGAGCCGTGCGGGCTCACGCAGCTCTACGCGCTTCGCTACGGTGCGATCCCTCTCGTGCGAGCCACGGGCGGGCTGGTCGACACAGTCGTCGATACCACGCCCGACACGCTTCAGAACGGCACGGCCAATGGGTTTGTATTCGACGCGTACGACTCGCACAGCCTCGAGCAGGCGGTCTGGCGGGCCTTGGACGCGCATGCCAACGGCGATCTGTGGAGCGGGCTCGTCCGCCGGGCGATGCTGCAGGACTGGTCGTGGGATTCGAGCGCCCGCGAGTATCTGCGTGTCTACGAACGGGCCCGGGCCTACTAGACGTAGCCGCTCCACGGATCGACCGCGGCGGTCAGCCGCGTGCTGCCAACCTCGACCGTCGGTGCGTCCAGTCGGTGCACCTTCACCGCCCCTGCCGAGACCGAATAGAGGAACTCGCCGATCCGCACG
>JBILKZ010000116.1:0-12985 GCA_044376405.1 Pirellulales bacterium
GGTAAAGAATGCCGTCGATTACGTCCCATTTCAGCGCCTCCCGGGAGACAAAAACGGGGAAACGGGATTTCCCCGTTTCTTTTTCCCCGTTTTCGGGTTCATCCCTGAGCACTGCCGAACGTCGGCAAATCCAATTGGCCCTGATTCCTGAGGGCAATCAACCAGTCGGGGCGACAGGACTTGAACCTGCGACCTCTTGACCCCCAGTCAAGCGCGCTAGCCAAACTGCGCCACGCCCCGAATCCGCCGCACGACACGCAACACTCTCGCATTGCCGCCCTACAGCCCCCACACTATCGCACAATCCCATCCCCGGTTCAACACGGATTCCCCCGGGCCCCTGCGGCACGCACCACGCACCGCGACATCCCTTGCACCATCCATAACACAACCTCCGCGCAACACCCGACACCACCAAACCCGCCATGAACACGGCTCCCTCCACGTCCATCCCCTTCTCCACCCGCCTCACCGCCTCCATCAAGGCCCGCCGCTCAGCCGCCTGCATCGGCCTCGACCCACGTCGCGACCAGCTGCCGACGATCCTCGGTGCCGACACCTCTTTCGATCCCAAGGACCTCGCCGCCATCTACGCCCGCTTCTGCTGCGATGTGATCGACGTTGTCGCGCCGCTCGTGCCCATCGTCAAGCCCCAACTCGCCTGCTTCGAAATGCTCGGCCCCCACGGCATGACCGCCCTCGCCGAAGTGATCCTTCATGCTCGCAGCAAGGGACTGCTGGTGCTCGCCGACGGCAAACGCGGAGACATCGGCTCAACGGCCGAAGCCTACGCCGAAGGCTGGCTCGCCGGCTGCTGGGGCGCCGACGCCCTCACCGTGAACCCCTACCTCGGCCTCGATTCCATCGAGCCCTTCGTGAAGCTGGCCGCCGAACGCAACGCCGGCATCTTCGTGCTCGTGAAGACGTCGAACCCCGGCAGCAAGGACTTCCAGGACCTCCAGGCCGACGGCCTCGCCATCTATCAGCACGTCGCCACCGGCGTCGAAGAGTTTGCCGCGAGAACCGCCAATGGCGAAACCTACGGCGCCGTCGGTGCCGTCGTCGGCGCCACCTGGCCACGCCAACTCGACGAACTACGGGCCGCCATGCCCCACACCTGGATCCTCGTGCCCGGCTTCGGCAAGCAGGGTGGCCGGGCCGCTGACGTCCGCGGTGCGTTCCATCCCGATGGCCTCGGAGCACTCGTCGTCAGCGCCCGCGACGTGATCTTCGCTCACGCCCGCCCAGACATGAACGCCGGTCTCAACGCCAGCCAATGGCAGACCGCCGTCGATCGCGCCTGCCGCGACATGATCGAACGGCTGGCCTCCGACACGCCGGCAGGCGTGCTTCGGAAGTAGACGACGGATGCGGCGTCACACGCCCACGCTCACTCGCCAAAACTCATTCGCCCGCTGCCTGCAGCCAGCAGCCGAGCGTCGCATCCCACGAGAGAATCTCGTCGGGCTTGAAATAGATGGCGATCTCACGCGTCGCCGACTCCGGTGAATCGGACGCATGCACGAGGTTCATCTGCCGGCTCGACGAGAAGTCGCCGCGGATCGTGCCAGGCGCCGCCTTCAGGCCGCTCGTCGCTCCCAGCATGTCGCGAACCACCCGGATCACCTCCGGCCCCTGGAAGACGGTCGCCACCACCGGCGACGCTGTGATGAACTGCTCGAGCTGCGGATAGAAGGGCTTCTCGACGTGCTCGGCATAGTGCTGCTTCGCGAGCACAGGCGTCACACGGAGCATCTTCATCGCCAGCAGCCGCAGGCCCTTCTCCTCAAACCGACTCACCATCCGGCCCAGCAGGCCACGCTCGAGGCAGTCGGGCTTGAACATCACGAACGTCCGCTCCATCGCGCATCGTCTCCAATAAAGAAGGTTGTATAGAAGGTGGGGGATCGAGGTTGTCTGGCAGTCTTTGCTGAAGTTTTGTAGCGGCTGGTGACGGCCGTATCCAGCCCATCTTGCTGCCGATTTCCCGCACGCCTACGCTCCCGCCCCACGACGGTGCCAGGTGCCGCCACGCCCAGCGAACGGATCGTCTCATGCCATGCGTTCCCCTGATCCTTCCGGCCCACGAATGCCGGCCCACCCGCCGCCTGCTCCAGGCTGCCTGCCGGGGAATCGTCACGATCGCTGTCCTCGTCGCTACGCCGTCGCTCCTTCCCGCCGCCGACCTCCCACCCCAACTCATGGCCCGGTTCACGAAGCACGTGCAGCCACTGATCCTGAATAAGTGTGCCGCGGGTGCATGCCACGGTGGCCCCTCGGCGCATGCGCCCCACTTCAGCCGCGGCGACGTCTCAGGCCGGATCGATCGGGGCGTCACGCTCGCCAACGTCGAGACCCTCTTTCGATCGATTGGCAAGGAGGGCAACGCCACGCCGTTCCTCACCACGATCAGCGCCCGACACCCTGCCTCCTCCACCGGCGCCAGTCTCACCATGGCTCCGCTGACGACCGCGGAGCGGGCCACGCTCGAACAGTGGCTGATCGCTGCGACCGGCCGCCGTGATCTCGAGGCCTCGAGAGTAAAGACGCCAGTCGCCGCCACCCAGGCCTCCGCGATCCCCACCCCCAATCGCTTCCGCGCCATGCTCGACGCCGCCGCCAACCCGCCAGTGCTCCCGCCGCCCCAGGAACCCCAGGGCATCATCCTCGGCAAAGACAGCGAGTAGTCGATGTGCAGTCCCCCGGCTTCCGCCGAGGGCTTTTATTCCAGCCGCACATCACCGCTGAGCACAGCCTCGAGAAACGTGCGGTTGCCTTCGAGCAACGTCGGCTCACGGATCATCTCCTCCGCAGAGAGCCAGAGAATCTCCGCCACCTCGATCGGATGCGGCACAAGGTCCGACTCGCCAGACACCTCCACCGTCCACCACGCCAGCGACGTGCCCCACGACGTCACGCTCCGCCAGACACACTCGCGTGGCTGCACCATCGCGGCCAGTTCCTCGCGGCACTCGCGCACCACGGCCTCGTGCTCCGTTTCACCCGGTTCGATGTGCCCTCCCGGAAAACAGAGGCGGCCGGGGGCGGCGACCAATTCACCCCGCCTGATCGCGAGAAAGAACTCACCCCGTCTGGCGACCGCAACGACGCCGCGTTTCACCGGGATGTCAACAGGCTCCGTGTCTGCCATCGCTCCACCGCCACTCGAGCCCAGCGCCACTCTGGGGAGGATCGTGTTGCCGGCCCGCCGAGGCTGTTTCTCGCGGGCACAGGCGAGGCCGTTTCCAGGCCAGGTGCGTAGACTACACTATTTAGTCCGCATGATCCGTCCGGCCCCCTGCGGCCACCCCCAGCGAGCCACGCTTGATGACTACCGCTCCGGCCCCTAAAGGTCCCGCGAACAAGGGCCCCGACAACAAGGGCCCCGACGGTCCGTTCTCGATCTTTGGACCGCCCTTCAACATGCCAGTGATCATCATGCTGATCCTGGGTGCGCTCGCCCTCGCGACCATGTTCGCCCGCGACCAGGCCACGGCGCCTGCCACCGTCAGCTATGACGAGTTCGTCCGCCAGGTGAAGGCTGGCAACGTTGCCAGCGTCGAGATCCTGGGCAACTCGCTGGTGGGCGAATTCCGCGCCGCCCCCGCCGCCGAGAATGCATCGACCACGCCCCGTGGCAAGGCCTTCCGCACCGAACTCTCCGCCTACTTGGGCGAGGGGCTCAACCAGCTGCTCCTCGACCACTCCGTTCGCACGACGGTCCGCCAGCCGAGCGACGGCACGGGCTTTCTGCTGGGCCTCTACATGCTCGTGCCGCTGTTGTTGATGGCCGGCTTCTGGATGACGCTCAAGCGGGCCCGTGATCCACTCGGCAACTCCGGCTTCCTTGGCAGCTTCTCGAAGTCGCCCGCCAAGCGATATGGCGCCGGCGACAAGCAGGTGACCTTCGCCGACGTGGCGGGACTGGAGCAGGTGAAGGCCGACCTCCAGGAGATCGTCGAATTCCTCAAAGATCCCAAGAAGTTTCAGCGGCTCGGCGGCCGCGTGCCCAAGGGGGTGCTCCTCATGGGCCCGCCTGGCACCGGCAAGACGCTGCTCGCCCGGGCCGTGGCCGGCGAGGCGGGCGTGCCCTTCTTCTCGATCTCAGGCAGCGAATTCATCCAGATGTTCGTGGGCGTGGGGGCCTCGCGGGTGCGTGATCTCTTCAAGACCGCGAAAGACGCCTCGCCGGCGATTCTCTTCATCGACGAGATAGACGCCGTCGGCCGCGTCCGCGGCGCCGGACTCGGCGGCGGCCACGACGAACGCGAGCAGACGCTCAACCAGATCCTCAGCGAGATGGACGGCTTCAGCCCGTCGGAGTCGGTGATCATCCTCGCCGCCACGAACCGCCCCGACGTGCTCGATCCCGCCCTCCTGCGGCCGGGCCGCTTCGACCGCCATGTCACCGTCGACCGTCCCAACCAGAAGGCCCGCCTCGCGCTCTTCAAGGTGCACACACGAAATGTGCCGCTCGCCCCCGATGTCGACCTCGAACGGCAGGCCAACGGCACCGTCGGCCTCACCGGCGCCGACATCCGCAACTTGGTCAACGAGGCTGCCCTCTGGGCCACTCGCAATGACAAAGACGCGGTCGATGCCTCCGACTTCGACTACGCCCGCGACAAGGTGCTGATGGGGCCGAAGCGGGAGGAACTGCTTACCGGCCGCGAGAAGAAGATGACGGCCTATCACGAGGCCGGCCATGCGCTCGCCGCCTGGCTCTTGCCCGGCGTTGACAAGCTCCACAAGGTGACGATCATCCCGCGGGGCCGGGCCCTGGGCGTGACGCAGCTCGTGCCCGAGGAAGACCGCATGAACATCGGCGAGTCCGACCTCAACAACCGCCTGGCTTTCATCCTCGCCGGCCGCGCCGCAGAGAAGCTCGTCTTCGGCGAATATTCGGCGGGCGCGGAAAACGATCTGCAGCAGGCGACGCGAATCGCCCGCAAGATGGTGTCGCACTGGGGCATGAGCGAACGGGTGGGGCCGGTGGCCTGCCACGGCTCCAACGAGCAGCCCTTCCTCGGCCGCGATGTCTACGAGCAGCGTGAATACGGCGAACACACGGCGCAGATCATCGACGAGGAAGTGTCGCGGCTGCTGGCTGAGGCGGCCGTCCGCGCCTCCGCCTTGCTCTCCGAACAACGCGGCAAGCTCGACCGCCTCGCGGGCGAGCTTGAGGCTCGCGAGATGCTCGACGACACCGAGGTCGTGGAAATCATCGGCCCGGCCACGCCCCGCAGCGGCGGCGATGCTTCGGGGCCTGCAACGGCCGCCACGACACACGACGCGTCATAACGCAGCGACGTCTCGAAGCGTCATTCATAAGGAGACTGGTCATGATGCTCGCGCATTCGGTCTATTTCACGCTCAAGGATCGCACACCAACCGCGGCCGCGAAGCTGATGGCGGGCTGCCGCGAGCACCTCACGGGCCACCCCGGCACGCGGGCCTTCGCCGTCGGCACCTGCGCCGACTACGACCGGCAGGTGAACGACCGCGACTACGACGTGACACTCGTGATCGTGTTCGATTCGCGTGCCTCGCACGACGCCTACCAGACAGCCGATCGGCACAACCGCTTCATCGCCGAGCACGCCGACGCATGGGCCAAGGTCCGCGTCTTCGATGCCGACCTGACAACGCTGGAAACGTAAGCCCGCCGTGATGGTGGCCGGGTTGGCGGCATGCGAGGGCGATCCCATCGCTTGCGCTCCGGGCTTGTATGGGAATCCGATCCCATCGCTTGCGCTCCGGGCTTGTATGGGAATCCGATCCCATCGCTTGCGCTCCGGGCTTGTATGGGAATCCGATCCCATCGCTTGCGCTCCGGGCTTGTATGGGAATAAAAGCCCCCGGCGCAAGCCGGGGGATTCCGGGTGCGTGGCCACCCCCTACACCGCCCGCCCTCGTTTACACCACTCGGCCGCGCGACAGGCTGATCGCGCCACCGAAACACGCCGCGACGTCGCCATCGGACACCCGCCTGCGCTCCTGATACCGCGACCGATACCGCCAGCCCTCCGGCTCGCTCGTGTAACCCAACGGCAGCGGCGACGGATCGATCCGACATTCCACCAGCGGCGGTCGAACTGCGGCCGTGCCAGCACCGAGCGGGTGCGGAAGGTTCACGTTCCAAAACTCCCCCGCCGCGAGCGGCATGGGCAACACCTCGCCAAGCACCTCCGCCATCCACGCCGCCGCCCGCTGCCAGTCGATCGGCTCCTCGCGACGGTGGTAGTGCGAGGCCGCCAGCGCCCGCACGCCATGCAGCGCCGCCTCGCGGGCTGCCGCCACGGTGCCCGAATGATGGATGTCGACGCCGAGATTGCCGCCGGCGTTGATGCCCGACAAGACCCAGTCGACGGCGGGCCGATCGTCCACGTCGCCGTCGGCCTCGCCCGGCAAACGCAACAGCGTCGTCAGCGCCAGCCGAACGCAGTCAGCCGGCGTGCCGTCCACATGAAACCGGTCGGGCCCCACCTGCTCGAGCACGAGCGGACGGTCGGTCGTCACCCGGTGGCCGCAGCCGGAATGCGGCTCCTTCGGGGCCACCACCACCACGCGGCAGGCCCTCCCACGACAGGATGCCTCCATCGCCGCGAGGCCCGGCGCATCGATGCCGTCGTCGTTGGTGAGGAGCACGATCATCGGCTATTTCTCCCTGTGTCACACGGCCCCGCGGTCAATGCAGCGATGCGGACGAGCATGGCCCACACGCCCTCTGCTGCCGCAGCAGCGGCCCGGCAGACATCCTCGGCATTGGTGCAAGCGGGTGCATCGGGCCGGGCGACGTTCGTAACCACGGAGACGGCCGCCACCCGCAGGCCGAGCCGACGGGCGACGATGGCCTCGGGCACGGTCGACATCCCCACCACGTCAGCGCCGAACTTTCTGAGCATGCGATACTCCGCGCGGGTTTCGTAGCTCGGCCCCATCACATGCGCGTAGACACCCGCGCGGGCGACCGCTCCCACAGATCGCGCCGCCTCGAGCGCACCAGCCACGACCTCTGGATCGTAGCACGGTGCCGCGGCCACGGCCCGCACCGGCCCGTCGGCCGTCACGCATTCGATCGGAAAAGTCCCGAGCCCCTGCGTCCACGGCCTGCGCACCAGATCGATGTGATCGCTCAACACCATCAGTTCGCCGACCTGCATGTCGGGCCGCAGACCGCCGGCTGCATTGGAAAGCAGCACAGTCGTCACACCGAGTGCCGCGAGCAGTTCCACGCCACGCGAGAGCGACTCCGGGGCATGCCCCTCGTAGCCATGCACGCGGCCCTGCAGCACGACGACCTCGCACCGCGACGGCTCGCCGCTCTTCGAACCCTGTCCACCAAGCGAACCCCACACCACCCGGCCCGCATGCCCGGTGGCGGTCGATGACACGAGCCAGCCCGTCTCGTGGGCCGCCATCGACCAGGCATCATCGAGACGGTCGGCGAGGCCGCCGAGGCCGGTGCCGAGCACCACGCCCAACCGCGCGACCCCCGGCTCGCACACGTCGCGTCGCCCGGCCGCTGCCGCCACGACCGCCGCCGCCGCCACAGCACCAGCCCTCAGCCGTGGAGCCGCAGCACGCCCCGTCGCCGCGGCCCCGGCGGGAAGTTGCTGCTGTCCGTTCGGGAGGCTCTTTCCTGCCATGGCGTTCTTCCTGCGACGACGAATCCTGCGATGTTTCCTGCCACGGCACGCACGCCCTTTGCCGCCTGCCGCTGAAAATCATATCTTCCCGGAGTCATTTTCCGGGGCCGATCATGCGATCCGGCGGTACTGCCAGCCCGTCGCGGTTCGCGTCCAGCCCTCAGCTCACCCCCACGGAGCAATCCTGCCGATGTCCACGCGAGCCGAGAAGTTTGCCGGTCTGTCCGTCGCCATTGTCACCCCGTTTCGCGACGGTGCGATCGACACGAAGCGGCTTCACGAGCAGGTCGACTTCCAGGCCAAGTCGGGCGTGACCTGCATCTGCCCGGTGGGCACGACCGGCGAGTCCCCCACGCTCACGCACGACGAGCACGAGCGGGTGATCTCTGAGAGCATCCAGGCCGCCGCCGGTCGCCTGCTCGTCATGCCCGGCACGGGCAGCAACTCCACAGCGGAAGCGATCCGACTCACGAAGTATGCCGCGAAGGCGGGTGCCAATGCGGCGCTCATCGTCGGCCCCTACTACAACCGCCCCACCCAGCAGGGCATCTACGAACACTTCAAGGCGATCGCCGAGAGCGTCGACATTCCGATCTGCGTCTACAACATCCCCGCGCGAACGGGCCGCAACATCGAGCCAGAGACGATCATCCGGCTCGCTTCCCTGCCGGGCATCGCCATGCTGAAGGAGGCGACCGGCTTGATGGACCAGGCGTCGCAGGTGCTCGCGGCGACCGACCTCACCGTGCTCTCGGGCGACGACAGCATGACGCTCCCGCTCCTGGCGATCGGCGGTCGTGGTGTGATCTCAGTGGTCGGCAATCTCGTGCCGGCCGACATGAAGGCCCTCCTCGACGCCTTCGAAAAGGGCGAACTGGCCTCGGCCCGACGGCTCCACGTCAAGCTGTTCACACTCTGCCGCGATCTCCTCGGCCTGGCGAGCAACCCGATCCCGATCAAGGCCGCGATGGCGATGATCGGCCGCGACACGGGCGACGTCCGTCTGCCGCTGGTGAGCCTGGAAAAGCCGCTGGCCGACAAGCTGCGGCAGGTGCTCGCCGACTACGGCCTGCCCGTAGCCAAGAACTGATCCGCTGGGATTTCCCGCACGATCGCCCCCTGATCATCGAATCGGGCGATCAGCGGGTTGTACTGCCTTGCGAGTTCCGTGGCTGCAAACCGCTCGACGAGCGAGTCGGCGGCCGCCGCCGATTCGCAGCAGGCCATCACCGTCGGGCCCCAGCTGCTCTGACCGCAGCCACGCACCCCCCAGGCCTGTAGGGTTTCGATCAGATCGGCCATGGTCCGGGCGTAGGGCAGGCACGACGACGCCTGCTCAAAGGGTTTTCCTGCAAGGAGACCATACCGCAGCAACGCATCGGAAAACTCCGCGAACTGCCCCTCGACCGCCGCGGGCCAGAGTTCCATCAGCGCGATTCGTGACAGCTCCGCCGAGATCTCGCACGGCACCGGCGGCAGGCTGGCAAACGCCTGCTTCTCGGCATCACCGTGCAGCCCCACCGTGTCTCGCATGCCGAACAAGACACACCGCCACGCCGCCGGCAGCTGCACGCGGGCCAACAGGGGCGAGAACGGCCGGCTGGCGTCATCCTCGCGGCCACGGTCGGCCGGCACGTGCCGACCTCCTTCGATGATCAGTCCGCCACCGCTGAAGCCGTAGACGCCGACACACGACCTGCGGCCGCGGCCCACAGCCCGGGCCAGTTCCACAGCGTCGCTCGCGTCGAGCCGCACGACACCGCCCGGCCCCGCGGCCGCACCAGCCGAATGAAACAACTGCCGCATGCCGGCCGCGACGGCCAGCCCCAGCTGCGTGCCGCTGCCAAGCCCCGCATGGCTGCCTGGCACCTGCACCACCTCGATCGTGCAGGCGGCGTCGTCCCCGAGTCGCCAGGCCTCAACGCACGAGCGGGCAAACGCTATCACCCGATCCGCCAGCGGCCCTGTGGCATGGAAGCGATCACCCGTCGTTGGTCGCCCGCGTGTCATGCGGAGATGCACGCCGTGCCGATCGATCATCACACCGACACCACCGTAGGCACGGATGCCGGGCACCCCGAACGAAAGCATGCCGACGTGAAGCCGCGCCGGGGTACGGATCTCCACCGCAGTGGGCCAGCGTGTCGTTGGCAGAGGATCGTGCCGCATGGGAAGAGTAGACCGCGTCGTGGACAACGCGACAAGCAATGCAACCGCAGCGGCCACCGGCTTCGCTGCCGCGTGTTGCCTGAATAAAAGCCCTCGGCGCAAGCCGGGGGACTCCGGCAATAAAAGCCCTCGGCGCAAGCCGGGGGACTCCGCGGGAGCAACGGCTACCAACGTCGATGCCGCCACGCGTCACCCTGCCGCCACCTTCTCGTCGAGCAACCGAAACGCCTCGTGCTCGCGGGGCCCGCCGGTCTTCCCGACGATCACCGCCAGCTCGCGCAACTGCCGTCGCACCTCATCCGCTCCCAGCAGGTGCAGCCTCGTCACAAGGATCGCCCCCTCCACCACGGCATGGCGTGCCCGGTTGAATCCGAGGAACGGCCGTCCTTCGTGCACCGCCACCACGAGGGCCTCCAGCCGCAGCCGCTCCTGCGAGGTGTCGGCCGCCACAACTTTGAACTCGTAGGCCCGGCAGGCCTCGTCGAGCACCCAGCCCCGCACGGCCGTCGCTGGCCGGCTCGCCGGCGGCGCTCCGAGCGTGCCTGTCACCACGCGGGCCAGCAGCAGGGCGTCGTCCGTGACGTGAAATACGCCCTCCGGCATTCGGAGGAGATTGCCCCCGGTCTGGCTCGACGCAAAGGGCTTCAGCAGCAGCTGCTCAATCGCGTGGCCAGAGGCGGCAGTGGGGTCCACCTGCGGCCCCATGGCCGCGAGGTGCATGGCTCCAGCCGGGTCGGTGGTAGTGACAAGTCCTTCCAGAATCATGCGGATCAGTTTACGGCCCCGCTCCGAGTACGATAGATGGGGCCATGGCTTCACCGCAGGAAAAAATCCATTTCGTCACCGGGCGGCTCGCCGAGCATTCGCTCCGGCAGGTGCTCGCTCAGCTCGCGCCGCGGGTCGGCTTCGAGCCGACCGTGCAGGTGCTGCACATCACCGTCGCGGCGCTCATGACCACCGAGTGGATCGCCCGCCGGCTCGCCGTGCCCGAGGGCACGACGCGGATCATCGTCCCGGGCGGCTGCCGCGGTTCGCTCGACGCCTTCCAAGACGTCACCGCGATCCCGGTCGAGCGCGGCCCCGAAGACCTCCGTCGGCTCGACGAATTCTTCGGCCAGCAGTCTCGCGATCTTTCCGACTACGGCAGCTTCGACATCGAGATCCTCGCCGAGATCAACCATGCCCCGCGACTGCCCCTGGCTACGCTCCTCGATGAGTCGCGTCGACTGCGTGCCGCCGGCGCCGACCGCATCGACCTCGGGTGCGATCCCGGCAGCGAGTGGGCCGGTGTCGCCGACGCCGTGCGGATGCTCGTCGCCGATGGTTTCAAGGTGTCGATCGACAGCTTCCAGCCGCGGGAGATCGCGGCCGCCGTGCGAGCCGGCGCGAGCCTCGTGCTTTCGGTCAACTCCTCGAACGCAGCCGCCGCGGCCGACTGGGGCTGCGAGGTCGTGGTGGTGCCCGATGTGCCCGCGACGCTCGAAGGCTTTGACGCCACGATCGAACGCCTCGAGAAGGACGGCGTGAAGATGCGGCTCGATCCGGTGCTTGAACCGATCGGCTTTGGGTTCGCGGCGAGCCTGGGCCGGTATCTCGACGTGCGTCGCCGGTTTCCGCACGCCGAGATGATGATGGGCGTCGGCAACTTGAGCGAACTCACCGACGTCGATTCAGCGGGCATCAACACGCTCTTGATCGGGTTCTGTCAGGAGGTGGGCATCCGCTCCGTGCTCACCACGCAGGTGATCCACTGGGCGCGGGACAGCGTCCGCGAATGCGCTCTCGCCCGGGCATTGGCCCACCACGCCGTCACCAACCGCACACTGCCCAAGCATGTGGAGCCACGGCTCGTGACGCTGCGTTCCGGGAAGCCGCAGACGCACGGCCAGGAGGTGCTCGACAGCCTGGCGGAAGCGATCCGCGACCCCAACTTCCGGATCTTCGCCGAACGCGGTGCGATCCATCTGGTGGGCGCGGGCCTGCACCTCGAATCCCGCGATCCCTTCGCGCTCTTCAAACAGCTTGAGGCGGCCGGCCGCACCGACGTCGATCCGAGCCATGCCTTCTACCTGGGCTACGAGATGGCGAAGGCGGTGACGGCCATCACGCTCGACAAGGACTACCGGCAGGACCAGGCCCTCGACTGGGGCCACCTCACGCAGCCCGAGATAGCCCACGGCCCCTCCCGCGCCGCCGCCGAAGCGGCCCGCACGGCGGTTCGGAATGAGCCGTAAGAGAAAACCGTCACGCTCCGGTTCGAGCTCATCCGCCGGCTCACGCCGGGGGGTTCTATGGGGACTGCACCCCAGCGATCAGCGGGCGTGCGCAACCCCATAAAAGCCCTGAGCGCAAGCGACGGGATTCGGAAGCTGCGACCCAGTTACTCCGCCTGCCTGGCCTCTGGCCGTGTCGCATTCAAGCTGATGATCACGTGCTTGCCCCCTTCCCGCATCACCCCTAGAGAGATGCGGTACTCCTTTTTTCCCTTGAGCGTGCCCGACACGTCGATGCCGCGATTGCCTGTCTCGTCGCCCATGATCAGGAACTCATCGTCCCACTCCACCGTGGCATTCTTGAATCGCGGAAGATAGTTCTTGGTGTAGGTGTCGTGAATGTCTTCGAGTCCTTCGATGGCAATCGTCAGCGGACTCGTCAACGCGATCATCGGGAGCACCTCTCCCTTGGTGGCATGCTCCACGAACGCCTTCGCGGCGGCGATATACCGCTCGGAGTCGGCATGCACGACGGCGTCGAGGGCGTCGGGTGCCAACTTGGGCATGGCGACTGCCCGCTCGCTGTCACCGGTCCGTGGGATGATTCCGTTGGGAACGATTGCCGCGTGCTCGACGACCCACGAAGCCCCTCCTCGACCGTCTTCCAGGAAGAGCACGTCGAACCGGCCCATCACGTCTCTCTCGTCGGTCAGAAACCACATCTCCCGCCAGCACTGGGCCCCGGCGGGTCCGACCGGATTCTGAACGACAAACATCTCCTCCTTGGCGGGCTTGGCCATGCCCAAGAGAACGGCCTGCACGAACACGCCGTCATGGGAGTCATGGATCAGCTTCGCATTCGCCAGGGTTCCCTTGCGGATCGTGCCGTCGGGCAGGCCGGCCTCGCGGGCGGCTTTATCAGGCGTCGCCGGGGCCTGGGCGGCGGCGAATCCT
>JBILKZ010000002.1:0-89462 GCA_044376405.1 Pirellulales bacterium
ATCGAATGGTTACACTGCCGAACGCCGGCACCATGATCACGTCGAGCGGCGAGACGTAGTTGGCGGCATTGGCATTTGGGAATTTCTTGTCGGGCTCGATCGGGAAGCCGTTGATCTTCGTGACGATGAACACACCCTGGTGGATGTGGAACGGATGATTGAGCGGGCCGGCATTGAGGATCGTCCACTCCTCGACCGTCCCGATCTCAAGCTGGGGCATAACTCCATAGCCAAACTTCTTGCCGTTCACATAGAAATTGTCGATGTTGATGATCGGCGCGCCGGTGTCGGGATCAACACCATCAACGGTGGGCAACTGCTCCAGCGAGAAGGTGCGAGTGACGTCCGGCGTCTCCTTCCAGAGCGGGTCTGCCTCCTGCGGGGCAAACACCGGCGCTGCAGTGGTGACGGCATCCCCTTCCACGACGAGGGTGGCCAGCACGTAGTAGTAGCCTACGCCGTCCGTGTTGACCCTCGCCTCTTCGCCGCCCCATCCGTCCATGAAGTAGTAGGTGCCCGGGGTCGTGGGGGCGGTCACCGCCATCGTGATCCGGTTGCCCGGGCTGATCACGGTGAGCGCGGAGATGTCGTTCATCCGCAGTTCACTGGCCCCGAGTTCCACGGTGTAGGGGTGGACAAACGCGCTGGCACCGTCCCTGGCGAGGATCGTGGCCGTCCAGGGGTTTTGCAGGTTGTCGTCAGCGATGACAAAGTTCGTGGCGCCGCGGGCCCCGAACTGGCCCATGCTCCAGACCTGTGTCTCACCGGGGCGGACGCGGATGATCGGATTCATCTGGCCGTTGATCCGCTTCTGCCAGCCGTCGGTGTAATCAGCACCGGCATACTCGCTGCTATCCGTCCCGACCATATGCTGAAACTGGCCCTCTTCGGTGATTTTCACCTCCGAGATGGTCATGTTCACTTGCTTGAGCACGTCCTTGTACTGGGGCCACGGCTCAAGCGGGTCGCCGACCATGATCGCGCCCGCCAGGCCAGCCTCAACCTGCTTCTTCGAGACATGGTGTTTGTGCGGGTGATACCAGTTGTAGCCCACGCTGTTTTCGTAGGTGGAGATCGGGATGTTGATGTCCACCGTTTGGCCTGGCTCGATTGAGGTGTAGACATTGTCTGCCGTGCTCAGGTCGGGCGCGTGCGAGCCGTGGTAGTGGAAATTGGAAGTAAAGACCGGATCGGACGGATCGTTGTCCCCGGCAAGATCATTTGTCAGGCGAAGCTTGAGCGTGTCGCCGCTGTTGATCTGCAGCATCGTGCCAGGAAAGCCGGCCGTGTACGACGTGCCGTAGGCGTCGAACTGATAGGCCTGGGCGTAGGAAATGGTTTCCTCGCCCGTTTCGCTGTCAACCACCTTGCTGCTGTAGACCTCCTGGTCGCCGTAGAGGATCGGATTGGAGTCGAAGCCTGCCGTGATCATCCTCACGTTGGCCTCGAGCACGCCGTTCCGGCTCTTGATCACGTCCATCGGCCGCAGGTCTGCCTGCGTGTAGGCGTATTCCGTGGGGAAAATAACGTTTTCCGCCGCCATCACCGTCCGCTGCTCAAGCTGCTCCAAATCGAACTGCCTCTGGACCCGTTTGGCCCCACGGTTGGCATGCTTGCGGACGGGAAAAGCCGATCGAAACCCGGTGTGGCGACTCATTGCAACAACCTTTTCAGTAAGAACAGTGAGAGCGATTACTCCTCTGCAGAATAGAATCTACGCGCTGTTTCTGGTACGGCAAGTTTTTGGCGCATTATTTTTTCGCGGGGGATCGCGAGGGTCCTTTCTCGCACAAAAAGGCCGTTTCCCTGTGGGATCGCCCGCCCCCGCCGCCGGTCATTCGGCCGCCAAAAATGGCTCAATCCATCGTTTTCGGCTCTTCAGCCCGCAGATGGGGCCGCCGTCAAACCATGTGCAGCAGGCCATCCTCGTGGGGGGAGTTAGCGAGGAACAGATGGCCGGGTTCTACGCCGCCAGCACGCTGCTCCATACCCAAGACTGGCTATCAGAAAACGGCTAGTCCATTTGTGACGACGGGGACATTCGCGTTTCGGTCCGCACGCTTATGCCGGGAAAGAGGCCCGCGTTGCCGGTCTCGCCGCTTTCAGCCGACGACGCTCAAGCAACCCCAGCGACCCCAAGACAAGAGCCAGAACACTTCCAACGCTATTCGGGTCGATCTCGGGGACGGATGAGGCCGAGCCACCAGAGACGGTGAAGGTGGCACCCTGATCTGTGGCATCACTCTTAAGGAAGAGCCCAACATTCGTGTAGAGACCACGGACGACTTGAGCGCCGGAACCCAAGAAAGGCGACTGTAGATCGGTGTAGAGTCCGGCACCCGCCACGCTAAGATGAGTAGAGCCAGATGAGCCGTCGCCGGCGAGGTACCCGAAAGAATCAACGCCGTAACCGGGTGTGTCAAAACTGCGATCGATACTGAAAACGCCCACTTGCTGGCCGATGGAACCATCCGTCACCATGGTTGCCTGGAGCGTGGAACTCCCCGTCGTAATGGTCAAAAGGGGCGTCATAGCAAGGAACTTGAAGGGTATTACGCCAGAAAGTGTTCCAGTAACGACGTTCGTCGGATCAGCCGTCCCAGTGATTGACCACGTTGCGTCGGTGAACGGAGTGCCACCGAGGGTGCCCGTGATGATCCCGCCCGTGGCGGTGTACGTTAGCGTTGACGCATCCGCCGCCGATGGAGCGGCCAGCATGGATGCCAATGCGATCAGCCCAACGGAAAGCGTCTGGAACGAGATGCGAATCATGATCGTGGCTCTTGGGATCGGACGGAGGGCGTTGCCGGAATAAAAGCTCTGTTTTTACTTCCGGCCCCAACCGTGTCAAACAAATGGCCAAAAACCGCTAAAACGCCCGTACATCACGGCTTGCAAGGGCATGCGAAGGTCGATCACTGGCACTCGTTGGCCGGCAAACCAGCAACAATCCCCTATTTCCTGTCCAATAATGATCACGTAACGTTCACGATCAGGTCTTGGGGTTGATTGCCCGTCCTGCTACCGTTTCCGCTTCCATTCCCACCAAGGGCTTGGGGGCAGGACCCTTACCTAGATAACGCATTGTGGATGACCATGGGCCGTAAACCGCAGCAAGCTCGTAGCATTCTTTCGATGGCCAGAATGCTCGACGCCGCAGAGGCCATTTTCGCAGAGGGCGGGGACAGCTCCCTCACTGTGGAAGCGGTCATCAGGCGTGCGAAAACTTCGGTGGGAAACTTCTACGGCCGCTTCGGCGACCGCGACGGCCTCCTGAAAGCAATGCATGAGCGGTTTCTCTTGCGGCTTGGAGGCGCGGCGCACGTGGCGGTCGCAGCAGCCGGCAACGAAAAAACCCTGGTCGGCGCAATCGAGGTGTTCCTCTCGCACGTCTTCACTGCCACGCAGGAGTACCGCAACTCGGCCCGCTTCTTCGTTCTTCACCGTTCGGCCGACACGACCCTGCGGGCGCAGGGCATCCGGGCGAACGCCGTGTTTGCCGGCATCTTCACCACGCTCGTGCTGAGCCACCGCGAGGAGATCACCCATGCCCACCCGGAGACCGCGACCGATGTGGCCTGGCGGTTGATGTTTGCGGCTTTAGCCCAGCAGATGATGTTCGACGACCACGAAGTCAGCGGCAAGCCGATAACCATCCCGGAGTTGGTGCACGAAATCGCCTGCTGCCTCGGGGCCTACCTCAAGGCACCCCCGGCGAAACACTGATCGCACGTTCCGGCAGATCGGGTGCCCGGTCTCGCACGGCACGCTGGCGGATTCTTCCTTCAGCTGGATCCTCGGCGGCGGAACCAGATCCGCGAGCCGGAACCCAGATTTCGTGGAGGGCACCTTTTTCTTTCGATCAGTCTCGCTGGCGAGGCAGCATGAGCCCCAGGGGCGTGCACCTGATGCGGTCTTCGCCGCGGCGGAAAGTCTCCCAGGCCTCGGAGTAACTGAGATCCTCGCGCTTGGCGAGCCTCAAGCAGGAGTAGCCCAGGAACGAGGCCATCAGGATCCGGAACGGCGTCATGGGTTGTGAGAGGTCGACCGTCATCGCAATCCTCCGCAGCGCATCGGTTTCCCGGCCCCACGTGGCCGCGTAGGCCGCCAACGCAGCATCCAGCGAATCGCGATGCTCGTGCAGGCACTGAGCGAGCACCGTCGCGCCTTCCATGGCCGCATTCACTCCCTGCCCCACGGGAGGCACCGGAGCGCCAGCATCGCCCAGCAGCGCCACCCGCCCGGCCACGAGAGACGAGCATCGCTTGGTCTTGCCGGTCGGCAGACATTGCCGCTGGCTGAACTCCTCCACTTTTGTATCGGAGGCGAAATGCCGCAGCAGGGGATGGGCCCTGTCGAGAAAACGACCGGCATCGGCGGCGGAGTCGAATCGCCTCGTGCCGCTGAACCCGATCTGGCAGAACCAGCGCGGATCCGCCGGGCCTCCGGGGCCGTTGATCGCCCCGGCCACTGCCGTCACAGGATGGACCGCAAGGACATAGAGATACTGCGGATCGAGTTCGTCGAGGTGCTTGTCCAGATGCAGCATCAGGGAATGGTTGCCCAGATCGGCTCCCTCGACTGCAAACCCGCTGGCCTGCTCGGCGATCGACCGCCGCACGCCGCTGCCGCCGCCGTCGCAGCCCACGACCAGATCGAACCGTCGCACTTCACCGGCCGCGTCACCCCGCGACGCGATGAGGAGCTGTGGCTGCCCGGCATCGACGAGGGTCGCCTCCGCTCCGAAGTGGAGGGCCGCGGAATCTGCATGCCGCTCAAGCAGATGGGCCTGGAGACAGCGGCAGATGTCCCCGCGGCTCCCCGTCCAGCCCCTGCCGTGATAGGCCTCCTCTGCGAAGCCAGCCCCGAGCCGACGAAGCCAAGGGTGGGCGGCGATTCTCAGCCCCTTGAAGTGAATGAGCCCGGCATCGAAACGGTCGGTGATGCCGATGAAGCGAGCCGCTCGCAGACCGTGGCCCGTGATGTCGATCGTGTAGCTGCGGTCGGGGTTGTAGGTTTCGGCGCTGAAGTGGTCTTCGGCACGCTCGAATACCGCGATCTCAAACCCGCCCTGCTGGGCCAACGCCGCAGCGAGCGTCAGACCCGCGGGCCCACCACCGACGATCGCCACGCTGAATGTCACGTCTTGTCCTCGAGGATTCCGTCAAAACCAGAGAGTATCCTCGAGATTCATCCGGCGCCAACGCAAGCCATGAGATTCAAGGGGCCGGCCGGGGCCCCGACAGCCCCTTGCCGAGATGCATGCCCGAATCGAGCAGCAGCAGTTCGCCCGTCATCGTGGCGGCACCATCGATCAACCAGATCACCGCATCGGCAACCTCCCCCGGAGTGCTGGCCCGCTCCAGCGGAACGGCCCGTTCGTATTGGCTCTTCAGCAGCTCCATGCCGCCCTCGCCGGCTCCGCTCGCAAACCAACGGCTGAGAATCAGACCCGGGCAGACGGCATTCACCCGCACATGCGGTGCAAGCATCCTCGCCATGTTCAGGGTCAGGGCGTTGAGCGCTCCTTTGGAGGCGATGTAGGGGGCCGAGGTGCCGATCCCGAGCGCCCCTGCCATCGACGAGACGTTCACGATCGCCCCCTTGGCTTTCGTCAGCTCCGGCGCACAGGCGCGGATCATCTGGAAGGGTCCGATCAGATTCACAGCGTAGATGTCATGGAAGACCTGCGCATCGACCCCTTCCCAGCCCGCCATGCTGGCAACCGACGTGCGGCCCGCATTGTTCACGAGCGCGTCGATGCGTCCCCAGCGATCGACTGCGGCGCCGACCATACTGCGGCAGGCAGCGTCGTCGGCGACGTCGGCCCGCACCAGCAGCGTGTCGGCACCAGCCGCGGCGCAGGCTGCGGCAGATGCCGCGGCTTCGGCCTCGCTCTTCGTGTAGTTGATGACGACGTCGTACCCGCGGCGCGCCAAGCCCAGCACCGTGGCGGCGCCCACGCCTGTGGCAGACCCTGTCACGACGGCGACCTTTCGCTCTGGCATCTCAACCTCCCTGCGCATTGGTCTCGCTACCATCCACGACCCACACCGTATCGCAAACGGCGCCGGTGGTGAATTGAGCAGCGTGTTTTGCGGGCACCAAATGAAAATGGGCTGCGCACCTTGCGATGCCCAGCGGCCAGAACGCTGCCGAGACTATTCGGGTCGATCTCGGGAACGGCGGAAGTTGATGCCCCACTCCGTGCGAGACGAAAACCGTAGTTGTTGTCCTCTCTGAAAAGCAATCACGAAAGGCCGAGCCACTTACGAACAACTGCGGCAACTGCGTCCATCTGATCGGACGTCAGAACGCCAAGGCGGCGCACCAACCTCACATGAGGGATCGAGATGATGTTCTGCGCATCAAAGACGCCCAGCTTCAGAAATCGGGCCGGGACAGCAACCTCGAAATCGGATCCCCTCGCGCTCGTAGTGTGGGCGACGACTGTCACGAGCACACGATCGTTGGGCCCAGCCGCCGGAACGCTGAAAACCAAGCATGGCCGGATCTTCGCGACCATGCCGAGGTCGACCAGCCAAACTTCACCGCGGAGAGGATTGGCCATCGCCAGCCTCTCGCGAGTCCAGGTCGAGGAACAACTCCTCAGCGACAGCGACGAGAGCATCGTCGCCTATATCGCCCGCTTCGCCCTGAACAACCTGCCTTAGCAGCAGGCTGGCAGCCTCGTGTTTTTCCGCATCGCTGAGCGACTGGAATGACCGGAGAAGGTCACGGACGGCACTGGTCATGAACGGAGTCTCACGGAAGGCGTACTTAAGTGTACGCGAGAACAGGCGTCACGCCAAGGGGAACCCAGTATCCAGAACGGTAGCGATCAATGGCTCGCGACCCTACGCGAACCACTCCGACCGATTTTACCGCGAGTCAGCTACATTGCTTGGTTCCGTATGCTTCCCTGACGCTGCCCCCAACTTGGTGCCAGCCTGGTTGTTAGCCATGCAGGGCCGGTAGCTGGGCATGCCCAACTACCGGCCGTGATCTGTCGCGATCTGTCGCGAGAAAAGAAAGTGGGCGACGAGGGACTCGAACCCCCAACCCCCTCGGTGTAAACGAGGTGCTCTGACCAATTGAGCTAGTCGCCCGAATGGATCGCGAGCCGCCACAACACGCGGCAGCCAGCGACACCGACCTTGTTTATTTCGTGTCTCCAGCGGGAGCAGATTCAGGTTTTGGCGGCGGCACGATCACGCGGATGCCAAGCTCCACCAACTGCTTCGTGTCGACGCCGCCGGGGGCGCCCGTCATCAGGTCGCTCGCCTTCTGCGTCTTCGGGAAGGCGATCACGTCGCGGATCGAGTCGAGCTTCGCAAACAGCATCACCCAGCGGTCGATGCCGAGCGCAATGCCGCCATGCGGCGGGGCCCCGCTCCGCAGCGCGTCGAGCAGGAAGCCAAACCGCTCGCGGGCCAGCTCCGGCGAGATGCCGAGCAGGTTGAACACCTTCTCCTGCGTGCCGCCGTCGTGGATGCGGATCGTGCCGCCCCCCGCCTCGGAGCCGTTGATCACGAGATCGTAGGCCACCGCCCGGCAAGCTGCCGGATCGCTCTCGAGCAGCTCGAGATCGGCAGGCCGGGGCGCCGTAAATGGATGATGCATCGATGCCCAGCCACCGCTCTCCGTGTCGCGGGCAAACATCGGGAAATCGACCACCCACGAGAAGTGCATCGTGTCGGCGTCATACAGCTTGAGCTCCGCCCCCAGCCGCTTTCGCAGCATGTGCAACGCCTTGCAGGTGACGTCGAACGAGTCGGCCACGATCAGCACGAGATCGCCCGGCTCCACCGCCAGCTTCTCGCGCAGATTGTCGCCCACCGGCCCGACGAGGTTCTTCGCCACCGGCCCGGCCCATCCGCCCTCAGCCTCCACCTTCAGCCAGACGAGCCCCTTGGCCCCGCCCTCCATCGCCACGGCCGTGAGGGTATCGAGATCCTTGCGGGAGAACCGCTCCGCCACGCCCGGCACGCGGATGCCACGCACGCGGCCACCCGCCTCCACCGCCGCCCGGAAGACACGGAAGTCGCTCTCACCCGCGATACTCGTCAGGTCGACGATCTCCAGACCGTAGCGAAGATCGGGCGCGTCGTGCCCAAACCGCTCCATCGCCTCGTCCCACGAGAGCCGCGGCAGCGGCAGCGTCACGTCGAGGCCGAGGATCTCGCGGGCCGTCCGCTGCACGAGCCCCTCGATCACGCCCATCACGTCGTCCGCCTCGACGAACGACATCTCCACGTCGAGCTGCGTAAACTCCGGCTGCCGGTCGGCCCGCAGATCCTCGTCGCGGAAGCACCGCGCCACCTGCACGTAGCGATCGAAGCCCGCCATCATCAAGAGCTGCTTGTAGAGCTGCGGCGACTGCGGCAGCGCGAAGAACGAGCCGTGGTCGAGCCGACTGGGCACGAGGTAATCCCTCGCCCCCTCCGGCGTGCTCCGGCCGAGCATCGGCGTCTCCACGTCGATGAAGCCGAGACCATCGAAGTGATCCCGCATGATCTTCACCATCCGGCTCCGCAGGAAGAGGTTTTCCTGCATCGCACTCCGGCGGAGATCGAGCCAGCGGTTCGTGAGCCGCACCTCCTCGCCCGGCAGGTCGGTCGCCCCCGGCTGAAAGACCGGCGTCTCGGCCTCGTTGAGCACGGAGAGTTCGTGGCAGGCCACTTCGATCCCGCCCGTGGCGAGCTTCGGATTCGTGGTGCCATCGGGCCGCATGCCAACCCTGCCCTGCACGCGGATCACCCACTCAGGCCGCACCGCGCGGGCCGCGGCAAGCACGCCCGCCGGGCTGTCGGGCCCCGCCACCACCTGCGTGCGGCCCCAGCGGTCGCGGAGGTCGATGAAGATCACTCCCTTGTGGTCGCGGACACGATCAACCCAGCCGCAGAGCGAGACGGTCTCGCCGAGGTTGTCCGGTCGCAACTGGCCGCAGGTGTGACTTCTCAGCACGGGTCGATCCTCTTTCTGATGGAACGTGAGCGGGAGCGGGCGATCAGTGTCGCACAGCCGCGGTCATTGGACCAGCGACATCACGAGCATGGCCACGGCCAGCAGAATCGAAACGGCCAGCGCCCCGATGGCGATCGGCGCCACGAGCGTCAGCGCCGATGCCCCAAGCGACTCGGCCGCGAACATGACCGTGAACGAGAGCACCACGAAGAGCAGGGCCAAGGCGAGTGCCGACCAGGCAAGAACTTTCTGCAGCATCGCTGGATTACCTCACCGCGCCCGTGGGTGCCGCGGCCCGGACCGTGCGGCCCGACACCGGCGCTGCCGCACCACCGTGCCGGTCGTTCGCGAATTCCAGATGCAGCTGCTGGCTGCCGTCGGGCGTGGTGCCCAGCTCGCGAAACAGCTGGCTCGGCTGGATGTCGCGGTTGTGCTGGTATTTTTCACTGGAGTATTCGGTGATGTCGCCGGCGATCTCATGGAAGAAGATCTGGCAGATCGGCACGCCCGGATAGATCTTCACCGGCTGCACGGCAAACATCTCCAGCGTCCAGTAGCCGCAGAACCCGACGTCGCCGAAGCCGGCGGTCACGTGCACGAACAGGCCGAGCCGTCCGATCGAACTGCGGCCCTCGATCATCGGCACGTAGTTGTGGGTTTCGGTCCGCTCCACCGTGCGGCCCAGATAGAGCTGGTTGGGCGTGAGCACCAGGCCGTCCTCTGGAATCCGGATCCGCTCCACGCGGTTGCTCTTCCGCATGTCGAGCACGACCTCTTCGTAGACGAGCAGTTCGTCGTGGAGGGAGAGGTTGTAGCTGTTGGGGTTGAGCCGGTTTTCGTCGAACGGCTCGATGATGATGTTGGTGCCGAGCTGCTGCCTGATCTCGTTGCCGGAGAGGATCATGGATGGTTCCCTGGGAAGGAGCGCACCGGACCGGGAGCAATCAGAAACGCGAAGCAGGCCATATACGCTATCGATGAGGAACGTGATTGTAAGCTTTGTGGGCCTGAGTGCCCATGACCCGACGTCTGAGATTTTTCTCGCCGCATGATCGGGCAGCCACCGACGATTTTCAGCGTTTCTTTGTGGCGGGCTTGACGCCAACGCACGAGCAGAGGTCGGCCAGCGGACAGTTCTCGCAACGCGGCCGCCGGGCGGTGCAGACCGTGCGGCCGTGTTCGATCAGACGGTGGCTGAACGCGATCCAGTGCGATTTCGGGATCGCGGCGATCAGGTCGCGTTCGGCCTTCACAGCGTCGGCATGGCGGGTGAGCCCTAACCGCCGCGAGATGCGGCCGACATGCGTGTCGACCACCACACCCGACGGCACGCCGAAGCCGCTACCGAGGACGACATTGGCGGTTTTGCGGCCCACGCCCGGCAGCCGGACAAGCTCCTCGAGCGTGCGGGGCACCTCCCCCCCGTGCCGCTCCATGAGCGCCTCGCAACAGCCGCGGATGTTCTTGGCCTTGGCCCTAAAGAACCCGGTGGAACGGATCACGGCCTCCACCTCCGCCTGGCTCGCTGCTGCCAGCGCCGCGGCCGTGGGCCAGCGGCCAAAGAGGTCGCCGGTCGTGGCGTTCACCCGCTTGTCGGTGCACTGGGCCGAGAGGATCGTGGCGATCAGCAGCTGAAAGGGGCTGGCAAAATCGAGCGAACAATGCGCCTGCGGATAGCCCTTGGCCAGCCGCCGCGCCACGGCTGCCCCCTGCTCCCGGCCCCCCGGCCCCGCCTGTTTTCCGCCCCGCTTGCTACTATTGTCTGGCTTCACACGCACCTCCCGCGAGCTCCCCATGGACGCCCCCGACTACGAGCCCCTGTACCTGCAGGGGATCGAGAAATTCAACGAATGCGACTACTACGAGAGCCATGAGGTCTGGGAGGAACTCTGGACGGAGTACCGGGGGGAGTCACGAAAGTTTTATCAGGGACTCATCCAGGCTGCCGTGGCCCTCTATCATTTTGGCAATGGCAACATCCGCGGGGCCCGCAAACTCCACTCGAGCGTGCACGGCTACCTCGAACCCTACGGTCCGCATCACCTGGGGCTCGACGTCACGGCCTTCCTTGCAGCCTTTGACACCTGCCTCGTCGAGGTGGCCGCCAGCACTGAAGAATTCCCAACCATCGAACTCAACCCCGACCTCCTGCCCGAAATTCACCTCGACCCGCCACCCCAGGCCGCCTGATACGCACCATGTCTGACGAACCTCTGGCCTTCTCCCCCGATCAGTTTTCCGGCCAGGCACGCGTCTTTCCGTTGCCCAACCTGGTGATGTTTCCCCATGTGATGCAGGCGCTCCACATCTTCGAGCCGCGGTATCTGGCGATGTTCGAGGAGGCCATTCAAGACGACCGTCTGATCGCGCTGGGACTGCTCGAGCCCGGCTGGGAACAGCACTACGAAGAACGCCCCAAGCTGCATCCCACCGCCTGCCTCTGCCGGATCGCCACCCAGCAGCGGACGCCGCAGGGCACCTACAACGTGTTGCTCCTGGGGGTGCGTCGCCTACGACTCATCCGCGAGCTGCCCGCCACGAATCCGTTCCGCGTGGTCGAGTCGGAGATCCTCGAAGACCACGAGCCGGAAGATGCCGAGGCCGGCGCCCGCCTCCAACAGCAGCTTCTGGCCGCCTTCAAGCGATCCATGCCGAAGATTCCTCAGGCATACGAGCAACTCGACCAGTTGCTGGGCAGCCAGATCACGCTCGGCATGCTCTGCGACATCGTCTCCTACACGCTCGACCTCGACTTCGACACGAAGCTGCGACTGCTGGCGGAATGCGACGTCTTCCGCCGCGTCCGCCTCCTCATGGAGGCGATCGAGGCCCGCGGCACGTCCAGCGGTGGCCGGGTATTTCCGCCTGACTTCAGCGTGAACTAAGTCCCTCGCTTGCGGGTCGGGCTTGCATGGGAACCAGCGGCACGTCCATCGGTGGCCGGGTATTTCCGCCTGACTTCAGCGTGAATGAGGGTGTGATAGGATGGGCCTCATGAAGAACGGTTCACCATCCTGTGACGCCGATGTCCCCGACCGCGGCGACCACGCCGTCGATCATGCCCGCATTGAACGGGCCGTTCGCGAGATCCTGCTCGCTGTGGGTGAAAACCCCGATCGCGAGGGCCTGCTGGAAACACCGGCCCGCGTGGCCCGCATGTATGCCGAGATGTTCAGCGGGCTGCACGCCGACCCGAAGGTGCATCTCCGCAAGGCCTTCACCGAAAAATACGACGAGATCGTGCTCGTCCGTGACATCGCCTTCAACAGCGTCTGCGAACACCACCTCCTCCCCTTCATGGGCCACGCCCACATCGGCTACCTGCCGAATGGCCGCGTGCTGGGCCTGAGCAAACTGGCCCGCGTGGTGGAGGATCTGTCGCACCGCCCGCAGGTGCAGGAACGGATGACCGAACAGATCGCCGACCTGCTCGTGCACGATCTCGGGGCCAAGGGCGTGGCCGTGGTGGTCGAGGCCTCGCACACCTGCATGACCATCCGCGGCGTGCGAAAGCCTGGCAGTGTCTGTGTGACGTCGGCGATGAAGGGTCTCTTCCGGTCAAACATCTCCAGCCGTGCCGAGGTGATGTCGCTTATATACGGGGGCCGATCGCAATGACCTTCGCTGTGCCGGCCGCGGAGTCGCGCGGATGAGGCTGCTCGTCGATTTTCTCTGCCGCTTTGGCTGGGGACTGTCGGTGGCGCTCGTGCTCACACCTTCGGCACTCGTGCCCGCCGGCTTCTTCCGCGTGAACGTGCTCGTGGTGCTCGGGCTGGCGACCTTCGCAGCGCTGCTCTGCGGGCAGGCGTTCCCGGGCCCGATGTGGCTGCTGCCGGCGGCGGCGGCAATCACCGCCTGGATGGCGAGCATCGCGTGGTTCGCCGAACGGACACGACCGGGCATCGTGCTCTGCGTGATCACGGCACTGCTCCTCGCAGCCGCGACGGCGATCGTGCAGGTCGCGCCGGAGGCGAGCGGCGTGGCAGGCTCGACAGCCAACGCCGCCAGCGGCTGGGCAGGCGTCGGCACCGCACTGCTCTCCGGGCTCGTGACGGGGCTCACCGTGCACGCGATGCTGCTTGGGCACTGGTATTTGAACGCCCCCGGCATGCGGGTTGACGTGCTGCGGCGAATGATCGACATCGCCCTTGTCGCCTGGGCGGTGCAACTGGTGGTGGCGACGGCCACAGCGTTGCCGGCAGGGACGCTGACTGCCGGCGTTACCGGGAGCCCCACGACCATGGCACTGATCTGGCTGCGATGGCTCGCCGGTCTCGCCGGACTGCCCATGCTGCTCTGGCTGAGCCGAAAAACCCTCGAAATTCCCAACACTCAGAGCGCTACGGGTATCCTGTATGTGGCCTGCCTCGCCGCCATCCTCGGCGAACTGACGGCCCAGCTGCTCTCCGTGGCGGCATAACTCGGCCGCTCCTCGCGAAAGCCTTCGATGCGCATCACCTACGCCTGCCCCGCCTGCCACGCGACCACGTCGATCGATCGTATCGAGTCCTGCGACTCGCTTGAATGCGCTGCGTGCCATGCGGTCCTTCCCATCCCGCCCGATGCCTTCGCCGGCCGTGGCGACGACGCGGGGCTTCCACGGCTGCAGCGGTGCCTGGCCTGCCCGAGCATGGAACTCTTCGTCCGCAAGAATTTCCCGCAGCGGCTCGGCGTGGCGATCGTAGTGGCGGGGCTCGCGGCCAGCTGCGTGGCCTGGGCCAATCGCGAAATGATGATCACTTTCGGCATCCTCTTCGGCACGGCCCTGCTCGATGTGGTGCTCTTTCTCTTCATGCCCAACTGCCTCAGCTGCTATCGCTGCGGCGCCCGCTACAGCGGCGACGGCGTCGCCAACCAGCATGGCGATCCCGCTGCCGGCAGCAACCAGTTCGGAGCGTTCGATCTCGAGACGCACGAGAAACACCGGCAGCTCGTCGCCCGCACGAAGCAGCTCCACTCCGATCCGACGCACCCGTGAGGTGAGCGATGGATCACGAGCAGCAGCGGATCGAGGAAGACCTTCGCGGCATCGTGTCGGGCGAGGTGCTCTGCGGTGCCGCCAGCCGCAGCCTCTACGCCAGCGACGCCAGCGTGAGCGAGGTCTGGCCGCTGGCTGTGGTGCGGCCGCGGACGACCGACGACGTGGCCGCCACGGTGCGCTGGGCGGCTGAACGCCAGATCCCGGTGCATCCTCGCGGCGCGGGCACAAGCGTTGCAGGCGGCTCGCTCGGTCCGGGTGTCGTCATCGACTGCGGCCGCTTCCTCCGGCGCATCCTGCAGACCGACGGCGACGAGGTGCGGGTGCAGCCGGGCGTGGTCGCCGCGCAATTGGAAGAGCATCTCGGACGGCGCACGCGTTCACTCGGCGTCGACCCGGCGAACAGCGGCGTGACCACGGTCGGTGGCATGATCGGGAGAAATTCATCCGGCAGCCGCTTCCCGCGGTATGGCGCGATGAGCGGCCGCATGATCTCGGCGCGGGTGGTGCTTGCCGACGGCACGATCCTGGAACTGGTCCCCACGGCCCCCGCTTCAGCGGGCCCGGCGCCGCCTGGCGATGATTCCGGCCCACCCGCCATGGAGGCAGACAGGCTTCGCCAGCTCGCCTCCGGCGTGGCCACCATCCTCACCTCGTCACGCGATCTGATCGCAGCGGCCCAGCCCGTCACCCGCGGCACACACGGTGGCTATCAGCTCCACGACCTGCTCCGCACCCTCGACCGCGACGGGCTCGTCGATCTGCCTCGGCTCCTCTGCGGCGCCGACGGCACACTGGGGATCGTCAGCGAAGCCACGCTTCGCACCGTGCCGACCGCCGACGCGACGGCCGTGGGACTGTTCCTGTTCGATTCGCTCGACCGGGCGGCAGAGGCGGCACTCAGGCTGCGGCCGCTCTCCCCCGATGCCTGCGACCTGTTCGACAAGCGACACCTCACCCTGGCCCGCAGCGCCAAGCCGACGTTCGATCAGCTGATCCCATCAGTCGCCGACGCAGGGCTGCTCGTTGAATTCTCCGGCGACGACGAGCAGGCCGCGACCGCACGCTTCGACGAGGCCGCGCGGCGGCTGCAGGGCTCGCGACCGCTGTGCATCGACGTCCGCAGGGCCGAGGATGCCGCCGAGAAGGCCATGCTCTGGGAACTGTCCCGGAGCGTGGTGGCCACCCTGCATGGAGTCCGCGGCACCATCCGCCCTGTGCCGTTCCTGGAAGATGTGGTGGTGCCGCCCGAGGCGTTGCCCGATTTCCTGAGACGGCTGCAGACGGTGCTCAAGCAGTGCGATGCCACGGCGATGCTCTTCGCCCATGCCGGGCATGGCCAGTTGCACGTGCGGCCTTACGCCGACCCGCGCGATCCCGAAGCTCGCACGAGGCTCGAGCGATTGGCGGACGCCATCTATGGCGACGTCGTCGCCGTGGGCGGCACCATCGGCGCGGAGCAGGGCCTCGCCCTCTCGCGGACCCCCTTCTTCGCGACGCACTTTCCGGAACTGGCGGGTGTGTTCGCGGCCGTCAAGCGGGTGTTCGATCCGCTCGGCACCCTGAATCCCGGCATGATCGTCGGCGCCCCTTCCGTTCCCGCGGACTGGCGGCCACCACTGGTGTCGCAGCCACCTCCACCACCGCTGCCCATGCTCACGTGGACGGTCGAGCGGCTGGCCAACGAGGTGGATGCCTGCAATGGCTGCGGAGCCTGTCGCAGCCAGTCGCCCAGCATGCGGATGTGTCCGATGTATCGGGAGAATCCGGCGGAAGAGGCATCACCCCGCGCGAAGGCCAATCTCATGGCGTCGCTGCTCTCCGGGCGGCTCGACCCCAGGTCGCTCGGCCAGGATGCCGTTCGTGACATCGCCGACACCTGTTTCAACTGCCACCAGTGCCGGACCGATTGCTCTGCCGGGGTCGACATCCCCGCGATCGTCAGCGAACTCAAGGCAGCGCATGCCGACATCAACAGCCTCGATCTGCACGCCTGGCTGCTCTCGCGGGTCGACACCCTGAGCAGACTGGGCGGTGCGGTCAGGCCGTTGGCCAATTGGGCGATTGCCAACCCACAGGCCCGCTGGCTGATGGAGAAAATGCTGGGCGTGGCCCGCGGCCGGAAGCTCCCCCCCTTCACCGGCCAACAGGTGATCCGCTGGGCGGCCCGCCGGGGCCTGACGCGGCCTTCACGCCGCAGCGGCCCGCGCGTGCTCTATTTTCTCGACACCTTCGCCCGACGCCACGATCTGCAACTCGTGAAGGCCTTCGTGGCGGTGCTCGAGCACAACGGAATAGGTGTCTTCATCGATCCGCGGCAGGTCTCTGCCGGGATGCCGCTGGTCGCCGCGGGAGATGTCGACGCGGCGCGACGGCTGGCCCGCACCAATCTCCGCGTGCTCACGGAGGCGGTTCGCCTCGGCTACCGGATCGTCGCGACCGAGCCGTCTGCTGTGACCTGCATCGTGCACGACTACCCGCTGCTGCTGGAAGACGACGAGATGGATCGCGTGGTGGCGGCCACCACCGACGCGGCGACGTTTCTTTGGGAACTCCACCGCGAGGGCCGCCTGCGTCTCGACTTCCAGCCGCTGGTCACCGCTGCCGACGCAAGCCAACAGCCTACGAGCCGCATTCTCTATCATGCTCCCTGCCATGCGCGGATCGGCCGCGACAAGAGTCCCGCCGAACATCTCTTGCGGCTCGTGCCCGGCCTCGCAATCGACACGGCCGACCGCGGCTGTTCGGGAATGGCCGGCACGTTCGGCCTCTCCCGGCGAAACTATCGCACGAGCCTGCGGGTGGGCCTGGGGCTCGTCTCCGCCATGCGGAGCAGCGGCATCGAGGCAGGTGCTACCGAGTGCAGCGGCTGCCGGATACAAATGGAGCAGGGCACCTCCAAGCCGACGGTGCATCCGATGAAGCTGCTGGCCAAGTCCTACGGCCTCCTCGCCGGCCCCGGTCCAGACGACCTCGACACCCTGCTCACGGCCACGAGCGGGCCTCTCACCACAAGCTGACTCATGCCCGCCCCTCGCTCCACAACTCCCCCCTCCGTCGCCGCTGACACGCTCCGCATCAGTCTGTTCGCGGGCATGGCCGACACGATCGGCCGCCGTTCGGTGGAGTTGGCGTGGACCGGCGGCACAGCAGCCATGCTCCGCAGCCGGCTGGCTGCGGAGTTTCCACCGATCGCGCCGCTGCTCGCCCGCAGCGCCGTGGCGATCGGCGCTGGCTATGTCACCGACGATTCTGAGGTGCCCTGCGGCGCCGACGTGGCGATCATTCCTCCGGTGAGCGGAGGATGACGTGGCCACTTCGGACAGGAACAGCCCACCCGCATCGACTGCGTCGCTCCTGGTCTGGGAGCCGATCGACACGGCCCGTCTGCTCGAGTCGGTGGCGAACGACGCGGCCGGCGCGAACGTGCTGTTCACCGGCACGACCCGTGGTGTGACGGCCGGCGTGCTCACCACTCAGATCACCGAGCGGCTCACCTACGAAGCCCACGAACCGCTGGCCTCCGCCGTGCTGGCCCGGCTGCGGGACGAGGCGGTGGCACAGTACGGCCTGACCGCGTGCGCGATCATCCATCGGCTCGGCGAGGTCGCCGTCGGCGAGACGAGCGTGGCCATTGCCACGAGCGCACCGCACCGCCGCGAGGCCTTTGCCGCAGCGGAGTGGCTGATGGAGCGGATCAAGCGCGAGGCGCCGATCTGGAAGTGTGAGGAGGGAGCCGGCGGCGACCGCAGCTGGGTGCATCCAGATAGTGGGTTGCATCCCGCCAGTGAGTCGCGATCCGAGCCACGCCCCGTGCTCGTCGACGGCTTCGGCCGCGTCCACACCGACCTGCGGATCAGCGTCACCGACCGCTGCAATCTCCGCTGCACCTACTGCATGCCGCTCGACGTGGCCTTCAAGCCACGGGAGGAACTGCTCAGCTACGAGGAGATCGTGCGGGTGGCCCGCGTGGCGGCCGGACTCGGCATCCGTTCGATCAGGATCACGGGGGGCGAGCCGCTCGTTCGGCGCGACGTCGCCGAGCTGGTGCGGCAGCTCGTCACCATTTCCGGCATCGCGGAGGTGTCGCTCACGACCAACGGCCTGCTGCTGGAGGAGCAGGCCGCCGACCTGCGTCGGGCGGGCCTGCATCGGCTCAACGTCAGCCTCGACGCGCTCAATGAGGATGCCTTCGAGCGTATCGCACGGAGGCAGGGCCTGGCTCGCGTGCTGGCCGGGCTGGCGGCGGCCAAGGCGGCCGGCTTTCAGTCGATCAGGATCAACGCCGTCTCCATCCGCGGCCTCACCGAAGGGGAGATCGTGCCACTGGCGGAGTTCTGTCGCCGTGAGGGGTTTCACCTGCGGTTCATCGAGTTCATGCCGCTCGATGGCGAGTCATCCTGGTCAGACGGTCAGGTGCTCTCCGGTCGCGAGGTACGCGACATGCTCACGCGGCACTTTGGACCGCTCATCCCTGCCGTCCGCGGCGACGCCGGCCAGCCGGCGATCGACTATTCCTATGCCAATCACGACATCGCGAACGCCGCGATGGGTGCTGCCGGTCTTCCCACGCAGGCTGCCGGTGTCGGCTTCATCGATCCAGTGACACAGCCCTTTTGCGACCGATGTGACCGGCTGCGACTCACGGCCGACGGTCAGTTTCGCAACTGCCTGTTCTCGACGACGGAGTGGGACGCGCGGCACGCGCTCCGCGCGGGCGGCTCCGACGACGAGATCGCCCGCCTGCTTCGCGATTGCGTGCTGGCGAAGCGGGCCGCGCATGGCATCGGCACACCGGCATTCGAGCGGCCAGCCCGCGCGATGTATCAGATCGGAGGATGAGCGTGGCTGATCCGACCGGCGGTGAACAAAGCCTGCCAGGGCCCGTCCGCCGCTACCTCGACAACGCGGCCACATCGTGGCCCAAGCCGCCGGAGGTGTTTGCGGCATGGGAACAGGCCGGCCGGGTGATCGGCGCCGCCGCCGGCCGGGCCACCTATCGCGAGGCGGTCGAGGCCGACGCGATCCGCACGCGGTGCCGGGCCGCCGTGGCCCGCCTGCTCGGCAACGTCGATCCACAGCGAGTGGCCTTCTCCGCGGGGGCGACGCTCGGGCTCAACGTGGCGATCCATGGCCTGCTCCGTGCCGGCGACCACGTCATCGCCACGGCCGCCGATCACAACGCGACGCTCCGCCCCCTCGCATGGCTGGCGGATCGTGGCGTGATCGAACTCTCGATCGTGCCCTGCGATGGAGCGGGCCGTGTCGATCCCGACCTGGTCGTGCGGGCATGGCGGCCAGCGACGCGGCTAGTGGTCTGCTCCCATGCCTCCAACGTGACCGGTGCCGTGCAGGATGCACGGGCTTTTGCAAAGATCGCGCACGACCGCGGCGGTCTCTTCCTACTCGACGCCGCACAGTCGCTCGGCCAGATCTCCTGCACGGCCGACGGCTGCGACGCCGACATCATCGTCGCCCCCTCCCACAAGTGGCTGCTCGGGCCAGCCGGCACGGGCATCCTCTGGGTGCGTTCCGGAGTCGATCTCGAGCCGCTCATCCAGGGCGGCACGGGCTCCGCGAGCGACAGCCTCGCCATGCCCGACCGCTTCACCGACCGCATGGAGGCGGGCACGCCCGACCTGCCTGCGCTCGCCGGCCTGCTGGCGGCGAGCGAATGGCTCGCGTCGCAGTCGATCGAGGCAATCGGCCTGCACGGCCGACGGTGCGCCGCCGCCGCTGCCGCGAGACTGGGTGACATTGGTGGCGTGCGGGTGGTCGGGCCACACGCGACTTCCCATGACTCGAGCGGCGGAGAGGCGATCGTGGGAATTGTGAGTTTTACGGTCGAGGGCTATGATCCCGCGGAAGTGGCCGCGCTGCTCGAGCAGTTGGCCGGGGTGCAGGTACGATCGGGCTTCCACTGTGCCGCCTGCATCCATGCCCATCTCGGCACGCAGTCAGGCGGCACCGTGCGGGCGAGTTTTGGGCCGTTCAATACCGGCGACGATGTCGACGCGATCGTGGCAGCCGTTCAGAAACTCCGGTGATCATCGCTGGAGTGCACACAAGTCAGGTGAAAATCATGGCAGGAATCAAAAAAGAGGTCTGGTATTCCGGCGGCTTGCGGTTCCAGTGCACGCAGTGCGGTGACTGCTGCTCAGGCGCCGAGGGCTATGTCTGGGTCAACCAGGACGAGATCAACGCCATGGCCGCCAGGATCGGCATGGCTCCCGACGACTTCGAGGCGAAGCACGTGAAGCGGGTGGGCATCCGCCGGTCGCTCAAGGAGCGCCCGGGCGGCGACTGCGTGCTGCTTGACGAGAAAACCCGCAAGTGCACGGCCTACGAAGAGCGGCCGCGGCAGTGCAAGACGTGGCCGTTCTGGGATTCCAACATCCGCACGCCGGAGGCATGGGCGGAAGCCGCCGAGGCCTGTCCCGGCTGCGACAAGGGCAACCTCGTGCCGCTCGAAACGATCGTCGAGCAGGCATCGAAGATCCGGATATAGCCGTTTACAACACGCCGCCGTGTGTGCGGTAGAGCGTCATGTGCGACGGCTGGTCGAGGAACCAGATCCGCTCCCATTCGTCGGTGATCTGCCGCAGATCCTCAGACGTGTAGAGGAGTTGCTCGGCACGACGCACAGGATCGCCCGAATACATCGGGATGAGGCAGCCGGTGCTCGTCGCCAGCGCGACGGCGGCGAAGAGCAGCAACGCCATCTTGGTGATCGTGCCGCCGAACCTATCGTGGGCCTTCATGACCTGCGCCTCCCGCATCCATTCCATGATCCGGCCCGGGATGCCGCTCGCGTTGCAGTCCGCGGCCGACGGTGCCGAGTCTCGGAACCTTCCTGCCAATCACCCGATATCACGAAGATGCCCGGGCTGGGCAAGGATGTAGCTGACGGCAATCCATTGCCGCGACGTTGATTTTTGTCGGAGCGTGCAGACGAACGGGCCAAAACACCCGCCAAGCCCCCCATCCTGCGCCCTACTCCTGCGCTGGCTGGGCTTCCCGTGCTGTCTGGGCTTCCTGTTCGGGCGCCGCTTCCTGATCTGACGCTGCCTGGGCGGATGAGTCGCCCGGCTGGGCGGCCTCGACCTGGTCGAGTTCCCGCACGCGGGCCTCCATCTCCTTGCCCGGCTTGAACGTGACCACGCTCTTCGCCTGGACCGGCACACGCTCCCCCGTGCGAGGGTTGCGGGCCATCCGGGCCTCCCGCTTTTTGATCTGAAAAACGCCGAAATTCCTCAGTTCGATCCGCCCCTCTTTCACCAGGGCGTCGATTAGGGCGTCGAACGTCTTCTGCACCAACTCCTTGGTCCGGAGTTGTGGCAGTTCGATCTGCTCGGCGATCGTTCGGACAATATCTTTCTTGGTCACGGCCTGAACGCTCCGCACGGAGGGTGCGACTCGTCGGAAGTCTATGACTGGCAAGTAGTAGTGTCAACGATCCACCTTGCCGGTCAGCCCGGCTGTTCAGGAATCTTCCACATGGAGTATCGGCGTTACATTCGGCACACTTGACAGAATCGGAACATTTTCCGGGAGGATTTAGCCGCCGATTCCGTGCCGAGCGGCAAACACGGCCACGACCTTGGGGCGGCCCAAAAACCCACTACACTCGGGTTCCCGCGCCACTTCCGCGGTGCCGGACACTGCCCCCGTTTCCCTTCCCCCCGTTTCAACCGGGCACGCCCCCTCTTCTGCCCCAGTCTTCCGATATGCCCCCACCCGAGTCCACTGGGCCCTCCGCGGCAATGCCGACACAACCGTCAGCATCGGTGTCGGCCGCGCCGCCGGCCGTTGATCTGGCCGTCACATTGGGCCGGCTCCGGCTGCCCAACCCGATCATGGTCGCCTCCGGCACGTTCGGCTACGGCCGGGAGATGACCGGCTTCCTCGACCTTGCGCGACTGGGCGGCGTCGTGCCGAAGACCATCACGCCGCTGCCCCGCCAGGGCAACGTGCCATGGCGGACGGTGGAAACCGCGGCCGGCCTGCTCAATTCGATCGGGCTCGACAACGACGGTGTGGAATCGTTCCTGGCGCACCAACTCCCGTTCCTGGTGCGGTGCGGTGCGCCGGTGATCGTGAGCATCGCGGGGGGATCGCAGGCCGATTTCGTCGCGCTGGCCTCGCAATTGGACGGGGTGCCGGGCATCGCGGCGATCGAACTCAACATCTCCTGCCCGAACGTGAGCCATGGCATCGACATGGGCACCGACCCGGTGGCCTGTCGCGGCGTGGTGGAGGGCGTGCGGCGGGCGACCTCACTCCCCGTGCTCGCCAAGCTCACTCCCAATGTCACCAGCATCGTGGAGATCGCCCGGGCGGCCCGGGATGGCGGCGCCGATGCGGTCACGCTCATCAACACCTGCCAGGGCATGGCCGTCGACTGGCGCCGCAGGCGGCCGATGCTTGGCAACGTCATCGGCGGCCTGAGCGGGCCGGCCATCAAGCCAATCGCGCTGCGGTGCGTTCACCAGGTGCGACAGGCGGTCGACATCCCCATCGTCGGCGTCGGCGGCATCATGACCATCGACGACTGCATGGAATTCTTCGTGACCGGGGCCTCGGCCGTGCAGATCGGCACCGCCAACTTCGCCGAGCCGGTCGCGTCGGCCAGGCTGCTCGACGCCCTCCCCGCGGCGCTGGCCGAGTTGGGTGCGACCGGCGTGGCCGGCGTGATTGGAACGCTCGCCCTGCCGCAGCGAGCCCCCTGCGTGCCCGCAGCCGCCTCTTCCTCTGAAAGCCAGCGCCATGCCCACTGACGGCAACAACTCGCCTCTCCCAAAGCCTCCGGCCCCCACCCGAGTGCTGTCTGGCATCCAGCCGACTGGCCGCTTCCACTGGGGCAACTACTTCGGCGCGATCCGGCAATACATCGACCTCCAGACGGCGGGCGAGGCCTATTACTTCATCGCTGACCTGCACGCACTCACCACCGTCCGAGAGCCCGATCGACTGCGGGCGCTGGTGCACGACGCCGCCGTCGACCTCGTGTCGCTGGGTCTCGATCCCGACCACGCCACGCTCTTCGTGCAGTCGGACGTGCCCGAGGTGACTGAGCTCACATGGCTCCTCATGACCGTGACGCCGATGGGGCTCCTCGAGCGCTGCCACGCCTACAAGGACAAGAAGACCCGCGGCCTGCCGGCCGATGCCGGTCTCTTCACCTATCCTGTGCTGATGAGCGCCGACATTCTGGCCTACGACGCGACGGTGGTGCCCGTCGGCGAGGATCAGGTGCAGCACATCGAGGTCTGCCGCGATCTGGCCGGCACGTTCAACCACCTCTACGGCGAGGTGTTCACTCTCCCGAAGCCAAGGCTGGTGGAGGGCGGCGGCCGCGTGCCGGGCACCGACGGCCAGAAGATGAGCAAGAGCTACGACAACACGCTCGACGTGTTCGAGGATCTTGCCGCGCAGAAGAAGAAGATCATGCGGATCACGACCGACTCCCGCGCCATGGAGGAGCCGAAGAACCCCGACGACGACCATCTCTACGCGCTCTATTCGCTCATGGCCCCGGAGGCCGACCGAGCGAAGATGGCCGACCTCTACCGCCGCGGCGGCTTTGGCTATGGCGAGGTGAAGAAGGCGCTCGTGGAGGCATCGGCCCAGTTCTTCGCTGAAGCGCGGGCACGACGGGCCGCGCTCGAAGCAGACCCAGACCGGATCGATGCGATTCTCACCGCCGGAGCCGAGCGTGCCCGAGCCAAGGCCCGCGACGTGCTCGACCGAGCCCGACGGGCCTGCGGCCTGACGCGTGGCAAGGCTGGCAAACCCACCATCTCAGGCCAGCCCGCAGGAAAACCGTCTGGAAAAGGGGGCCGAGCATGAACGTTCTCGGAGTCGGCACCGACATCACCGAATGTCTGCGGATCGCGCAGATGATCGAACGCCACGGTGAACTGTTCATCGACCGCGTCTACACACCACTCGAGATCGAATACTGCCGCAGCCGGCGGATGGCCACGCAGCACTTCGCAGGCCGCTGGGCCGCCAAAGAGGCGGTGCTCAAGGCGATGGGCACCGGCTGGCGGCGGGGCATCAGTTGGCGCGACATCGAGGTCAGAAACGGCCCCGGCGGCCGGCCGCAGGCGTTTCTCAAGGGGGGCACACAGGAGATCGCCGAGAAAATGGGGATCCACTGCATCCTCGTGAGCATCTCCCACTGCCGCTCGCACGCCACGGGCTTTGCCATCGCACTCGACGAGACCCCCACCACATTCACCGGCGATCCGCCGTGGCTGTGAGGGATAGCGTGGTGCGCGGACTGGCGTTCCACCCGGAGTCCCCCGGCTTGCGCCGGGGGCTTGTATGGTGGCTTCACGCCGGGCGCGGCCTTCCGGGCCGCCCCGCCTCAGCCCGCGAACGCCGCGAGTTCGGCGACCCCGCCCTCCATCTGGAGCGACGCCAGCGGCGTGCCCTCCGTCACGGGCGTGGCGCCGTCGCGCCTGGTCAGTGAAAGCTTCGTCTGACTGGCCATGAGAGCTGCCAAATCCCGCTCGAGTTCCTTCTGCCGGGGCTCCGATAGCTTCGTGAAGGCCTCGCGTCCCCGGCACTTGGGGAACGCGCGGCAGCCGAGCCACGGCCCGCGCTTCCCTTCGCGCAGGTTCATGACATTGCCGCACTTGGGGCAGGCGATGTCGGTGACCAGCGGTGGCGGTGACGGAAACTTGATGTTTCCCTTCTTGTCGAGGTTGAGAATGAACGGCGGCGGCTCGGCCGGCGTCGCCTCGGCCGCCTTTTTTCCGCGAGGCTTTACGGGCCGCGGCTTGTCCTCGACGAGAAAATCGCCAAACCGTCCGGTGCGTTTGACCATCGGAACGCCGGCCGGAGACAGCAGGTCGATCTGCTCTGGAAGGAGCGGCCGCCGCTGGCGGTCGACCGGCATCGCGAAGCTACAGGCGGGCTGTTCCTTCGGCTTGGCGGGCTTTCGCTTCTTCCCCTTCGCGGTCGTTTTCGGCGCGGCCGCCGGCACGAGGATCTTCTCGTTGTAGCCGCTGCACGAGAGAAACTCTCCCTTGCCGCCCAAGCGATATTCGAGCCGCCTGCCGCACTCCGGACAGGCATACGGCGAAGGATCCGACTTGGCCTTCTCGTGCGGCTCATCCATCGCGCTTTCGAGCTTGGGCGCGAGTTCGTCATGGAACTCGTGGAGCATGTCGGTCCACCGCTTGGTGCCCTGCGCCACCTGGTCGAGCTCGCGTTCGATCTCCCGCGTGTATCCGATCTCGATGAACTGGTCGCGGAAGCCCCGCTTGAGGAATCCGGTGACCGCCTCGCCGATGGCCGTCGCGTGGAATCGTCGCTCCTGCTGCACGACGTAGCCGCGGTTCTCGATCACGTTGATGATGCTGGCGTAGGTCGAGGGACGGCCGATCCCCTCCTCCTCCATCTTCTTGACGAGCGTCGCTTCGGTGTAGCGGGGTGGCGGCGACTGGAACTTCTGCCGCGGCTCGATCTCGAAGGGCGCCAGCTCCGCACCCTTCTTGAAATCGGGCAGCACCTGGTCACCGTCGTCCTTGGGCGTGCCGCTCACCGCATAAAAACCGTCGAACCGCAGCACGCGGCCGCTCGCCTTGAACACGGCGCCGGTGTCGCGGTCGCTCCGTCGCATGCGGACACTCGTCGAATCCCATTCGGCGTCGGTCGCCTGGCAGGCGAGGAAGCTCTGCCAGATCAATCGATAGACCTTCATCTGCTCATCGGTGAGCGCCGAAGCGATGCTGTCGGGATCCCGAGCCGCGTCGGTTGGCCGGATCGCCTCGTGGGCCTCCTGGGCGCTCTCGTTGGAGCTCGAGAAGGAGCGGGGCTTCTCCGGCACATACTTCCCTCCGAACCGCTGCTCGAGGTAGCGACGCGCCATGTCCACCGCCTCTTTGGAGAGGTTGGTCGAGTCGGTACGCATGTAGGTGATCAGCCCCACCCGGCCCTCGCCCGGCAGGTCGATGCCCTCGTAGAGCTGCTGGGCGATCCGCATCGTGCGGTCGGTCGACATGCCCAGCCGGCTGCTGGCGGCCTGCTGCAGGGTGCTTGTGATGAACGGCGGGTACGGCCGCGAACGGGTCCGCGTGACGTCGATCGATTCGACGGTAAACCGGGCTGCGGGGTCTGGTCGGCCGGTGATCCGCACGACATTTTTACCGCGGCCTTTGCCGTCGGCCACGGCCTCACGATCGACGCTCACGTCGATCAGACCGGCTGCCTCGGCGGCCTGACTGGCCGTCACGGCGAGGTCGATGGCCGAGTCCTTGTCTGCCTCGATCCGCAGCGGCTTGCCGCCCACCTCGACCAGATCGCACGACAGCGCACGTCGATCGGCCAGCCACGCCATCCGGTCCCTCACCAGAGGAGCCCGACCACGCTCATCGCGCTTCGTCATCAGCGCTGCCCACTGTGCATGCAAGGCGACGGCGGAACTTAAGTCGAAGGTCATGTTGGCGGAGATGTCCCACGACTCGGCCGGCGTAAATTCCCGAATCTCCTGTTCGCGTTCGACGACGATCCGCGTGGCCACGCTCTGCACACGGCCGGCGCTCAAGCCGCCCGCCACCTTTTTCCAGAGGATCGGCGACACCTGATAGCCCACGATGCGGTCGACGATCCGCCGCGCCTGCTGCGCCTCGACCCGCGGCATGTTGATGACGCGGGGCTCCCGGAAGGCCCGCTGTACCTCGGTCTTGGTGATGGCATCGAAGGTCACCCGCTTGGCGTGGGCGGGATCGACGCCGAGCACCTGCGTGAGGTGCCATGCGATCGCCTCCCCCTCGCGATCCAAGTCGGTGGCGAACCAGACCTCACTGGCTCCCTTGGCGAGCCGGCGGAGTTCGGAGACGGTCTTGGTTTTGTTGTCGTCGATTTCGTAGGTCGGGGCGAAATCGTGGTCGAGATCGACGCCTGGAACAGCCTGTTTGGAGCCCCGGGGGGCCTTGCTCGGCAGGTCGCGGATGTGGCCGATCGAAGCTTTCACGACGAATCCCGGGCCGAGATACTTCTCGATGGTCTTCGCCTTGGCGGGGCTCTCGACGATCACGAGCTGGAAATCGCCCTTCGCCGCGGCCGTCGTCTTGGCCGTGGTCGATTCGGCACGGCTACGCTTCGCGGCTGGTCGTTTGGAGGTCTTTTTGGCCATCGGGAGAACGTCGCCTGGGTGGATTTTTGGTGAACGATGCCAGCATCGGGATTGGCGCAAACCGGCCCAGCGCTACAATCTGCGGCCTGTCCGCAGGTCTCCAAAGCGTTACCCTGCCCTCAAGTCCCTTGTCAAGCCTCGGCGGTTCTACCGTCCGAGAACAGCTCACAGGCGGTGCCATGGTCGGCTCCTTTGAAATTTTTCGCAAATACCAGCGTTCCCTGCTCGTATTTGTGGCAATCCTCGCAATGCTCGCGTTTTTCGTGCTGCCTCCGTTCCTGCAGATGGGCGGCTCAGCCGCGTCTCAGGATCCCGTGGCCGTCACCTGGAACGGAGGCGAACTGCGAGAGGGTGGACTCGAGAGAACCGTCGCCATGCGTTCGCTCGTGAACCGTTTCCTGATGGAGTCGGCGGCAGCCGGCGGCCGCGATCCATCCCGAATGCCGCTGCTGCCCGAGGGGGAAGAACAGACCGTACAAACAGCCCTGCTCGCCCAAGACGCCAAAGCCAACGGCATCGTCGTGAGTGATCAGAGCATCAACGATTTCCTCGGGCAGTGGACCGGCAACCTCGTGCGGCAGGAGCAGTTCGACGAAATCCTCTCCCGTCTCCGGCTTGGGCCGTTTCCCCTGACGCAACGCGATCTCTTCGAAGTGCTGCGGACGGAACTCGCTGCCCGCACGATGCTGATGCTCCATCAGTCGGCCCTCAGTGCCGACCCGCCGGGCTGGCAGTGGGACTACTTCCGTCGGCTCGAGCAGCAGTCCACGGTGGAAGTGGTGCCGGTCGTCGTGGAGAACTTTGCAGGCGATGTGCCTGCGCCATCGGAGTCGGCGCTCCGTGCCTTCTATGAAAAATACAAGAACGACCTGCCCCAGGCCCGCAGTGCCGATCCGGGCTTTCGAGAGCCCCACCGCGTGCAATACGAATACCTCGTTGCCAAGCGTGGGCTGTTCGAAGAGGAGGCCGCGAAGGAGGTGACCGACGAGCAGGTCGCCGAATACTATGAGAAGAACAAGACGTCGATGTTTCGCGCGAAGCCGACCGCACCGGAGGCGAAGCCCACTGCAACCGGAGAAAAGGCGACCGAGCCGGAAGCGAAGCCGGCTGAGACTGAAGCCAAGCCTGCGGCTAATGACGCCAAGCCAGCGGCCACGGAAGCCAAGCCTGCGGCCACCGACGCCAAGCCAGCTGAAACGCCGGCCAAACCTGCCGACCCCGCCGCCGCCCCCAAGCCAGCCGACGTGAAACCGGAGGCTACCCCCGCCGCCCCCAAGGGTGCTGCCATCGGCGGCAGCGCTTTCCGGACAGTGTCTTTCAAGCAGCCGGCTGAAAAGCCTGCTGAGACGGCAGCCAAGCCCGCTGCCGACGAGAAGTCTGCCGTCGAGAAGAAAGAGGAAAAGAAAGACGAGAAGGTTGCCGGCGAGAAGCCTGCCGACGAAAAGAAAGACGATACGAAAACCGAAGAAGCGGCACAGTTCGAACCGCTCGACGCGGTGAAGGACGACATCCGCAAGCGGCTGGCACGGGAACGGGCCGAAGCCCGGATCGACGCCGTCTTCACGGCCGTGGCTGGCGATGTCGGCCGCTATGCCGAGGACTACGCTCTTTGGCAGGCGAGGAAGCCCGCAGGCGTCGAGGCCCCGCGGCCTCCCGACCTGACCAAGATCGCGGAAAAACAGGGGCTGGAATCGGGCCGCTCCGACCTGGTCGCTCCCGATGCAGCCTTCGCCGCCGGTGGCATTGGCGGCAGTTTTGAATTCGTTCAGGATCCCTCCAGCCGCTTTGGCATCCGTCAGCAGCGCTGGCTCGACCAGATGTTCGGGGCCGGATCGATGTCGTTGCGGCCCATTCGCTCACGCGATGTCGAGGGCAACCGCTACCTGTCGTGGCGAACGGAGGACCAGCCCGAGTTCACGCCGTCGTTTGAGACCGCTCGTTCGGGCGTGGAACGAGCCTGGAGGATCGTCGAGGGCCGCAGCCTGGCCAAAAAACGCGCTGAGTCACTCGCCCAGCAACCCGGCTCCGGTGGCGACGAGACGAAGGCCGTTAAGGTCGGTCCATTCTCCTGGCTCACGCAGGGCATGGGTGGCGGAGCCCCGGTTCTGTCGCAGCCCGAAGGCATATCGATGCCCGGCGACGAATTCATGCGGGCCGTGTCCTCCCTGGAGCCGGGTAAGACGGCCGTCGCGTTCAACGAGCCACGGACCGTCTGCTACGTGATCCGGCTCGTCTTGCAGGAGCCGCCCTCGGCAGAACTGCAGGAGAAGTTTCTGGCCGGCCGCAATGACCGGCAGAAGATTGGCATGGTCGCACAGCGGGAGGCGTCTACGACCTTCCGCGAGCTGATCGAGGGCATGGAGAAGCGGTACCGCCTCGATTGGAAGCGGCAGCCAAGGTAGGCCCCTTCGATCCGTACGGTTTTTGCTACGAGACGCGTGTCGGGACGTGCTGCGAGCGGGGCTTCAGCACGACGACCGCCAGCGGCGGCAGCGTGAGCGTGAGCGAGTGCTCGCGGCCATGGTGCGGCACAGGCGACGACTGCAGCCCGCCGCCGTTGCCGGTGTTGCTGCCTCCATACCAGGCCGAGTCGCTGTTGTAGATCTCCTCGTAGGAGCCCGCGGCCGGCACACCGACCCGGTAGCCCTGCCGAAGCACCGGGGTGAAGTTGCAGCACACCACCAGCACATCACGGCTGCTGGAGCCACGACGCACGAAGGCCAGCACGCTGTCCTGCCAATTGTGGCAGTCGATCCATTCGAAGCCGCGGCCGTCGAAATCGAGTTCGTGGAGGGCTGGCTCCCGCCGCACGAGATTGTTCAGGTCGGCCACCGCGCGGGACAGGCCGCGATGGCTCTCCCCGGCGAGCAGGTGCCAGTGCAGGCTCTCGTCGAAGTTCCATTCCTGCCACTGCCCGAATTCGCCCCCCATGAAGAGCAGTTTCTTGCCGGGATGGCACCACATGTAGGCGTAGAGGAGCCGCAGGTTGGCGAATTTCTGCCAGGTATCCCCCGGCATCTGATCGAGCAGCGATCCCTTGCCGTGGACCACCTCGTCGTGCGAGAAGGGCAGTACGAAGTTTTCGTGGAACGCGTAGATGAGGCTGAAGGTCAGTTCGTCGTGGTGATACTTGCGGTGCACGGGATCGTGCCGCATGTAGCGGAGCGTGTCGTTCATCCAGCCCATGTTCCATTTCAGGCTGAAGCCGAGGCCTCCCACGTAGGTCGGCCGTGAGACGCCGGCCCAGGCGGTCGACTCCTCCGCGATCGTGAGCACGCCCGGGTGGTGGGCATGGACCTGAACGTTGAAACTCTTGATGAAGTCGATCGCTTCGAGGTTCTCGCGGCCGCCGTGGCAGTTGGGCAGCCACTCGCCGTCCTTGCGGCTGTAGTCGAGATAGAGCATCGAGGCCACGGCATCGACCCGCAGGCCGTCGACGTGATACCGATCGAGCCAGAAGAGTGCGCTCGAAACCAGATAGTTGGCGACCTCGTTGCGGCCGTAGTTGAAGATCAGGGTACCCCAGTCGGGATGTTCGCCCTGCCGCGGATCCTCATGCTCGTAGAGCGCGGTGCCGTCGAAGCGGCGCAGCCCGTGGCCGTCCCGTGGAAAATGGGCCGGCACCCAGTCGATGATCACACCGATGCCGGCCCGATGCAGGGCGTCGATCAGCGACATCAGGTCCTCAGGCGAACCGAACCGGCTGGTGGCCGCGAACAAGCCAATCGTCTGGTAGCCCCAGCTGGCCGAGAGCGGGTGCTCTGAGGGGGGCAGAAATTCGACGTGCGTGAATCCCATCTCCAGACAGTAAGGAATGAGTTCGCGCTCGAGTTCCGCATAGGTGAGCCAGCGGTGCGGGGCATTGCCTGGCCGCCTCCAGCTTCCAAGATGCACCTCGTAGATGGTGAGCGGCGACGACAGGCTGTTGTGGGCTGCCCGCTTCCCCATCCACTCCTGATCGCGCCACGAATAGCTGGCGAGGTCGATTACCTTGGAGGCCGTCCGGGGCGGCACCTCGGCCCCGAAGCCATAGGGATCGGCCCGATCGCTGAAGCTCCCGTCCGCGTGGACGCGATATTTGTAGAGCGTGCCGGCACCGATGCCCGGCACGAACAGTTCCCAGATGCCCGACGACGGCATGCGTTTTTTCATCGCATGCCGCTGGCCGTCCCAGCCGTTGAAATCCCCGACCACGCTCACGGCCTCGGCGTTGGGGGCCCAAACGGCGAAATTCACGCCCGCCACGCCCTCGGCGACATGCAGCTGCGCCCCGAGCTTCTCGTAGCTCTTCCAGTGGCGGCCCTCGCCTAGCAGATGGAGGTCATAGTCGGTGAGCATGGGGCCACATGGTATCGTTCCCGGCTGCGGTCCGACTACCGGAGTCCGTTCGTACCGCCACGAAACGACATGACCGTGCCGGCATGGGCGGTCACGACACACCTCGCTGGAGAGAGGAACCTGCATGGGATTCGAACGCTTTGCACCGGTGGAACGGCGGATCGACATCGACGGCCGTCCGCTTTCCGTCTGGCGGCCCCCCGACATGGAGGCGCTCATCGACCTCGTGGCCTTCGACGAGGACGAGCGGATTCCCTACTGGGCAGACGTCTGGGAGTCGGCGATCGTGCTCGCCGAGGAACTCGCGGCCGTCGACGGGACGGGGCAGACCCTCCTGGAGCTCGGCAGTGGCCTGGGCCTGCCCTCGCTGGCGGCCGCCCGCGCCGGCTTTGCCGTGACCGCCACCGACTACGAGTCACCGGCACTGGAAGGCGTGCGGTACAACGCCGCCCGCAACGGACTCGACACGATCACCACGCGCGAGCTCGACTGGCGCAAGCTCCCCGCCGACCTGGGCCGCTACGACCGCGTGGTCGCGGCCGACGTGCTCTACGAATCGCACCATCCGGCGGCGCTCGCCGACGTGATCGCCCGCACGCTCAAGCCCGACGGCCTCGCACTCGTGGCCGATCCCTGTCGGCAGAAGGCGGCGGGCTTCGAACCGGCCGCCCGCGCGGCGGGGCTGGGGATCGTCAAGCAGCAGGCCCGCCGGCCGCGTGGTGCGACCGACGGGCCTGCCGTCGAGATCTACTGCGTGACGTTTCCGGGCTGAGCTGATTTAGGCAACAAGCCGCATCTCGGGGACTTCGCCGGTGATGCCGATCACGAATTCCTCGAAGATCTTCACGTCGAGTGCCGAGGCGCTCTCCGCCTCGGGGTGGAACTGCGTGCCGATCGCCACCCAGCCCTCGACGGCACTTTCGATCGCCTCGACCACGCCATCCGGGGCCCGGGCGGTCACCTTGAAGCTCTCGGCGACGTCGTCGATGCCCATGTGGTGCATGCTGTTGACGCGAATCTCGCCGTCGCCATAGACGCGCTCCATCACGGAGCCGGGCTCCACGACGAGGGCGTGCCGGTGCGACTGATCGATCGGATCCTTGTGCGGGATCGCCTTGGGGAGATCCTCGGGGATGTGCAGGAACAGCGTGCCCCCCTCGGTAATGTTGAGCAATTGCATGCCGCTGCCGATCGCCAGCACGGGCATGTGCCGGGCGCAGATGTGCTTGGCCAGCAGGCGGTCGAAGTCTTCACGACGGGCGTCCATCGGCCGCACGGATGGGTGCGGCATGTAGCCGTCGCGACGCGGGTCGAGGTCGGCCCCTCCCACCAACACCACGCCGTCGAGCAGATCGAGCAGGCGAATGACGTCTTCCTCATCGGCCAGGGGCGGCAGGATCACAGGAATGCCACCTGCGGCAGTGATGCCGTCGTAGTAGCCGGCCGCGACGAACGACAGGGCGGCGTGCTCCTTGCGGGTCGAGCGGTAGTCGGTGTTGATGCCAATGAGGGGTTTGACAGCCATGGGGTTCCTCTGAAAAAGCGACAAGCCGGCATCCTGCCGACCGGCCCGGCGACGTGGTGGTCATTCAGACCCCCGAGTGCCGTTGGCTGACTCCCTCCCCACGCGCCACTCCCCGGATCACGCGCCGACGCGTGAGTGACCATGCCCGCACCCGCGGCCCACCTGGGGCTCGAGCACTGGCAGCGTCATCCCTAACGCTTCGACCGTCATCCTGTCGGAGCCGCACGCCGGGCGGGTGCCATCCTGGCACCGGGCCGGCACCCCACCGGGGTACCGGGCCAATTCCGTCGTTCGAGCCACGATCCGATCAACTCAGCCGATCGCAACGGATCCATCCGTTGGTCGCGTCCTGCAAGCCGCCTCACGGCTGCCGCAGACGCAACGGGCGAGAACGTATCGGGCCACCGACGCAAGGCAAGGATTTTTCTGATTTTGTGGTGGCAGCCGCGCCCGCACCCCCATATCCGGTGCTAGCACGCCCGGTGCTAGCAGATCGTGGCAGGGTCGCCCCTGGCGGCTCAGGCCCCGATCCAAATGGCCGACGTGAAGCTGCGGAGCCATGTCAGCTGCCGCTTGGCCAGTTGCCGCGTCCGCTGTTGCGTGAGCAAAATCGCTTGATTCGGCGTCATTTTTCCCGCCAGCACCTCGAGCGCCTCGGCATAGCCCGCTGCCTGACAGGCCGTCGCGCCGATGCCACCGGGCTGGGCGGCGGCGACGCGCGTCTCCTCGATGAGCCCCTCGGCAAACATCGCCTCCACCCGCAGGTCGATCCGGTCGCGAAGCGTTCGCCGCGGCTGGTCGAGGACGAGCATCTGCCGGGCAAACACCGGGTGCAGCGGCTGCGGATCGGCCCACGACGAGGGCATCGGCTGCCCCGTCACCTCCACCACCTCCAGAGCACGAATGATTCGCCGGGCATCGTTCGGATGGATCCGGGCGGCCGCCACGGGATCGACCTCCGCCAGACGAGCGTGCAGACGGCCGGAGCCTTTCGCCTGTATTTCCGCCTCCAACGAATGCCGGAGTTCGGGATCGCCGGCCGGCTGCGGGTCGAGACCGTCGCGGAGGGCCCGCAGGTAGAGCGGCGTTCCACCCACGAAGAGCACGCGTTTTCCGCGACGCCGGCAGGATTCCACGGCGGCCGCCGCATCGGCCAGCCAGCGGGCCACGGTGTAGATTTCGCCCGACTCCACGACATCGACGAGGTGGTGGGGCACCTCCGCCCGCTGGGTAGGCGTGGGCTTGGCCGTGCCGATATCGAGCCCCCGGTAGACCGCCATCGAATCGACGCTCACGATTTCCGCGTCGAGCCGGCGGGCCAGAAGCAGGCTGAGGGCTGTTTTTCCAGACGCGGTGGGCCCGGAGAGAATCCAGCAATCGTCGCCCAGGGCCGGCCTGACGAGGCCGCCCAACGCCGACTGCGGTTCGACGAACGGCACCACCCGGCATGGTAGAGTTGGAGGCCCTTCCGGAGCGGCCGGCGGGGCGGCCTCATGCTGGTGACTGTCTGGAGCCATCGATGCGTCGGTTGGGCGAAACCCTGGAAAACCTGGAGCAGGTGGTGGTGGCGCGGAAGGGCGATCCTTCTGCACGATCCTACACCAGCCGGCTGCTCGCCGGCGGCGTGCCCGCCATCGGCGCCAAGGTCACCGAAGAGGCCGGCGAACTGGTCGCGGCCGCTGACCATGAAACCGACGAGCGGGTCGTCTCCGAGGCGGCCGACCTCGTCTACCACATGCTCGTCCTGCTCGCCTGCCGCGGCGTGGGCCTCTCCCAAGTGGAGGACGAACTCGCCCGCCGGTTCGGCATCTCCGGACTCGACGAGAAGGCGGCTCGTACCGCCGGCGGCGGCCACCACAACTCGCCCTCCACTTCTCAACGCACCGACGGAGCCAATTCGTGAGCGATCACGCTAAAACACCGCTCTTGCGGATCGGCGTTCCCAGCAAGGGACGCCTCGCAGAAATCTCTGCGCAACTCCTCAACGATGCCGGCGTCTCTTTCCGCCGCAACGAACGAAGCCTGTTCGCCCTCTGCCGTGGCATGCAGGTCGAAGTGATTTTCCTGCGGACCGACGACATCCCCGTGCTGACGGCCGAGGGGGCGATCGATCTGGGCATCACTGGTGCCGACCTCGTGGCCGAAAGCGGCGAGAAGCTCATCCATCGGCTCGATCTCGGCATCGGCTCCTGCCGGCTGGCCCTCTGTGTCGCCGACGATTCCCCCGTGACCGACGCCCGTCAGCTCGCGGGCAAGCGGGTTGCCACCAGCTTCCCACGGATCACGCGGCAGTGGCTGGCGGAGCGGGGCGTGGAGGCCCACTTCGTGGAGCTGTCCGGGAGCGTCGAGATCATGATCAACCTCGGCGTGGCAGACGCCATCGTTGACTTGGTCGAGACAGGCAGCACGCTCGCCGCCAACCGGCTCCGCGTGCTCGACGAGATCGGCCGATATGAAACGGTGCTCGTGCAGAACGAAAAGGTTCGCGACGCGGCGACCGCCGACCGGATCGTACGGCGGCTGGAGGGGATCGTGATCGCTCGCAACTGGTCGCTGCTCGAATACAACGTGCCGAGAACTCGGCTGGCCGAGGCCGAGAAAATCACCCCCGGCTTCAACTCACCGACGGTCAGTGGACTTGAAGACCCCGACTGGTGCGCCGTGCGGGCGATGGTGAAGCGCGGCGAGGCCCACGCGATCATGGAGCGGCTCGACGCCATCGGCGCTTCGGCGATCATCGAAACACAGATCGCCAACTGCCGCCTGTAAAAAAGGTGCCAGCCACCAAATCTGGGCAAGATGCCAGCTTCCCCAATTTTGGTGGCTGGCACCTTTTTCAGTCGACGGCGGCGACCTCGCCGCCCGAGGCGCTTGCCAACGCGGCCCACGTGGTGCGGTCGATGGCTGCGGCAATGAAACGCATCGCCCCGTCTCCCATCACGACGTTCGCACCGGCAGGGTGCTGCGAATACATCTGGTCGCAATGCCCGGCCGGGTCGTTGGGCACGTGAATGATGCCCGCCTCGCCGGCCGCAGGGCCGCTGTGCGACAGCACGAGGGCCGCGGCGTGCTCGGCAGCCGTGGTACCACGAAAGGCATCGGCCGGGTGACTGAATCCGCCCGCCACGATCCCAGCCCAGGACTTTTGCGAGAGGGCCTGCGAGTGTTCGCCCACGAACACGGTCTTTGACAGACCATCGATCACCTCGGCTGCTCGCAGCCTTGAGTTGCGATAGAGCGGTCCGTTGGCGATGCCGCGCCATTCAACACGGGGTGATCCATCCCAGGGATCCTCATGGCCGGCGTTGGCGACATAGTCACTGCGACCAAGCATCGCCCCAGATCCGTGGGCCGCGCCGCTGGCATCGAGGACGGCGAACGCATCGCGAAGGCCGGTTGACGATGGGCACAGGAAGGTCGTCAGCCGGCGTGAAACGATCGGTCGATTGGCGACGGCAGCCACCCCAGCCGTCGCATCGTAGGCTGCCGCAGCGGCCCCCTCCTCCAGATACGGAGCGATCGCCAGGCCCCACCCCGTGCCAGGCGGTGCGTCGAACGTGGCGGGATCGCGGCCAGCGGCCGCAGTGTCGGCCAGATACCCGGACGGAAAGTGACGACGTGCGTCGAGGAAGGTCTGCATCGCGATGCCGATCTGGCGGAGGCTATTGCCACACTGTCCCCGACGAGCAGACTCCCGGGCCGCCTGCACCGCGGGCAGGAGCAGGCCCACGAGCCCGCCGATGATCGCGATCACGACCAGCAGTTCCACCAGCGTGAATCCGCGACGCCGCATATTTTGGCTCCTCAAAACCATGATTTTGACTTCTCAAAATATTAGTTTTGGTGGCCCAAAAAGTCAATGCGGGGGGTGCGGGGCTCAAACATGCATCGCGGATTCCCTCGCTCGCGCGTCGGGCTTGCATGGGAGCGGGGAGTCAATTGCTTATGAGCGGGGCTCCATCCAAGCCCGCAGCGCAAGCAAGGGAATGATCCTCACCATAGTGAGCCCAAAAATGGTGACTGTCACCTTTTTCAGCTCGTTAGGCGTGGCCGCCGAGAATCTCCCGTAGCCGCATGCCCGGGAGCCGGCCGAGGGCGAGCGGTTCCACGCCCTCGCCAAACGTCGCCACCGTCTCGTTCCGCGACGACCAATCGACCTGCTCGATCGCTGCGAGTTGGACAATGTACGACCGGCCCACCCGCGCAAAAGCGCTCGTAGGCAGAACCTTGTCCCAATAGGTCAGCCGGCGACGGAAGAGCACGACGCCTACCGGTGGCTTGAGCGCCACCCGCGTGTAGTTACGAAGCGACTCGATCCAGCAGATGTCACTGACGGTCACCACATTCGACGTGGTCTTGCCGGCCAAGGGCACGTTCACCACGTCATCAAGCCCCAGGACCGCCACGGCTGCAGCCTCGTCCGCGTCGAGGTCGTCGGTGCCCTGCTCGCGGTCCCCTCTCGGCCGGCCCCGCGTGCCGGCAGCCTGCTTCTGGAGGCGGGCGACCGTGTCGGCGAGTCTTTCGGGATCAACAGGCTTCACGAGATAGTCGAGGGCCGCAGCAGCGAACGCCTGCACGGCATACTTCTCGCGAGCCGTGACAAACACCACCTGTGTGGCATCGGACACATCCTTGAGCAGGTCGAAACCGCTGCCCCCCGGCATTTCCACGTCGAGAAATACGACGTCCGGCGAATGCGTTTCGAGAAAGGCCCGGGCCTCGGCGACGTTCCCGGCGACGCCGGAGACGACGATCTCCGGATAGGCTGAGAGGAGTTTCTGCATCCGTTCATTGGCACGAGGCTCGTCGTCGACGAGCAGGGCCGTGATCATCGTGCTATCCGGAGGGATGCGGGCGGCTTGTGAGACTGAAGGCATGTCAGACGAGTTCCTCAGCTGGGGTCGGTTCGCGGACGGCCGGCGATGGCTGGGTGAGCGTCGCAGGCATCCGGATGACGACCCGCACCCAGCCGCCATCGAGGTCCGGGTCGATCACCGTATCGACGGTGGCCGCCTCATCGACCAGCAGGGCCATCCGCTTGCGGAGCGAACGGATCCCAGTGGAGGGCGAACGCGACGTGTCGGGCGGCACCCATCGGCCGGTGTTGGCGACCACCACCTCGAGCCAGCCATCGGCCACCTTCGCCGTCACGCTCACCCGCAGCGGCATGCTGCTCGTCTGGGCTCCATAGTGCAGCGCGTTTTCGAGGATCGGCTGAATCAGCATCGGCGGCACGATCACGGCATGGGCTGCCCTGTCGCATGAGAAACGGCAGACGAGGTTGTCGCCAAACCGCGCCTGCTGAACAGCAAGGTATTTCTCGAGGGCCTGCAATTCCCGTGACAGCGGCTCAAACTCGCGGGCCTCTTCGAGCGTGAACCGTAGATAGTCGGCGAGGTCGCGGGTGACGCTCTCCACGGCCTCGGGGTCGTCCTTGCTGGCCGCCACGGCGTTGAGCGCATTGAAAAGGAAATGCGGATTCATCTGCGCCTGCAGTTGCCGCAGTTCGAACGTGCGGGCCTCCGCCTCCGCCTTGAGCATCCGGAGTTCCAGATCCATCGCGGTCGCCTCGTTCTCCGCGAGCAGGATCTTTGCCCGGTAGAGATCCTCGATCAGCTCCAGCCCGAAGACGATCAAGCACCAGAGGCCCGCCGCGATCAGCCGCGGCACGAGCGGCCCGAGCGTCGTCTCACGGGTCCAGTTCGTGGGCCCGCCGACGCCGCCGCCGATGAGCAGCAGAATCGATGCTGCGAGCGCTACCACCGCCACGCCCACCATCAGCGGCCACCGCACCTTCCGCGGCAGCTCGCGGAGCCGCGGCAAATCGAACAGCAGATAGACAAGGCTCGAAACCACGAAGCCGGTGGCCACTCGCAGTGCGACCGGCAGCCACGGCATCGGCTCGCCGGGCTTGAAAGCCATGCTCATCCCCAACACGGCCGCGCCAATTGCCAGCCAGAACACGACTTGGAATGCCCAGAAGATCCGCTTCCGCCACCGAGGAAGCGCCCGCCGAAGCGCCGCCATCCTTGGCGGCACGACCCCCGTCGCATTCGCAGCGGGCAAGCGGGCGATTGGAGTCGAATCCATGGGAGCTGCCGCCGAGGGGGGTACTCACTGATGCTTGTGGGGCGGGGATCGCCTGAGTCAGCATCTGCAGTATGGCGCATCCCGGTAGCCGCGTCAGCCGTAAGGGCGGCCCGTGTCAATTCGTGCGCGCCGGCTGGCTGATTCGTGCGCGCCAGTGTCGATTCGTGCGCGCCAGTGTCGATTCGGCATTTTGCGGGGTAAGTCGCGTTGACAGAACCCATGAAAACGCTTCACTGGTGGGGTTTCTAACCATAACCCTGCCGTCATTGTCGGAGTCGCGCTCGTGGGCAAGTTCATAGATAAGTTCGTCCGTCGGCCCTTCGTTCTCTCAGCCGTCGGTTTGGTCGTGACAACCGCGATCCGCGTGACGGCCATCGCCGCATCGCTCGCCGCAGGAGGCTCGACTTTTGCTGAACCCGTCTTCATCGGCGATTTCGACGGCAACACGATCACCGCGGTCGCAACCAACGAGTTGAGCTGGGCCCCTGCTTCCCGTTTGCTTGATGGAAGTGGGATGATCGACCTGACGGACGGGCGGGTCACGATGAACTCCAAGGCTTACAATACCTGGCCGGAAGTGTGGCTGTCAGATTATCGGGGCCCATATGGAACCAACGGGTCTGTTCTGTTTACTTTCGGAGAAAACACATCGCTTGAAGCGATGGTGATATGGAATATGAGTAATGCTGGATCCCCCACCGCATACGGGAGAGGTGTGCAGTTGGCGACGATTTCGTACTCGACGGGCGCTGACACGAGCGGCGAGGGCTCGACTCTATTTGATGGGACACTGGCGGAGGCAGTCTGGTCGGGGACGTACACCGGTATCGGCTATCAAAACAACATCAATGGTTTGACCGCGCAAAACGTAAAGGCTGTCAAGATGGCCTACACGTTGAACTATGGTAGCGGCGACTACATCGGCCTGAGTGAAGTGCGTTTCGTGGGAACGCCCGTCGTCGTGCCCGAGCCCTCCACTTACGCCATGGCCCTCGCCGGTCTGGTCTGGGGTGGCTACTCGATGTGGCGGCGTCGCAAGCGGGCCTGACTCGAGACCTTCGCGGTGATCGTGATCTCACCCTGGGCTGGGCATCGCAGGATGCCCAGCCCGGTTTCGTTTGTGAAAGGGAAATCGAGGACGGGAGCGGCCTCTGCGAACCAGACGGGAAATTCGCTCCCGTCCCTTTTTTCTGTCCAGCAGTAAGGGCCGTTCGTGTCAATTCGTGCGCGCCGGCGGGCTGATTCGTGCGCGCCAGTGTCGATTGGTGCGCGCCAGTGTCGATTCGGCATTTTACTGCGTCTGGCCGCTTGCAGACGAAGGGGGCGGGGGGCTAGTTTTCGCTACGAACGCATCACCTCGCCCCCTAAAGAGCCCAACCCCATGAAAGCAATTATCTTCGCCAATTGCCTGGCTGTGATGCTTGCCGCAGGACTCACTTCATTCGAAGGAACTGCACGCGGCGCGATAATCCAACTTACCGGCGGCGACCCTTCCGACGGACTCGCACTTGATCCCAATTCTGTCTTCGCGGCGATCTATACACCAGCGGACGGGAACTTCTCGCAATCCATCTTCCCGAGCGCAACTCAAACTTTTCAAGGCGTCACATTTTCCGCTACGCCTTCCAGCATCGCGAGAGGAGGTCCCAGCGGATCGGGTGTCTATATTTTGGGAGCCCTGAACGCTGGCTCTGCGGGATTCAGTGACCCTGGATCTCCGTCCACGCAAGACGACAATCTGTTAAGTTTGATCAATGCCGGGGCGTACTTTAACTCCGAGTATCTCACGTTCACCGTTTCCGACTTAGCCCCGTACACCAGCTATCGGATCGACACGCTTTCGTCAAATCTTGGCTTCAGCACTCCTCGTTCGTTTACAGTCTCTTACAACGGCGGATCGGTTGCCGATACCCTTGCCATCAGCGGTGCTGAAACTAACTACATCTATGCCATTCAGGATGTGGTGAGTTCAACTGGTGCAGGTGAGATCTTTATCAGATACGACAAGCTCACAGGGGACGGACCCACGATCAATGCCTTGGTTGTTTCAGCTTTAACGTCGTCAGTCCCCGAGATCGACCCCGCTGGCTTCGGTAGCGTCGCGGCGCTCCTGACGGGGGCGTTCGGCCTGATCGAGCAGCGGCGTCGCCGTCGTAGCGAGACGATCGCTCGCTCCGCCTGAACGAGCTTTCTCCATTGACCACTCACAACCGGGCCGGGCATCGCAAGATGCCCGGCCCGGTGTCGTTTGGTGACGCCGTTGTCTTTTTGCGAAGTGCCCCCGAGGCGGAGGACGAATCGGGGACGGGAGCGACTTTTGCCACGATCGCTACACACGCTGTCGTCGCCTGTTCCCGTCAACCGCAGTCGACACTGAGAGGACGAGAGCGGCTTTTTCTGCGACCGATTCCACGGCACGTGATTGAATTCACTCCCCCCCTTTTTTGCCGTAAGTCACTATGCGACAACCTTTGGAATACATTCACCTGTTTTCGGACGGTCTAGGCGAGTCGCATATTAAAACTGCGACCATACCGCTCCAGTCAGAGCAATTCGCACCGCCCGAACCACCGCTCGATGTTTCTGCCGTGAGCCGAGCTGAAGGGTGGAACCTCCTCAGATTCGCTGCGGACTGGGTCGGTGGCTGGCATTGCACACCCTTCAGACAATGGATGTTCATTCTCACCGGGCAAGCAACTGTTCGCGCAAGCGACGGCAGCCAATGCGATCTCAAGCCGGGAAGCATCTGCCTGCTTGAGGACACCCGGGGAAAAGGGCACCTAACGACAATCATCGGGGGCAACGAGGTGCTGATCGCTGCCGTTCAAATTCCGGATCGGTGAACGAGGTGCCAGAAAAAGGTGCCAGCCACCAAATCTGGGCAAGATGCCAGTTTCTCCAAGAAAAACGTGCCAGCCACCAAATCTGGGCAAGATGGCAGCTTCTCCAATTTTGGTGGCTGGCGCCATTTCCCCCATTTTTCATTTTCAGGAGATGCTGCCGGCGATGACGCGGCCGCGGCGGAACGTGGCGGCAATCTGCGTGGCAGGATCGAGCACGGCTTCGCTGGGGTCGGCATGCCGCGACGACGGCCGGAGGATGGTCAGATCGGCGGACCGTCCCGGTGCGAGCATGCCGCAGCGACGTTCGAAGCCCAGAGCCCACGCCCCATGCTGCGTGGCCATCGCGAGGGCCTCACGCGGGCTGACCACGCCGCCCGCGACAAGCGCCCGGCACTCGGCCAGCACGGAGAGATCGGGGTTCGACGCACGGCTGTCGGTGCCGATCGCCACGCGGATGCCCGCTGCCCGAAAGGCCGCCACAGGCGGAAGCCTGCCGGCAAGCGCGAGCGTGGTGCGCGGGCAGACCGCCACACACAGCCGATCGCGATGCCGCGCGAGCCGCGAGAGTGCCACTTGATCCTCCGGCAGAAACGTGCCGTGCACCACGACGCCCCGCGGTGCTCTGGCCAGGAGTGTGATCCAGTCGGCCACCGACAGGAACCGCGGCGGCGAGCCTGGCTGCCAGGCCCCTAACTGCTCGAGCAACGTGCGGAAGGCACCGCCGCCGGTGGTGAGCAGTTCTGCCTCGTCGCGGCTTTCGGCCAGGTGCATCATCACTGGCAGCCGCCGACACACAGCCTCGCCAACCACCTCGCGTCCCAGCGATTCCGCCACGGAATAAGGGGCGTGGGGCGAGATGCCGATGCAGGTTCCTTCTGCACTCATCCGATCCAGATCGCGATGCAGCGACGAGCAAGCCGCATACATGGCGGTGCTCGACAGCCCGAGTGTCTCGCGAAAAACTCGCACAAGTGGCCCGCCTGCGGCGGCCATCGGATGTGCTGCCGTCGCGATCTCGCCGATCGCCGTCACCCCAGCCGCCGCTGACTGCTCAAGTCCAGTGACGACCGCAGCTCGCAGCCTCGCAGCTTCATCGGTGCCAGAAGCAGCCCGCGACCGACGCATCGCCACCACGCGTTCGATCCATGCGGGAAGGCCACCGCCGGGGGGGAGCGGATGGTCGAGATCGGAAAACTCCAGATGCGTGTGCGCGTTGACGAGCCCCGGCAGAATGATCGCATCACCGAGATCAGCCACCGGTCCGCTGGGCTGGCCACGGCCGACTCCAGAGATTCTGCCCCGCTCGATCCGCACCCAGCCATTTTCGATCGGCTCCGCGGCAACCGGGAGCACGTGCCGTGCCCGCAGCGTGATCGGCGTCGTGCAGGAGCGGATCTCGGTCACGAAGAGTGTCTTTCCTGAACGACTGAGAAGCCGCGAATCAGGCTTCCCCGAAAAGCACGAAAATCTCCCGATGCTGAGGAGCCGGTCGGAGGCACGCGCAGGAGCCGGTGCACTTTGCGACTCACGAGCGATTCACCATCGCCCACGAGCCTCCTGTAGCAAAGTCCGCCGGCGACGAGCATGCCGCAGCCGGCGAACCAATCCGCGTGACTCAGGCTCCTTCCTCACGGCGTCGTCGCCGCCACGGGCAGGTGCACGGACCGGGCTTTTTCACGCGCGGGATCGGCTGGCGTGACGGCGTCGTCGTCTTCGAACAGTTCGTAGAAGACGTTCCGCCGCCGTGGAATCCAGCCCAGCTCCGAGATCGCCGATCGCATCTGCTCGAGCGTGAGATGATGCACGGTGCCCGCCGCGCTCACCACGTTTTCTTCGAGCATCAGGCTGCCCATGTCGTTGGCGCCGAAGAGCAGTGCGAGCTGGCCGATCTCCCGGCCCTGCGTCACCCAGCTCGACTGAATGTTCGCCACGTTGTCGAGATAGAGCCTCGCCACCGCCTGCGTCTTGAGATATTCAAACGGACCAGACGGCGGGATGTCGGCCATCTCCGTGTTGTCGGGCTGAAACGACCAGCAGATGAAGGCGGTGAGGCCACCCGTCTCGTCCTGCAGTTGCCGCAGCCGCTCCAGGTGTTCGATCCGCTCGGGCAGTGTCTCGATATGGCCGAACATCATCGTGGCCGTGCTGCGACCGCCGAGTTCGTGCCACTGGCGATGCACTTCCAGCCAGTCGTCGGTCATTACTTTCCCGCGTGTCATCGCGGACCGCACGCGGTCGACGAGGATCTCGCCGCCACCGCCCGGCAGCGAGCCTAAGCCCGCACGGGCCAGCCGCTCGAGCACCTCCCGCAGCGGCCGCTTCGATATCTTCGTGAAGTGGTAGATCTCCGGCGGCGAGAAGCCGTGGACATTCACCTGCGGAAAGCGGTCCTTGATGTCGTGCAGCAGTTCTTCGTACCACTCGAGCGTGAGCGTCGGATGCAGCCCACCCTGCATGAGGATCTGATCGCCGCCGACGGACACCATCTCCTCGATCTTTGCCAGCAGCGTTTCCCGGTCGAGCACGTAGCCCTCGGGATGCTTTGGACCGCGGTAGAACGCGCAGAAGTCGCAGACCGCCGTGCAGACGTTCGTGTAGTTGATGTTGCGGTCGATGTTGTACGTGCGATACGGCTCAGGGTGGAGCCGCCGCGTGACGGCATCGGCCGCCCGTCCGATGGCGGCCAGTTCCCGCGACTCGAGCAGACGCACGGCGTCGGCGGCCTCCAACCGGCGGCCTGCCACGGTGTCGTCGAGAATGCGTTGGATCGATGCTGCCATGGATGTTTCGCGAGGTGTCGCCGCTTCGTCTGGCCCGAATCATACCGTGGAAGGCAGCGCCGTCGCGACGTCGAAGCTAGCCGGGGCCAACGCCATGGTTTCCGCATGCCGGTAGAAACGCACGAGTGCCGCCCGCTCCCGCGGGCCGAGTTCGTAGTGAAGGTTGTCGCGGAGATAGCTCAGGCATTGAGGCACGGTGAGCCCGTGCGAAGACGCCTCAGCGGCGGCGATCGAGGCCAGATTGGCCCGCCCCGCATCGCGGGCCGCCGCCAGCAGGGGGGCGATGCTCCGAGCGTCGATGCCGGGGCGAGCGGCCCAGACAGCGAACACGAACGGCAGTCCGGTCCAGCGGCACCACTCGTCGCCGAGATCCCAGATCAGCTGAAACGACCCCGGTTGCGAACCGATCGCCCGGTCGCCGATCAGGAGCACTGCATCTGCCGAGGTATCGGCGAGGCCCGCACCGATGGGCAGCACCTCGATCTGCGGCACGACGCCGTGCCGCTCGGCGAGCAGAATGCGGGCCAGCGTCGCGCTCGTCCGCGATCCTTCGTCCACCGCCAGTCTCGCGACTCGGCCAGGCTGCGTGCGAAAGAACAGCTTCACGCTCATCACCGGACCCCGGCAGCCGATGCACGCGTCGGAGACGACGCGGTAGGCGGCGCCGCGAAACAGTTCGATCGACGGGATCAAAGCCACGTCGAGCAGACCGGCCGAAAGCTGGTCAGCCAGCCGACTTGGGAGATCGTAGGCCACATCGATGCCGCGGGCGGCGAGGCCATACACGAGCGGCTTGGTGTTGAGGTATTGCACCGCGCCGATGCGGGGGCTCGCAGCGTTGGAAGACGGTTTCGGGGCGATTCGGTTGACCATGCGGCTGCCCTCCGGTGCGGTCTCTCGTTTTAACCGCAGCCGCACCCGAAACTATAACCGCCAGGTTCTCCGCCACGGCTACGGCTCGAGCCGCCGGAAGGCCCTCAAACCCAGTTCCAGCGGGAGAAACGTGGCGATTAGCCCCAGGAATGAGACCACCAGCAGGCTCGTGGCCGTCCCCTGCGGTCCGCTCGCCCAGCCCAGCAATCCGGTCGGCGGCGGTCCGCCACCACCGAATGCCCGAGAGGCCATGGCCAGGTGCGTGGGGATCGCCGCGATGATCACCACGCTCATGATGAACAGGGAACTCAGCACCAGGCAGAGCGTTCCGCCGAAGCCGGCCGCGATCTTCGCCGGCGAGGATTCCCGCAGGTCGGGCATCCGCGCTCCCAGCCCTACGGCGATCCCCGAGAGCCCCATGCAGAGCACCACGCAGCAAATTTCATGAACCCAGATGAGCGAACGTGAAATCCCCAGCATGGAATCACCCAGATAGAGCAAGGCGCAACAGGGCAGAAGCCCCCCGAAGAACGAGAACAGGAACTTCGACCAGACAATCTGGTCACGGTGCACCGGCAGGAGCCCGAGGATCCAGAACCGCCGGCCCTCCAGGCTGATCATCGGATAGACGAATCGGGTCGTGAACGTCGAGAGGATGAGCCCGGCCACGGCCAGATTCAGAAAGCTGATCATCGACGCGTAGGCGATGTTGTAGTTGAACGCCCGCAGGTTGAAAAAATAGAGCCCCAGCAGCCCGAAGAAGATCACAAACTGTGACCACTGGGAGATGTCACGTCGGAAAAGTCGCAGGTCTTTCACGAGCAGCAAACGGAGTGGCCGACCGCGGGCCGTGCCGGCCGCGGAGAGAGCCTCGTCGACCCAGGCGATCCGCCGTTGCCGACGGGCGGGCACCTCGCCCACCAACTGGCTGTACCCCTGCCGGTAGCACGACCGCGCCAGCCAGCGGGCCAACAAGTGCAGCAGCATCCCGTTCGACACCAGCACCGCCAGGAATTTGACCGCCTCGGAGAGCGAGGCAAGCCGGGCTTCCGGCTGCTCGCTGGCTCGGGCCGCCTCGATCAACCCGCTGGAGAGCCACCAACTGGGGAGAAACTTCTGTTCGGCAATGGACAGCCGCGCCAGCACCGTATCAAACCATTGAGAGGTCCCACCGGCTACGGTCACCGAACCGAGCAGCGACCATCCCAGCCATGCCGCTCCCGCACAGATGACCGCGACGAGGATCGCGAGCGCATGCACCCTCAGCCGCCCCAGCCACGCGACCGCCGACATGCAGCAGATGCCGCCGAGCGTGGCAGGAATCACCACAAACGACACCATGAACGGCAGCAGCAGCAGGTAATACGTCCACGGCGACCCCCGCACGACTCCGTAGGCGACGAGCATCGGGCTGCCCAGCAGGATGAAGCCCCAACTGGAAAACCACATCGCCTCGTGGAACTTGTGGGAAAAGATCGCCTCGGCCCGAATAGGCAGCGTCAGCAGCAGCCTCGCCTCGGGCGAGCAATACATGTTTCCATACAGCAGGATTGCCGTGGAGAACACCAGCATGATCATCAGCGACGAGAAAAACGCATTGAATAACAGCGAGATCACCTCGGCATGGATCGATTCGAGAAATGCGAAGCCTTCGATGAATAGGCCGTACAACGACCCCCAGAAGACCGCGCTCAGCAGAACCACCAAAGCCAGCCGTAGCCGCGCCCCAGATAGCATCGACCGCAGCGTCTCCCACGCGATCGTGGACCGCAGCCTCGACAACACCCGGGATTCCGCCTCCGCAGGGATCAAGCGGCTGGGACCGCAGTGCGTGCCGCGACCGGTCATGCTCCACCATGCCGTGCCGCTCATGGCGATTCCGGCTTGGCGGTCGTGAGCTCGAGGTACAGATTCTCGAGGTTCGTTGTTTCCACGGCCATGTGGTCTCGGAGTTCGGCGATGGTGCCCAGAAACCGTAACTGCCCTCGCACCATGATGCCCACCCGGTCGGCCATCTCCTCGGCCATGGCAAGCGTGTGCGTCGACATGAAGACCGTCATGCCCTCCTGGGTGCGTGTCTTGAGAAGGTCTTTGACGATCCGGACGCTCCGCGGATCGAGCCCCACCATCGGCTCGTCGAGCACGAGGACATCGGGATCGTGGAGCAGTGCGGCGGCGAAGACCAGCCGTTGCTTCATGCCGAGCGAGTAGCTCTCGGCGAGGTCGTCGGCAAACTCGGCCAGTTCGAAATGGTCGATCTCCCGATCGATCTTCTGCGTGGCGACATGCCGCGGCATGCCGAACATGTCGGCGATGAACCAGAGGAACTCCCGGCCGGTGAGCTTGTCGTAGAGCGTGGGCTCGTCGGGTACGTAGCCGGTGTGCAGGTGGGCGCTGCGTGCCTCCTTCGCCAGATCATGCCCGCAGATACGCACGGCACCGCGGGATGGCCGCAGCAGCCCCACCAACATCTTGATCGTCGTGGTCTTGCCCGCCCCGTTGGGCCCCAAGAGCGCGAAGAGTTCGCCCCTGGGGATCGACAGACTCAGATCTGTGACGGCGGGCTTGGGCCCGTAGGTGCGGGTGACGTGGTCGAACTCGATCATGGGTTCTCCTGACCGGCAGTCTCGGCCGCGGCCTCGCCATCATCCGACGGCATCGTAACGCTGCTGACTAAGTCTACGGCGGCCTCGTCAGACCGCCGTAGAAAGACCAGCTTCGCGCCGAGTATCAGCGACTCCTGCTTCAGAACGCGGCCACTGCGATCGACCCACAGTCGGCAGCGCGGCTCGCGGTGCATCGCAGGATCGTCCCGGTAGTGCACCACATCGACCCGCACCAGTTTGTCATCCCAAAACATCGACTCTTCGCCGGCGACCCTGGCGTGAAGAATCTGGATCGGGGCCTGGCCGGGCCGCAGCGGGCTGTAGACCGGAACCGTCCATTGACGGTTATGATAGAGCCCGGGCAACGTGGCCTGTGGCGAGAGTTCGTCGCCGATCGTGATTTGCCTCGGCAGGTGCCGGGAGACGGTGTAGTTCATGCCGTGGGCCCGCACGTCGACGGTGACCTCACCCTTGTCGATCCTGCCGTTGAGAAACACCCGGTCGGCGGTGGCCGGCAGGTTCACCACCGACTGAAACGACCGGAGATCCCCCTGCGGGTCGATCGTCAGATGGCCCCGCGCGTCGAGGGCGTATGACACGCCGGGGGTGAACGACTGCCGCAGCAGCAACTTGGTCCACACCGGCAGCACCTCGTCGATCGGAAGCCGGTCGAAATGGAGCAGGCTCTCCACCTCCATGCCCCCTGGCTCGGTACGTTCCGACTGGCTCATCGCCCATCCCAGCGGCTGGTCATTCCAAAGCACGGTCCATGCCACGGGAACAGGCCGGTTCTCCGCCATGTAGAGCGCCTGATACCCTGGCGGCGACCCGGGCGAGAGCGAAGGCAGGATCTTCGCCAACAGCAGCCAACCGCTGCTGGCGCACCAGAAGAGAACCACCAGCGGAATCAGCCAGGGACGGTACAGCATGGCGAGAACCGGCGGCGTGGCAAACGTGCTCAAATCGCGGGGTTGGCGACAAAGCCAGACACCCTCCCGCATTCAACGACAACGGCCGGGGAAAGTTGTATGCACCCTCACTTCCCGCGATTATAGCGGCGCAACGGCAAGTTCCAAAGAAACACACACGTATCTTGCAGAATTCTCATCTTTCCCGGAATTGCCGGAAGGGAACTGTGGACTTAGAATTCCTACCCGTCGGGCCACAGATCGCTTCACGTTTTCGCCATCCGTCATCACTCCGCCGCCATCAGTCCGCCGTGGGGGAAATCAGATGAGTCACGAACTCGACAATCCTGTCTGCTACCACCAATCCTGCCCAGTCTGCGGTCGCAGCCTCCGCATTCGTGTGATGCTGCTGGGACAGCGGGTCTACTGCCAGCACTGTGGCGGCGGGTTCATCGCCACCGACGCCTGCGACAACGCCATGGCACCTCCTGTCACGGGTGGCCGGCCTCAGGCTTCAATAGTGGACGAACTGATCGAACGCGCGGCGGCCATGCTGGGAGTCACGCCCGAGTGATGGCATCCAGACGGTCCCAGTAGTCAGGGAACGTCTTGCCAACGCAGGCCGGATCGGCAACGAGAACCCCTGGCACCCGCAGCCCCACCAGGGCCAGACTCATCGCCATGCGGTGATCGTCGTAGGTCTTCACGGTCGCGCCATGGAGCCCGGCACTGCCCGGCCCAGGTGAGTCCGCCCCCGCGTGCCCGACCGGTGCGATCGTGAGTCCGTCGGCATGTTCCACGACCGTGGCGCCCAGGCGGCGGAGTTCGCAGGTAAGGTCGCCGATGCGGTCGGTCTCCTTGTCGCGGATGTGGGCGACGTTTCGGATCGTGGTCGGACCGTCTGCGAAAAGCGCCACGACAGCGAGCGTCGGCACCGTGTCGCTGATCGCGTTCATGTCGATGTCGATACCGCGGACCGCGCGGCCGGTCACCGTGATCGACTCATCAGTCCCGTCGTCCCATGCGACCGTGCAGCCCATGCGGCCGAGCGCATCGGCAAAGCCGACGTCGCCCTGCATGCTTCGGCGTGAGAGTCCCTCCACTCTCACGCTGCCGCCGGTGATCGCAGCGGCCGCGAGGAAATAGCTGGCCGCCGAGGCGTCGGGTTCGATCGCGTAGCCACGGCCCTGGTAGCCTGATGACGCGATCCGCCAGCCACGGTCTCCCTCGGGCGAGCAGTTCGCACCGAAGGCCTCCATCACACGCCGCGTCATGTCGAGATAGGGAAGCGAGACGAGCGTGCCGGCGAATTGGATCTGCATGCCCTGCGGCGTGCATGGTGCCACCATGGCCAGCCCGCTGGCGAACTGGCTCGACGTGCTGCCCCGCACACTGGCCGCACCGCCACGCAAGCCCCGCGAGCGAATCACCACCGGAGGACATCCCCCAGGGCTCTCGGCGGTGGCGTCGACACCGAGCGACTGGAGCGCCTCCAGCAGATCACCGATGGGTCGTTTGCGCATTCGCGGCGTGCCGTCCAGTCGATAGGTGCCGTGACCGATCGCGCAGACCGCCGAGAGGAAGCGAATCGTCGTGCCGCTGGCGGCGCAATCGATTGTCGCCTCGGCGGCCGGCACGGTGCCCCCCGCCCCCGCCACGCGGACCTCGCCCCGCGACCAGTCAGCGATCACCCCGATGCCGAGCGCCGCCAGGCCCGCGGCCATCACCCGCGTATCCTGACTATCGAGCACCCCGGTGAGTAGGCTCTCGCCGCGGGCCAACGCCGCGCAGACCAGGGCCCGATTGGTGATGCTCTTCGATCCCGGCGGCCGGATCGAGCCCACGATCGGATGCGGGCAGACGGGTATGGCAAGGGGATCGGTCATGGTGGATAGGCAGGCTATGATAACCACATGTCACGGTCCATGGACGACTCCCTCGCTGCCTACGATTTTTTTGCACCGCCGCTGATCCGGTTCGGCGCCGGCAGGATCGACGAGATTGGCACAACGGTTGAACTTCTCGGCAGGCGGGCCTGGATCGTCGGAGGGACCGCGAGCCTCGAACGTTCTGGGGCGCGGCAGCGGATCGAGGCCAGCCTCTCCGCCGCCGGGATCGAGTCCCGGGTCGTTGCCCGAAGCACCGGCGAGCCAACGGTCGACCAACTGGCCGCCGCCCTCGACGGCCTCCAGCACGAGAATCTCGACGGCGTGGTGATGGTGGCAGTGGGCGGCGGGTCGACCATCGATCTGGCCAAAGCATTGGCGGCATTGGCGACCAACATGCCCATCGACCAGCGAACGAGCATCGATCTCGACACCTTCATCGTCGATCACCTCGAGGGGGTCGGCCGCGGGATCGCCATCCGACACTGGCCGCTGCCCATGGTCGCAGTGCCCACCACGGCCGGCACCGGCGCAGAAGCGACGCGAAACGCGGTCATCTCCTGCCCACGGCGGCGGTTCAAGAAGAGCATGCGGAGCCCGATGATGGTGCCGCGGGCAGCGCTCGTCGACCCCGACCTGACGGCGTCGTGCGACTCGTCCACCATCGCCGCGTCGGGGCTCGACTGCATCACGCAGTTGATTGAATCGTTTGTGTGTCGGTTCGCGAAGCCACTGCCCAGGTGCCTGGTGCTCGAATCGCTGCCGCGGGCGCTGCACGCGCTGCCCAGGCTGTTGACGCCGATGCCCACGGGCGATGATCCGCAACGCTGGGCCGATAGCCGGGCGGCTGATCGGGCGGCACTGAGTCATGCGGCGTTGCTCTCTGGACTCGCGCTGACCAACTCGGGCCTCGGTCTCGCACACGGCGTGGCGGCGGCGCTTGGCGTCGCATGCGGCACGCCGCACGGGGTGGCCTGTGCCGTCATGCTGCCTGCTGCGCTGCGGGTCAACCGTGAGGTGGTTCGAGACGATTTCGCCCTGCTCGAGCGGGCGGTCGACCCTTCCGCGTCGCGGGATCTGGCAACCGCTGCGGACGCCTTCGTGCAGAGGATCGAACGGCTGTGTCTGGAGTCGGGCGCGCCACGCAGGCTTTCGGAACTAGGCGTCACGGCCGATCAGATCGACTGGCTGGCCGACAATTCTGGTGGAGCGAGCATGCGGGGCAATCCGGTGCAACTCGCCACGGAAGACCTCCGCAGTCTGCTTGCGGCCATGCTCTGAGCGGCTGGCCCTACTCAGACCGGGTAAATACCGGGTCGTCGAGCAGGGGCAGCAGACCGGAAGCATCCGCCCCTGCCGCGAGCGCCTGCTCCCAATGCTCGCGGGCGCGATTTGGGTCGGGCTCCGGCTTCGCGAGATGATAGGCACCGACATAAAGATCGTTGGCGGGATTGGCGTCGAACCACTGCATCACGATGGCCAGCACGATGCCGGCCGGGATCTTATCGCGGGGAACCGTTTTGTTGCCGCCCGCGACACGATAGATGAACTTCTCGTCATCCACTTCCACCACTCCGACCTTCTGATTTTTGACGTCATATTCGTCCCCCGGTTTCACCGCGGCCAAGGCCTTCTCGCGATAGTCGAGGAACCCCTTGTAATACGTGGCCAGCAGCTTCCAACTGGCCACCCGCTCCTTGGCGTCGTTGCCCCCCGCCTGCTTGGATGCCACCGCCAACAGTTGCATGACGGTGTCGTCTTCCTGGCGTCGCAGCGATTCGAGCGCCTCTGCGAGCGTGGCGTCGAGTCGGCTATCTTCTTTTGCCATCGCTTCGGCAGGCGGGTCATCGGCAGGCTTGTCTTCCTCTGGCTTCTCAAGCACGCCCTTCATCTCGGCTGGCTTCTGCTCAGCTGGCATTTCGCTCGCGGGCTTGCGCATTGGCTTTGGCGGAGGCACGGCAGCCTCCATCTTTCCCGCCCCCGCTGACTCCTCCGCAGGCCTTGGCTCGTCTTCGGACTCTGGTTTGGGCCGCGACGGCCGAGTGCGTTCCGTTCGTTGCGATGGTGCCTTGCTCGTCGACACGGCGCGATCGGATGCGGGATCGGTCGAACCGTCGTCGTCTTTGTCGGCACGCCGCGAGTTCTTCTGCGGAATTCTGACCGGGTCAGCCGTCGGCTCGACCAGGGCTGACTGACGCTCGCCCGACTTCCCTTGCTTGGGCTTCCCGTCCTTGAGCTTCCCATAGACGGTGTAGTAGACGAGCCCGCCAGCCAGGCCGGAGAGCGCCAGTACCGTCAGGGCGATGCCTGCCACCGGGGTCTTCTTCCGATACACGGTCGTGCGGATGGCGATCGCCTCGACACCACCACCCTCGCTGCGAAACGCTCCACCAGGCACCACCGGCGGCACAGGGGGCACCACCGGCGGCACAGGGGGCACCGCAGCCGGAACGACGGGTGGCACGCCAGGAACCACTCCCGGTCCCTGCGGCATTATCGGCCCGGCAGTCGGAGGAGCGGCCCTCTGCGATGGCGGCGCGGGCATGGCAAACCCGACAGCCGCGCCGGTCTGGGGCCGCGGCGGGATGGCGGCGATCTCCGCGAGCAGCTTCTCTCGCGCTTCTTCAACCCGCTTGATGAGACCTGCCCGTGCCATCGCGAACGGGCCCGGTGAAATAGCACGCAGCAGATTCAGGCGGGCTTCGGCTGCCCGCCGGACAATCAACGGATCGGCCTCCTGCGGCGACACGCCCAGCACGAGGCGGGCATTCCCCAGATCAACCGCATCGATGCCGAGCCACTGTCTACAGGGATCGAAAGGAGCGTCTGTCGGCATGATCCATCCGCCGCAAGGAAGGGCTGCGTGACTGGAGGCGGCCCGAGAGCATTTCCTGGGCACCGCCCGCCGGGATCGATGCTAACACACCCGGCGTGCCCCGCTCAATTGCGGCGCCAGACCGTCATCTCCGCCACCGAATGCTGGTGTTTCCGCGCCGTCTCCCTGATCACGAACGGGACGTCCTCGCGGTGCACCAGGGAAAACCTCGGCTCGAGCGACCGCGTCAGTCCCATCAGCGTCGACAGCGGCTCGCCATGTTCACGCCGGCCACCGATCCATTTGGCCTTCGGCGTGTACTCCTCGAGCCATGTGTAGGGGGAGGTGATCACGAGCAGCCCCCCGGGGAGGATCCGCGAGGTGATGCCGTCGAGAAACAGCGAGGGGTCGTAGAGACGGTCGATGAGATTGCCGGCGAAGACAAGGTCATAGCCGGCATAGAGGGGCTTCAGATTGCAGGCGTCGCCCTGCATGAAGAGCACCCGGGAGCCGACCTGCTCGAGCCCAAGCCGATCGAGCGAAATCGTCCGGGAGATCGTGAGTTCGCCCTCCGTCGGGACCTCGTAGATCACGTCATTTCCCTGCTGCAGTCGCACGCCCGACTGGATGAACCGGGCCGAGAAGTCAACTGCATCGACATGGCCGAAAAAGCGCGCGAATTCAAATGCCGACCGCCCGACCGAACACCCGATGTCGAGACACTTCCCGCGACGCCCCTGGGGCACGTGCCGAATCACAGCCTCCACGCAGGCCCGCGGGAAGTTGGGCACTCCCAACGCCTCGGGACCGAAGTGAAATTCCACATACTGGGTCACGAGTTGGTCGGTTTCATAGAGCCGCGAACCATCGGTGACAGCTTCACTGCCCGGCGTTTCGATGATCGTGCGAAACCCCGCGTGCTGGAAGAAGTGCCGGCGGAAGGCATACCTGGCGCTGGCGAGAGTCTCGTTTCCCGTCGAGATCCAGGAACCACCCTTGATCAGGTTGTGGCGGCCATCGAAGGTCGGCGCCGAAAAATCGTCATAGAGCGGATGCACCTCGAAGCCCTTGAGGGGCATGATCGGGGTGCGGGTCCACTGCCAGACGTTGCCGATCACGTCGTAGAAGTCGCCCTGCGGATAGGCATCGACCGGCATGCTCGAGGCCCCGTGTTCCAGATTGATGTTGCCAGGCGCCCGCCTCCAATCAGGCTGATCGGCGGAGATTGCCGAAGGCATCGTGTGCCGCAAGGCATACCAGTGAGCCTCGGTCGGCAACTGGACGTTCTCGCCGGTACGGGAGGCGAGCCACGCACAGTAAGCCTGAGCTTCCAGGCAGTTCACCTCGACCGGCCAGTCGAGCGGCAGAGGCATCTCGTTGAGCAGGTTCCGCTGCCAGAAGGCTGCTGCCGTTTCCGTGCCCCGCCGCAGCCAGAACCTGGGGTGTTCCGCCCGGGTGTAGTGCAGCCAGCCGCGGCCCTCCTCCGTCCACCACTCCTCACGGTCATAGCCACCGTCCTCGACAAAGGCGAGAAATTCGCCGTTGGAGACCAGCTGCCGGGCAGCCCGAAAATCGGCCAGGACGACCTCTTCCACCCCGTATTCATTGTCCCAGCCGAATGTCTGATCGTCGGCCGACTTGCCCAGCCGCACCGTCTGCGATGCGACGGGCAACCAATCGTTGGCGGGCACTGGGCCGGAGCGTTTGCAGATCGACCAGAGCTGGCGTTCCTCGGCCGAGAGTTCGCCTCCCTGCCGCAGATCGTCAAGCGGCATCAGCCGCATGATCACGCTCGACGTCTCCAGGTGGATCCGCTCGTGCTCGATCCCCATCAGGATGATCCAGGCGGGTGAATCCTGCCGGATCGGCAGTTCCAGCGGCATCGATTGGATGAACGCGTCAACATTTTCTCGCACGACAGCCCGGTAGTCACGCACCGCCGCGACGCTCGGCCAATCGTAGTGGGCCGTGTTGAGATCGTCCCACGACATCTCGTCCACGCCGACTGCCATCATCGCCTCCAGCCTGGCATCGAGCCGGTTGGGAATGAACCGTCCGGAGATCAGCTTGTTGACGAAAAACACCGCCGGGTGGGCGAAGTAGAAGATGAGTGGATGCCGGAGCGGCTCATGCCGTTCGTAATAAGAGGCATCGTTGCGGATCAGCGCAAAGAGCCGTTCGTAGAGTTCGCTGGTCTGGTGGTAATACCGGAGTATCTCTGCCCGCTTGGCGGCCACCGGATCGGCAGCGGCCGGATCGGCAGTCAGCAGCACCGTTTTCGTCGGCACGAGCGGCGTGGCGAGGGATGCGAAGCGGACACGGGGGGCGGCGGTAACGGCGGCAGACGCAGTCGGATTCATACGCGATCGTGTTGAGGTCTGGAAAACTACCCCGACCCTCTAGCACCCAGCCGCAAGCCTTCCAGAAACGGGTCGGGAATCGGGGCACTGGCGCCGAGGAGCGATCCCACGACCGTTCCCCGATGGCAGTTGTCGCCACCCACCTGGGCATTGGCGCAGACGCCCGCCGCGAAATCGCCGGCATACCGCCAGGCCAGGAAGAGGGCCGCCGGGAAGGCGTCGGGAATGTAGCAGGCCGGGCTCAGGACCCTTCCCACGACGACGTCGTCGGGATGGCGGTCCCAATCCCGGACCTTGGCCGCCGAGATCCACCCATTGGCATGGTCGAGGATCGCGGTACGGAGGTCTTCCCCCTGGCAGACGTGGATCAGCATCTTCGTCAGCGTGTCGGCCGCGTCGAGCACCTCGTCGTCTTTGTGCGTCAGGCGGACATGGAGCCGCACGATCCGTCGCAAATCCGGATGGCGGGGTCCGAATGCCGCGACGAGTGCGGGCACGGGCACGAGCCCTCCGATATGCACGTCCCGCACGCCGCAGTTGATCGGCTTGCGACCGGCGGCCAAGTTCGTGAAGAAGTCGCGGTGGTATTCCTCGACGTAGGTGTCGCGATGCTTGCCGGCCGCGAGCATGAAGGCGGTGTAGTGGTCGAGCCAGCGCTCGGGATCGTAGTCGCGATCCCGGCGAACCATTTCGAAGAGTTCGACGGCCAGCTGTTGGTTGAGCGTGTTTTCCCCCGCTGCGAGGAACTGGTGGTAGTGAATGCCACGCTGGCCCCAGTAGGCAGCCTGTTCGCGGAGGATGTCGGTCTTCGGACTGGCGGCGGTGTAGCTCGACCGCCAGAGGATGCTGTCTGGATGGGGATTCTTCGGGGCGAGATAGTCGGTGATCGTGCCGTAATCGCGGGCCAGCGCCTGACGGTCGTAGTACCAGTGCACCGGCATCGCCACGGCATCGGCGATCAGCGAACCGAGAAATGCCTGCCGCGACGTATCGACCGGCTCGTGTGTGTGGGTCATGGGTTGGTCTCGCTCTGGCTGCGTACTCATCCTTTTGGAAGAACTATGGAAGAATCCTCGCGAAGAAGCTGTGCACCCGCGGCACGTCGCAGCGGTCGATGATCTCGCCCGGGGGACCGTGGGCGAGCACCCGCCCGTCGCCGACGAATGCCACGAAGTCGGCCACGCGACGGGCAAATCCCATCTCGTGGGTCACCAGCACGAACTGCGTACCCAGATCCTTCAACTCGCCGATCATCTCCAGCACTTCGGCCGTCATCTCCGGGTCGAGTGCGGAGGTGGGTTCGTCGAGGAACAATCGCTTCGGTTGCACGACGAGCGCCCGGAGGATGGCGATCCGCTGTTTCTGGCCGCCGGAGAGTTCGGCCGGACGCTTGGAAGCGTGTTCGGCAAGATGAAACCGCTCCAGCGGTTCCCGGACACGGGCCCGCGCCTCCGACTCCGACAGGCCGTGCACGTGCACGAGCGGCAGGAGCAGATTGTCCATCGCGGACAGATGGGGGAACAGATTGTAGGCCTGGAAGACCGTGCCCACCGTCCGGCGGTAGGCACGCAGCGACGGCTCATCCCGCGGGGGGGTTACGCCGTCGAAGGCCACGCTGCCGGCCACCGGCACGTCGAGCCCTGCCAGGATCCGCAGCAGGGTCGACTTGCCACCCCCCGAAGGCCCCACGAGCACGAGCGAACGCACATCGCCTGTGCGCAGGTCCAATCTGTCGAGCACGGTGGTCGTACCGAAACGCTGCACGAGGCCGCTGATCTCAAGATTCATGATGCCCAGTCTTCATGATGTTGAGTCTTCATGATTTCTCGTCTTCACGCCTCATACCGATAGCGGCGCTCGAGCAGCCGCGATACGGCCGAGAGGGGAAGCGTAAGCAGCAGGTAGCCGGCGGCCAGTGGCAGATAGCTTTCGAGCGTGGAGTACGTGAACGAATTCACCTCCTGAGCGGCGAGCGTGAATTCCGAGACCGCGATCACCGAGAGCAGCGACGAATCCTTGATGAGCGACACGAACTGGCCCGCCACGGCAGGCAGCACGAGGCGGATCGCCTGCGGCAGGATCACGAGCCGGAAAGACTGCCAGGGCGTGAGACCGATGGCTCGGGCGGAATCACGCTGCGTCTGCGGGATGGCGGCGAGGCCACCGCGGAAGATCTCCGCCATGTAGGCGCCACTGAAAAGCGAGAGCAGGAGCACGCCGACGACATACCGGTTTTCCAGGCCGACGGCACTCGCCACCACGTAGAAACCGATCAGCAGTTGCACGAGCAGCGGCGTGCCCCGGATCAGCTCGACATACACGCGGCCCACCGCTTCCAGCAGCGGGTTCTTCGATCCCAAGAGCAGCGCCGCCAGCATGCCGATCAGGGTGCTGACGATAAGCGAGGTCAGACTGAGGGCGACGGTGACACCGAAGCCCTGCAGCAGCTTTTGGCGGTATTCCCAGACGCCCGCCCAGTTCCAGGCATAGTTCACCCGCGAGAACGCCAGCGCGATCAGCGCCGCGAAGAGGATCACAACGATCGTATGGGCGAGCCAGCGGGGCATGGGCAATAGTTTACGAAAAAAAGGGGACGCAGCTCTTTTTCCTTGGAAAACGAGCTGCGTCCCCTTTTCGCTTAAAAGTAGAATGGTATGCCCTGGGCCTTGAAGGAGGCCTTCTCTTCGGGCAGGAATTCGTCACCGAGTTTCTCGAAGCCGCCGGCGGCCCGGAACTCCTTGAGGAATCCGTTGATCTGCTCGCGGAGTTGCGTGTCGCCGGTTCGCAGGCCGACCGCCCAGGTCTCTTCGCGAAAAGGCCGGAGCAGGGCCCGCGTCGTGTCGGGATGCCGCTTGTGGTTCTGATAGACCGAGAGCGAATCGTAGATGAAGGCGTCGGCCTTCCCCTGCGTCACTTCCAGCACCGCCGCCGACTCCTTGTCGAGCACGAGCACGCGGGCCCGCTTGAGCGCAGTCGAGGCATACTGATGCCCGGTCGTGCCTTTCTTGACGGCGATCGTGCGACCGGCCACGTCGAGATCGGCGGGCGACTGTACGGGGGATTTGGCACCGACGAGTAACGCCAGCCCGGTTTTGAGATAGGGCTCGGAGAAGGCGATCGATCGGCTCCGCTCCGGCGTGGCGGTCATCGAGGAGATGATGCAGTCGATCTTGCCTGTCTTGAGCGCGGGGATGAGGCCATCGAAGGCGATGTTTTCGATCACCACCTGACGGCCGAGGTGCTGCCCGAGCGACTCGGCGAGTTTCACGCTCACCCCCGTCGGCCGTCCCTGTGGATCGGTCATCTCGAAGGGCGGATAGGCGAGCTCCATGCCCACGCGAAGCGGCGGCGCGGCGGCCGCCGACGCCGCCACGAAGAACAACCAACCAAACAGAATGGAACTGAGCGATCGCATGGTGGTGTTTATACCCTGCTGCCGTCTTCGCCGCGCTGGATGGCCCATGGAGGCCATGGAGCGACGCACGTCGGCGTGCGGCCCCCTGCTCACTCGCGGCCCAGCAGCCAGTCGGCGGCGGCCGTTGCCGGGGCCGTGCCCCGGTGCTGAACGAGCCTTCCGGAGGGGGCGGCCGGGTATCCTCCGGCCACGATGCCGGCTTCCTGGGCATCGCCGCGAGGCCCGTCGTCTGCAAGCCAGAGCGGATGCGGCGCTCCGAGCGCCACCATGCCCGGGATGTCGAGATACCGACCGCCGCCCGGCAGGAACAGCGGATCGCGGTAGTCGGCGACGTCTGCGAATCGAAATCCTTCCGTCGCCGTAGCCGCCCGGTCGATGGCCGCGCCGCAGACGGCGCGGGCCGCCAGCACGATCGGGCCCGCATCGCCAAAGCCAGCGACCGCCACCTCGCTAGGATGCGGATGCGACCCTACCTTGGTGGTCCGCAGAAAGCGGACGACACTGAGCACATCGTGCACGCTCTGGCAGAACAGGGGCGCGTTGTAGCCGAATGTGTAGCCGGCGAATTCGCGAGGGTTTTTCACAAGCCGCTGCCGCCGCCGCTCGTTCGGTGAGTCGCCCAGCGTGGTCGCCCCATCCCGCCACAGCAGCAGATCGGCCGTCACGACAGCAGCCCCTGCCTTCACGAGACGGTCGAGTGGCGGCCGCAGTCCGCCGTCGGCGGCCAACGCGGCCCCGCTTCCGGGCTCGTCGAGCCAGACGACGACCCGGCCCGACCACGTGCGCGGGTAGAGCCACGACACCGGCACCTCCTCGCCATGCGTCGTGTTCCGCAGCACTCCCGTCATGCGGATGTGGTCGGGTCGCTTATCCTTCCGGTCGAGCAGCCATTCCACTTCGCCGGCCTGTTCGTATGAACGGCCTATGAGCGTCACGATGGCCGGTCGAACGACGTCGCGCAGTCCCTCCGGCGTGGCGGCCGAACCGCGAATCTGCCGTGCGGCGTCGTCGGCAAGCCAGGCCAGCAGGCTCCGTTCGAACTCGGGATCATCGGCGGGCGGTGCCGGATGCTCCTCGTCCCACACGGAAAGCTGGTCGCGAGAGAGTGGTTCATAGTCCCGCTCGATCACTGGCTCGGGAAATCCCAGGCCAAACCGCCTGTTGAGGAATGTGGAGAACGCCGACCGTGTGACGGCGTTGTAATTGTGTGGGAAGTGTTCGCCGCGATGCAGCATCACGTCGTCCTTGGCACCAAACAGCCCATAGGCCCGCTGCAGCTCCGGAAATCCCTTCGTGGCCAGCTCCTTCGTCCAGTCGTTCGCCGTGTTCATGCCCTGTGGTTTCGGGGCGAAGAGGGCGGCGAACTCCACGTTGCCGGTGCCGATCCGCAGGAGCGACGCGTTTTCACAGGTGCAGCCCCCTTGCATCGACGTGCTCACCATGACGACGGGGAAGGAGAGCTGCACGCGGTCGTCGACCGCCGCGAGGATCATGGTCTGCGTGCCGCCGCCGCTCGACCCGGTCGCCGCGATGCGGGTGGGATCGACCTCGGGCAGGCTGAGCAGGAAGTCCAGCGACCGGATGGCGTTGAGCGTCTGCAGGCCCATCACGCTCTGCAGGTGTGATTCGGCACGGGCGCTGTAGAGCCCCCATCGTGTCGGCGTGTTCATCTCAGGACGCTGCTGCTTGAACCCGTGCGTAAGCGCCATCGAGAGCTGCTGCGCGTCGGAATTGCCGAGCATGTCCCACTGCCAGACGACACAGCCCATGCGGGCCAGCTGCACGCACAGCGATTGGAATCGGCTCCGGCCGCCATTTTCAAACCGCTCCTCTCCAGCCGCGATCTCCGCGCGGAGCTTGTCGGCGGTCTGCTCCGAGAACCGGGCATCCTTCCAGTGACCGTGCGCGAAGAGCACGCCCGGGACCTTCCCCTGGGGGTTCACGGGGCGGTAGAGGTTGCCGGTGACGAAGAACCCCGGCGCGCTCTCGAAGAACACCTTTGAGACGGTGTAGCCGTCTCGCTCGATCGTGCCGTGGATGACTGGATTGAGCGGCGTCTTCGTGGGCATCGGCCAGAGTCCCTGCGACACGAGCACCCGGCGGCGGACATCCTCGGCGCGGGCCAGCCAGGCCTCGCGGTTGGCGGGCGGCTCAAACGGAAAGAATCCGTCGAGGTCCTTGAGATCGCCGAGGCGGATGTCTTCGGCGAGAGACGTCGTCGCCGGCGGGAACATCGCGATCACCACCGGCAGACCTGTCAGCAGCAGCGTCGCCCAGAGAGTCCGTCGTGGGCAGGGCTGATGCGGCATGGCGATCGTCTCCGAGAAAATTGGTGGAGCGAGCAGGCCCCGCTGCCCCGGCAAGGAAGGCAGTGTCGGCGTTGCACCGACGGGCGTCAACAACCGGCGACGACTCGTGGGGCCTCTCGCCCGATTGCAGCAGGTCTGAAGCACGCCCCATAATCGCAGCAATCCGATGAGGATGACTCATCGTCTGGGCCCTTCGACAACAGGACACACGATCATGGTGGCCGGTCTTTCACGCCGACGGTTCCTCGAAACAGCGGCGGTGGTAGCAGCGGCCGCCGAGGCTTCCGCCGCTGATCCCGCTGCTCGTCTCGCTGCTCGTCCCGCGCCGATCCGGATCGGGCAGATTGGCGTGAAGCATGGCCATGCGACGAAGCTCGGCGTCTACCGCCGCTCGCCAGACTACGAGGTCATCGGCGTGGTCGAATCCGACGCCGAGGCGCGACGGAAGGTCGAGGCGGAGCCCGCGTACACGGGCCTTCCGTGGATGACGCGCGAGCAGTTGCTGGCAGTGCCCGGGCTGCAGGCCGTGCTCGTCGAGACCGCCGTGCCCGATCTGCTCGACCATGCAGAGGCCAGCATCGCGGCCGGCATGCACGTGCACCTCGACAAGCCGGCCGGCACGTCGCTGCCGCAGTACCGGCGGATCCTCGATGCCGCCGCGGAACGAAAACTCGTCGTCCAGATGGGCTACATGTACCGCTACAACCCGGCCATCGTCATGCTTCGGCAGGCGGTCGCAGAGGGCTGGCTGGGCGAAATCTTCGAGATCCACGCGGTGATGGGCAAGGTGCTCGATCAGGCGAGTCGTCGCGCACTGATCCGCTATCCGGGCGGGATGATGCTCGAACTCGGCTGTCATCTGATCGACCTCGCGGTCGGCGTGCTTGGCAAGCCGGATCGGGTCGAAGGATTTTCACGGCATTCCTCGCCGCAGTCCGACGGACTCGCCGACAACATGCTCGCCGTGCTCGAGTATCCGCGGGCGACGGCGACGATCCGCACCGCTGGGGTCGACGTCGACGGCTTTGCCCGCCGGCAGTTCACGGTCTGCGGCACCGAGGGGACAATCCACATTCAGCCGCTCGACAATCCGGTGGTCCGTCTCACCCTCGCGCAGCCGCGGGGCGGGCATGCGGCGGGTGTGCAGGACGTGACGCTGCCCAAGTACACCCGCTACGTCGACGATGCCGCCGACATGGCCGCGGCCATCCGCGGTGAGAAGCCTTTTGCATTTTCCCACGCCCACGACCTCGCCGTGCAGACCGCGGTGCTCGATGCCTGCGGCCTGCCGATAGACCGCTGACGTCGATTTCCGACCTTCGACTTTACGCCGCGGCCCGACTCCCGCGACGCGAGGCGGCTGCCTGCTGGAGCAGCGCGGCTTCCACGCTCTCCGCGAAGTGGCAGCCAAGACCGGCCAGCCACGTCTCGTGCATCGACCGGTTCTTGTGGTAGTTGTTCGGCAGGAGCGTGACCTCGCGGCCGGCGTGCAGCCCTGCGATCGCAAAGTGCAGTCGGTCGGTAATAATCCGCCGATACCGCGCCGCCAGGGCGAGCGTCTCGGCGGGCGTATTGCAGAGGGCTGCGGGATCACGCGCCATCTGCAGCAGCCGCCCCCTCCGCTCGTGGTCGCGTCGCATCAGGATGCCGAGATCCTGCACCGGTGGGCCGGCGGCGGGCCAGGCCAGACCCAGCGCGAGATCGGGGGCAAGGATGCCGTCCGTTCGCAGGCCGAGGCTCGCCTGCTCACGAACGAACACTTTGGCAAACGGGCGGTCTTCGCGGTCGGTGAACGACTGCGGCAGGATGATGACCGGCACACTGAGCCCAAGGGCCCGGGTGCGCATCGCGTGGTTCTCCGCGGATCGCCGGCCCATGCTGCCGCCGCCACCGAACACGATCACGTCCACCTCGGCAGGATCATCGAGGTCGAGCGGCAGCCACCGGATGCCACCCTCTGCGAAGAGCTGTGTCATGGCCAGTTCGATCAGGGCATCCCCGACATGTCCGACCGGCTGCACGTAGCCGACGCGTCGGCCGACCAAAGGTGCGATCACATGCTTGAAGGCGTCGGGCCCCAGGAGTGCCCGACGGGCCGTGTCGTCACCGCCAGTGCCGGGGACGATGCGTAAGGACGGTTTCGCGCCAGCAGCAGTCCGATCGCGGAGGCTGCGCCTCGTCTCATGACTGCCTGCCGCACGCGGTATCCGCTCGTTGCGATTCCCCATGAGGGGGTGTATCGACCCGCAAACGCTGCAAGGCCTGCGAAACAACCACGGGTCTACTCGGGAAGACTGGGGAAAATGGGGACGGGAGCGTTTTTTCGACGGCCGAAGGCCACGTGGATGGTGCCCTTTTCAAAAAATCGCTCCCGTCCCCATTTTCCCATCACTGCGCCGGGGCCTCATCGAATGGCCCCTTCAGCACTGCATCGGGCCGTTCGTGCCGCCCCGCCCCGTCGATCAGATACCGTGCCTGTGGCTTGAGATCCTCCGGCACCTGCCAGCGGTCGGGGGCCGCTGCCGTCGTGGCGAGATTGAGCACGAGGTAGGGCGGAATCTCTTGAGCCGTCTCGCGGATCGGCACGGTCTTGGGATCGGTGCCCGAGAGCAGATCCGCCGCCAGCCGGCCGGCCACGAGCCCCACCTCGCGGAAGTTGAAGCCGAGGTCAAACAGCGTGCCCCGATCGGGCTCGCCCGGATTCACGCTGAACACCGGCACGTCCGATTTCGCCGCGGTGGCGATGACCGAATCGACCGCGCTGATCACCGTCGTGTCTCCCGGCACGAAGATCGCCTCGGCCCCCCGCGAGATCGTCGACTGCACCGCCTCGATGACGCCCGAGGAGTTTTCCACCGGCGCCTCGAGCAGTTCGATGCCGAGTGCTTTGCAGCTGGCCCGTGCCAGTTCCATGAAACGGCGGGAATTGCTCTCGGAAGGGTTGTGCGCCACCCCCACGCGGGCGAGGCGGGGATTGAGTCGCCGGGCGATCAGAAACGTCGTGTTCACCGGCGCCAGGCTGCCATACCCGACCAGATGCGGCGGATGCACGAGCGGGTCGGCGCGATCGAAGCCGACGCCTGCCGAGAAGGGATCCGCCACCGCCGCGAACACGTGCTTGAGCCGGCCGCGGCTGTTGGCCGTCGCCACCGCCTGCAACGACGGCGTACTGGAGGTCAGCACCAGATCGAACGGCCCACCGACGATCTCGCGGGCGATCGCGTTGCCCTGGGCCATGTCTCCTTCGGCATTGTAGCGTCGGATTGTCACCGTCTTGCCATCGACAAAGCCTCGCTCGGCGAGCCCCGCGATCATGCCCTTGACCGCATCCTCGAGCACCATCGAGCTCGTCTGCTGGAGCACGGCGATCGCCGGCAGCGCGCGTTTGGCCGACTGTCTGTCGGTGAGCAGCAGGAGCGCCGACGCGCCGAAGAGCAGGGCCACGGTCGGCACGCAACGGCGGAGAAAGGCAAGGATGTGCGACGAGTCCATGGTTGTCTTTCGATTGCCCCCTACACGTAGAGTTCGGAGAGGGACCGTGCGGCGGCTTCGTCGAGCTGATCGGACGAACGCAGACGGGCGAAGCGAAACGCGAGGTCGTCGGGCGACAGCCGCCGCTTGGCCGCTCCATGCACGTCGAGGGCGATCCGTCCCCGATGCACGAGCAGGAGACGGTCGCCGAGCGACGCGGCCTGCGCGAGCGAATGCGTCACCATCAGCGCCGTGAGGTTCTGTTCGCGGACGAGTCTCGCCGTGGCCTGCACCACCCGGTCGGCGGCGGCCGGATCGAGTGCGGCGGTGTGTTCGTCGAGCAGGAGCAGGTCAGGCCGGCGCCACGTCGCCATCACGAGCGTCACGATCTGCCGCTGGCCGCCGGAGAGCGAGCCGATCGGCTGGTCGAGCCGGGTTTCGAGGCCCGGCACGATCCCCCCCAACCGCCGGGCGGCATCGGCCCGCAGGCTGCGGCTGGTCGCCCAGGAGAGTCCGGCCCGCCGCCCGCGACAGGCGGCGACGGCGATGTTTTCAAGCACGGTGAGGCTGGCGGCCGTCCCGGCACGCGGATCCTGAAACACGCGGCCAATCAGCCGGGCCCGTTGGTCTTCCCGCCACCGCGTGATGTCGTGGCCGGTCAGGTGGATGCTGCCGCCGTCGAGACGCACGGTGCCCGCGATCGATCCCAGGAGCGTGCTCTTGCCCGAGCCGTTGGTGCCGATGACCACGACGAACTGGCCGCTCGGAATCGTCAGCGACACGCCATCGACCGCGCGGACCAGCGGCCCGCCGGGAGCGGCAAATGTCACGGTGGCGTCGCGGAGTTCGAGCATCTGTGGTGAACCAGCTTGGTTGAACGGGTTGGATGATCCGGTGGAAACGGGGTTTATCGTGCAGCGGAGGCCTGCTGTCGTCGCACGAGCAGCCGCGGCGCGACGAGCGCCGTCAGCACAACGAGCGCCGTCGTGAACTTGAGCCAGTCGGGGTCGAGTCCGGCGCGGAGTGCGGCGGCGACGAGCAGGCGGAAGGTCACGCTTCCGGCGAGCGTGGCGAGCAGCGCCCCGCCCAGCCGCACCTGCCCCACGAGGGCCGCGCCCAGATAGACGCTCGCCATGCCCCACACCACCATGCCGATTCCCATCTGCACATCGGCGAAGCCCTGATACTGGGCGACGATGGCGCCGGAAAGCGCGGTGAGCGAGTTGGCGATCGCTAGCCCGAATACCGTCAACGCGCCCGTGTTGCGTCCGAGCGCCCGGGCCATCGTGGGCGTGTCGCCGCCGGCCCGCATGGCGGTGCCCAGCCGCGTGCGGAAGAAGAGATAGAGCAGAAGCACGGCGCCGCCCGCGGCCAGCAGCATGAAGCCCAGTCTGGCCGCCTCGCCCGCCGCGGCTCCCTCGAAGGGAAGCAGGCGTGCTGCTGGTAGCAACGTCGCCTCGGCGCGGTCGAGGAGCGTTTTGACACCGGAGAGCGGCACGTTGCTGCGACCGAGCACCACGAGATTGATGCTCGCCAGCGCCGTCGTCATGAGGATGCCGGAGAGGAGCGGCTCGATGCCGAGGATGGCGTGCAGCATGCCGGTGCAACTGCCGGCCACGGCACCTGCCGCCATGCCCGCGAGCGTCGCCAGCACTGGATCGACACCCGCCACGAGGAGCACGGTCGCGACGACGGCGCCCAGCGTGAAGGAGCCGTCGGTGGTGATGTCGGGAAACGAGAACAGCTTGTAGCTGACGAAGACTCCGAGCGCGACGAACCCGAGCGCCACGCCGAATGTCCAGGTGGAGAGCAGCGTGATCATGAGCCGCCTCCCGCCGAAGGCTTCGGCCCCGATGGTGAGGGCCCGGCGACCGCCAGTGGCGCAAACCAGCAACAGCCGCGAACGAAATCTGATTGGCCATTTCCGAGCACCGGCTGCGGATCGCCGAGCAGGTGCATCACCGCCAGCGGTTCGGAGGCGGCGAGATCGGCGACTGTGGCGGCAAGGTCGACGGCGCCGCGCTTGAGCGGCCGCAGGGGAAAGATGGCGGCATGGGCATGGCCGGAGGGGCCGTCTAGGCCGAGCGGCCGCACGAACTCGGCCAGCGGGCTGGCAGGATTTCCGCGCGTGACCACGCCCACGACCAACGCGGTGTGTCGGGCATGCACAGGCTCACGGGAAAAACTCAGCCACCGTGCGGCCACGGCGGGATCACGGCTGCGGGGGTTGTCGGTGGCGGTCGCCTCGGCCAGCGGCCGGATCAGTTCGACGCCCACGATACCGTGCACCTCGGCCACCACCACCAGTGCCAGACAGTCAGCCTGCGACTGCTCAAGCAACGCCGCCGCCAGTTCGTCGAACCGCACGGCCGGCTCGTCGTCGCCTGGCTCGAAGCCGGCCCGCCCACGTGGCAGGCCCTCCCAGATCAGGCCCGACGCCAGCCGCACGGTGGGCACGAGGCTGCCTTCGCCCAGGCTATAGTCGACCGCCGCAAAGGGCTGCGGTGCCCGATGGAAGACGGCCCCGCAGGCCGCCAGCATTTCGCCGGCAATACTGGCGAGCGAGTCATCCGCCAGGCCGGCCAGCCCGATGCCGAAGGCATGACGCGGCACAGGCCGCGACGGTGTCTCGACCAGTCGGCCTCCAGCGGCACCCAGCAGGGCGGCGTCGGACGCTCCCACAACGTCTCCCTTGAGTCCGCCGCTCCCGGGCGACTCCAGGCCGACAAAAAGGATCCTGCCCACGCGGATGTCGGAGCTGGCATGGCCGTCCGCGGCCGGAAGAACATCACCCGACGGCGTCTGTCCGCGGCCGCCCGTGCCCAGCGACTCGTGAGGCTGCGACTTTTGAAGCTGCGGCTCTCTGAGGATCGGGGCCAGTCGCGTCAACTCAAGCACGCGGGCCACCGGGTCGCTGGCTGCGCCGATGAGGCACCGCGCGCCGGCGGTCTTGGCGGCGCGGTGGACATTGAAGAGCACCCGGATCCCGGCGGAACTCAGGAAGCTCACGTCCGTGCAGTCGAGCCGGATGGCGTGGTGACCACGTCGCAGTTCCTCCGCGACAGCATGCTCCAGTTCCACGCCCGTTTCCGCATCGATCCGCCCCTTCACGGCCAGTTCGACGACCGCATCGCCGGACGCATCCGGGGCGTTCTCACGTCGCTCGATGCTGATATCCATTCAGATCATCACGCAATGATGCAATCAGGCAGTCCGGGCGAAAAAGAGAGCCCGGCGAAATCCATCAAGCCCTTATAGTAGCGGGTCACGGAAAGGAATATTCATGGACACTGTCTGGATTCTGCTCGCCGCCGGCGCTGGCGGCTGCATCGCGTTGCAGGCGGCGGCCAACGGCTCGCTGCGGACCAACCTCGGCGACCCCCGCTACGCGACCTTTTTCTCGATCTGCGGCACGATCGTGACGGTCGTGGCTGTGATGCTGGTGCTCCGGCCAAGCCCTCCCTCGGTAGCAGCCATGCGGGCGGCACCGTGGTGGAACTGGATCGGTGGGCCGCTGGGCGCGCTGATCGTGCTGGCCGGCGCGGCCCTCGCCCCCAAACTCGGCGCGGCGGCCTTCATCGCGGCGGTGGTGGCCGGTCAGCTGATCTGCTCGCTCGTGCTCGACCACTTCGGCCTGATGAATCTGCCACAGCAGGGCCTCACCACCGGCCGGATCATCGGCGCGGTGATGGTATTCGCCGGCGTCCTGCTCGTGAAATACTGGTAGCGTGCAGCCAGTGGTCGGATTCACGACACCTGCTCACCGGCCGACGACGGCCGGAAAGCCGGCGGAGACCAGGGCCTTGTAGCCCGGCTTGAGCGGCCGCACGTCATAGCCTAGTGGCGCGAGGATGTCTGCGGCCTCGAGGCAGCGGCCCCCCGCCAGGCAGTGGACGTAGATGATCTTGGTCTTGGGCAGGAGATTGGCGAGGGCGTCGGGCTTCACGCCCTTCTCCAACACCGACAGCGGCAGCGAACGCGATCCCGACAGATGGCCCTCGTTCCACTCTTCCGGCTCACGCACGTCGACGAGCACGGCTTTCTGATCCGCGACGGCCTGCTGCACGGACTCAAGCGAATCCTTCGTATGCTCCGCCGCCACCGCGACGCCCGCGGCACTGCCAAGCACCATCGCGAGCATGAAGGCACGGGCACAGCATGCGGCCGCACCACGCACCTGGTTCCAGGGCATCTTCGCCAACATCATCGCCATGCCGCAGGTGTCGGTGACGCCCGCGAAGACGAGTCCGGCGCCGATGAACGCCGACAGGGCATGCCATGCGGGATTGACGAAATGCCCGAGGACCGCCCCGAGCACGACCAGTCCGCCGGCGCAGATCCGCACCTGACGTTCCAGCGACATCACCTTCCGGCCACTGCGGGATACTTTCATACCGACTGCCTCACAGGCCGAGGTGCCCCCCTCGACGCTCACCACGTCGTTGATGCCGGCAGCGATCAGCTGTTCGCAGGCCTTCTGGCTGCGGCCACCCGACTTGCAGACAAAATAGAGCGGGCCGGTCTTCCCGGCATGCTCGGCAGCGATGGCCCGCGGATCGAGGCGATCAAGCGGGATATTGCGGGCACCCTCGACGTGCACCTCGTCATATTCGGCGGGGGTCCGCACATCGATGAGCGTCACCCCGTCGCTCCGACGGCGGAGATCGGCGAGGGAACTCGGGGAAATCGTGGCAACCATGGCAGCACCTCCGTGGGCATCATTCGCATTCGCACCGCCACCTCGACGGCATGGTCAATTCTACCGCAGGCAGGCCGATCGACGCACGGCCAAACAGGGCCTGCAGATCCGCCTATTCCAGTTCTTCCCACCGCTGAAACGCCGCGGACAGTTGGGCTTCGCAGTCTTTCAGCCGCCGCTGCGTGGCGGCGATCTCGCCAGCCGGCTGCTTGTAGAAGGATGGTGCGGCGACCTGCTCGTGGAGCGTGGCGATCTCCGTCTCCAGCTTCTCGATGGTCGCGGGCAGGAGGTCGAGCTCACGCTGCTCCTTATAAGGGCGTCGCTTCGGAACGGCGGCCGCCGCGGGTTCCGGCGACGACTCCCGCCTCGCTGGTGCGGTCCGTTGCGGCTCCGCGGCCTTCGTCGCCGCGGCAGGCCGCTGCCGCAGCCAGTCGTCGTACCCGCCGACATATTCGCGAACGCCATCATCCTCGTAGGCGATCACGCTCGTCGCCACGTTGTTGAGAAACTCGCGGTCGTGGCTCACCATCAGAATCGTGCCGGCAAACTCCACCAGCCGCTGCTCGAGGAGTTCGAGCGTTTCGGCGTCGAGATCGTTCGTCGGCTCGTCGAGCACGATCACGTTGGCCGGCTGCGTAAACAGCTTGGCCAGGAGCACGCGGTGCCGCTCGCCGCCCGAAAGGAACCGGACCTCCGTGCGGGACCGCTCCGGCGAAAAGAGAAAATCCTGCAGGTAGCCGATGATGTGTCGTCGCTGGCCGCCGATGGTGACGGTGTCGTTGCCGCCGGCGATGTTGTCGGCGATCGATTTCTCGCCCTCGAGCTGTCCCCGGAGCTGGTCGAAATAGGCCACGGCCAGTTGTGTGCCCAGCTTGACGGTGCCCTGCTCGGGCGCGAGCTGGCCCAGAAGGAGCCGCAGGAGCGTGGTCTTTCCTGCGCCGTTGGGGCCGATGATGCCCACCTTGTCGCCGCGGAGGATGTCGGTGGAGAAGTTCGAGAGAATCGGCCGGCCGTCGTAGCTGAAGGAGAGGTTGTCGACCGCGCAGACGAGGTTGCCACTGCGGGCCGCCTCCTGGATCACGAGCTTCGCCTGGCCCACCTGTTCCCGCCGCTGGCTGCGTTCGTTCCGCATCGCCTTGAGCGCCCGCACGCGGCCCTCGTTGCGGGTGCGGCGGGCCTTGATCCCCTGTCGAATCCAGACCTCCTCTTCGGCCAGCCGCTTGTCGAAGAGGGCGTTCTGCTTCTCTTCGGCGGCGAGTGCGTCGGCCTTCCGTGCCAGGAACGTGTCGTAGTCGCACGACCAGTCGAAGAGCCTGCCGCGGTCGATCTCCCAGATCCGCGTCGCCAGCTTTCGGAGAAACGCCCGGTCGTGCGTGACAAACATGAGCGTGCCCGGCCACACCACCAGGAATTCCTCCAGCCAGCTGATGGCGGCGAGATCAAGGTGATTGGTCGGCTCGTCGAGGAGGAGCAGGTCGGGCTCCGTGACCAGTTCGCGTGCCAACAATGTCCGCCGCTTGAGTCCGGCCGACATCGCCCCAATGTCGGCGGTGGCGTCGATCTGCATCCGGTCGAGCGTGCGGGTGGCCCGTTCGTCCGCCTCCCAGCCTTCGATCTCGTGGGCCGCCACGGCGGCGTCGAGAGCCTGCCGCACGAAGGTCAACGCCTCGCCCGAGAGGTCGAGCGGCACTTCCTGGGAGAGGGAGGCAACGCGGGTGCCGGGAGCCACCACGCAGCGTCCCCGATCGGGCTGCTCCTGCCCGGCGATCATCTTCAGGAGCGTGGTCTTGCCGGAGCCGTTGCGGCCGAGGAGGCCGATCCGTTGGCCGGCCTCGACCTGCCGGGTCACGCTGTCGAGAAGTGGCGGCCCGCGATAGGCGATCGTCAGGTCGTCGAGGTGAACAAGGGCCATGCGTGACCAGGAAACGTGGAGGGGCAACCTCGCCGCATCCTACCGAATATGGGCCGGACATACAGAACACATCGACCACGAACATTCCTCACACATTCTGCGTACACACTGGGGAATGCCGCGAGGCCCTCGGGGGCCCTCCCGGCAATCGTCAACCACGGAGGATGAGATGGTTCGCGAAGACCTTGTGTCACTGTGCGAAAACTACGTGCGGAACCGCGACGAGGCCGCTTCCCAGCGGCCGACGCCGCCCGTCGATCCCGCGCCCGAAATCGTCCGCAGCTTCCGGCTGGCCGAGATCTCCGAGAGCGAGATGCAGGCGTTGCTCGCCTACGTCGACGACTCCGAAGAGGAGGAGGACTCGCTCGCCGCTGAGATGGAGGCCGCCGGCATCTGCCTCCACGTCTACGACGGCCTGGACGCCGCAACGGCGGACGACGAGGACGACGATTGGCAGCCCGGCCAGCCCCGGTAGTGCGACGGCCGAACGCCGTCGACGCGGTTTAAAAGCAGTTGTTCCGCACCTCCTGTGCGATCAGTTCGCGAATCCGCTGGATTGCCTGTTTCTCCATCGCCTTGGCGTCACACCAGAACTGTTTCAGATCGTCCCGCCACTCGGCGTTGGCGATGTACTGGTCATAACGCCAGAGCGCGTCGAGACGGCGGCTCAGTTCGTGCACGAGGTCGTGATCGTGGTCGGCGATACCCGCGGTCTCGCCCACGTGGCAGAGTTCTCGTTCGGCGGCAAGGATCATTGGTGGCAGTCTCCGGAGGGTGCTTGATGTGGGCGGGAAGATCTCGCCCGGTGCACTGTCCGGCAGCCGCCCGACGATGGCAAATTCACGCAGCCCTGCCCCATATTCAAGCCGGACAGTTCCCGCAGCCTATTTGCCGCTCCCTCGCGACACGCCCCTCACGCGAGCATCCAGTCCGGCAGGCGGCGGACCTTGCCCTCTTGGTCGACGCAGACCACGGTCGTGGTGCCCGTGGCGAGGATCGTCGTGCCGCGGATCAGCTCATAGGCGTGTTTGATGTGAGCGGCCCCGATTTTCTCCACCCGGGTCCGCAGCCTGAGCAGGTCGTCGTAATCGGCTGGGGCGTGATACTTACACGAGATATCCGCCACCACCATGAACAGACCTTCTTCCTCGAACTGCCGATAGGTCCTGCCGCAGGCCCGCAGCATCTCGGTGCGGCCCATTTCAAAGTAGGTGAGGTAGTTGGCGTGGTGCAGCCGCCGCTGGCCATCGGTTTCCTGATACCGCACCCGTATTTCGATCTCGTGCACCGTTTCGGCCATGACCACTTTCCTGAGGGTGATTCCTGCGGGGCTGCCAGCGGCTCCGATCGCGGCCGACGCCCGGGGTTCGTTGACCGGCCGGGCCTCCAGACTCTATTCTTTCTGACGTTTTCCGGGCAAAGCCCCGGCGACACGACGGCCTGCAACCCTCGTTCACACCCCCCTGCCCCGACCCTCAGGAGTTCGAGACGTGAGCCTTGGCGACGCAGGAGAGGGCGCGGGAGTGGGATTCGCGACAGCCCGGGGCCGCAACTGGCCGACGCTGCGACAGTTCACCGTTTTCCTCGAGAACAGGGTGGGCCAGTTGCTGGAGGTGGTCCGCCGTTTCGAGGGGTCAAAGGTGCGCATCGTCGCGCTCTCGATCAGCGACTCCGGCGAATGTGCTTTTGCCAGATTCCTGCTGAGCCATCCGGAGCAGGGGCGGGAGATCCTCGAGCGAGCGGGGCTGGCGTTGATCGAGAGCGACCTGATCGGCGTGGAGCTGCCCGACGACAATCAGCCCCTTCTGCGAATCTGCACGGCGTTGCTCCAGGCGGAGGTGAACATCATCCAAGCCTATCCAATCCTGTCGCGGCCCCGCGGCCGTCCGGCGGTGGCGCTGATGGTGGACAACACCGAAATGGGACTGGAGACGCTCGCCAACAAAGGCTTCACGACGATCACCGAGGGTGATCTCGACGAGCACGAGTGAGCAACTGATTTGCCGCCGCCTCGGCCCCGCTCACTCGAACATGCCGTCGGGCAGGCCATTGACCTGCCGCACGATGATCTTCTGGATCGAGTCCCAGGCAACGGCCGTGAGCGTGACGGTGCCATCGGCGGCCCGGCTGGCAAACAGCCCGTGTGAGCCAACCGACCATCGCGGCTCGTAAAACTCTGGCAGGATCACGCTGCCGCCGGAAATGTGCACCTCGACGATGCCGCCATGCTCCATCTCCCTGAACAGGCGAGCCATGAGGAGCGCCGTCGGATTGCTGCCCCCCTCCGGGCCTCCCGGCCCGGGCTCCGGCTCACTCGCCTGCAGTGCCGGCGTTGAAAACCCGACGAACTCCGTGGCCGACGCGTGGCTGTCGCTGGCTGTCACAAGGCTGGAAAACATATCCTCCCGCGCGTCATTTCGCGCGGCCGACTGCCCGACTGCATGCGAGTCGTCGTGATCGGGTGCCTGCTGGTTCGAACCAGCACCGACACGGTCGTCCATGCCGCTCGCATGAACGGCCTCCTCGACGGCGGGCGACTCCGCGGCAGCCTCTGCTCCCGTCTCCCCGACACGGGCCTGGTCGGCACGGGCTGGAGTTGACGGCGACTCGCTGCTGGCCGGGATCCGAACGGCCACACCGCACTTCGAACACTTGCCACGCTGCCCGCCCATGGTGGCCGCCACGACGATGCGGTGGCCATTCGAACAATGGAAGACGATCTTGCCGGCGGGCGACGCGGGCGAGGCCGGGCCTGGGGCCGGGCCTAGGGCTGGGGCTGGACCTGGTGCCGGGCTTGGGGGCGAGACCGCCTCCTCTTGGGCTGGCTCGGCGTCTGACGCCTCCAGCATCTTCCAGTCGATCTTCCCTTTGTCGTCTGCCATGGCGCTGTCGGTCTTCCTGTGGTGCTCGGGCCCGGTCCGATCCATCTCTCCCAGTTTAGCCTCCGGATGGTGGCTTGACGGGGGCGGGCCTGCCTCTGACACTCTCCGCGGGTGGTGTGCGCGGTCCGGAGAGCCGGCCTGCGGGCGATGCCGCATTTCTCGCTCCGGATCGATTTCCATGGCCATTCAAGTCATCTGCCCAGGCTGCCGGTCGACGTTCACCGTCAGTGACAAATTTGCCGGCCGCACCGGCCCCTGCCCGAAGTGCAAGAAGCCGATCACCATTCCCAGCGATGCTGTGAAGGAGGTGAAGATCCACGGGCCGGAGGAAGAGGCTGCTCTGCCCGGCCGGGCCCCCACGGCGCCGATCGTGTTCGTGGAGCAGCCCATTCCGAAGGTGGCCTACGTGGCGGTGGCCGTTGGTGCCGTCGCGGCGATGCTGCTGGCGGTCGTCGCCCGGTTCGCCTGGGGGGCCGGCCAGGCTCCGATCTGGCTGCTGGCAGCCACGGCGGCCATCGTGGCGATACCGTGTGCCTGGATCGGCTACGAGATCGTCCGCGACAGGGATCTGCAGGCCTACCGTGGCCGCTCGTTGCTCATCCGCACGGCCATCTGCGGGGCGGTCTATGCCGCGCTCTGGATCGTGAAGGGATTCCTGCCGCCGGAGCTGACCAACGACATGTGGCCCTGGGTCTACCTGGCTCCGCCCTTCCTGGTGGCGGGCGCCCTGGCGGCGCTGGCCACGCTCGATCTCGACTGGGGCACAGGCGTGGCCCACTATTCGCTCTACGTCATGTTCACCGCGCTGTTGCGGTGGCTGGCTGGCTTCATGCCGGTCTGAGCCCACGATGCCGTGGAGGCGACCACCATGCCGCTGACAGACCTGCCGGAACTGGTGGCACTTGAATCCCACGCGGAGGGCGTGCGGATTCCCCCGGGGGTCACCGTGCCACTCACGGACCGGGTGCGGGCGCTCCTCGACACGGCCGAGATGCGGCGGCTGGCCCGCGTCAGCCAGCTCGGCCTGGTCGCGCTGGTCTATCCCGGCGCCGTGCACTCACGGCTCGAACACTCGCTGGGGGTCTACCGGCGGGCGCTCGAGTTTCTTGCCAGGCTCAAGCACGACCCCCGGTTTCTCGCGGAGATCGACGAGGCCGATGCGGCGGCGTTTCTGGTGGCGGCGCTGGTGCATGACATCGGCCACTGGCCCTTCTGCCATCCGATCGAGGACGTGGGGCTGGCCCGGTTTCCCCGCCACGAAACGCTCGTCCACGACATCCTCGCCCACGGCGAACCGGCGGCCGTGCTCGCCAAATCGTGGGGCCTCGATCCGGCCCGCGTCGCCGCCCTCATCATGGGCACGGCCACCGACCCGGCCGGCCGCATCCTGCACTCGCTGCTTTCGGGGCCGATCGATGTCGACAAGATGGACTACCTCGGCCGCGACAGCCTCCATGCCGGTGTGCCCTATGGCCGGCATTTCGACGAGGAGCGTCTGCTCTCCAGCCTCTGCCTCGACGAGCGCGGCACGTCGCTGGCCATCACCGACAAGGGCCGCACGGCAGCCGAGATGCTGGTCTTCGCCCGGTATGTGATGTTTAGCGAGGTCTACTGGCATCACACCGTGCGGTCTGCCACGGCGATGCTGCAGCGGGCCGTCTGGAACCTGCGCGACGCCCTCGATCCGGCCCGGTTTGTCAGGCTCGACGACCGCGAGTTTGTCGACGCCCTCGGCACGCGCGCGGCCGGCACCTCTGCCGCGCCGCTCGTCGACGGCCTGTTTGGGAGCCACCGCCGACTCTTCAAGCGGGTGGCGTCGTATGACGCCCTGCGGAATCCGGCCATTCACCGCGGCTTGGCGGGCCGCACCTACGACGACAAGGTGGCGATCGCCGGCCGGCTCGCGGCCGCCGTCTCACGTCGAGCCGGTATCGCGGTCGGGGTGGATGATCTTCTGATCGATGCGCCGCCGGCCGAACGCGAGGTGGAGTTCCGGCTCACGGTTCGCGAGCCCCGCGAGGGCGACTTCTCAAGCGTTTCATGGCGCCGGCTCGAGGAACTCTCCCCGGTGGTCCGCAGCCTCGCACACGAGCAGTTCGACGATCTCGTCAAACGGGTGCGGATCTTTGCGCCCGCGGCGATCGCGGCCGAGATCGCGGGCTGCCCGAGCCTCCGGAATAACACTCTCGGCAACGACGGTCTCAACAACAACGGCCTCGAGGAGTTGATCCTCGAGGCCGTTGGATAGTCTTCTTGTTGATCTCGCTCGTCGTCGGCGCGACTACTTGCCGCCGGGCAGTTTGCCTTCTTTGAGCAGCGCGCCGAAGGTCGGGGATCCGGCATTGGCCGGGTCGCTCGGCAGGGCCGCGACCTCTTCCAGCGCCTTCTTGATCTTCTCGACGTTCTTGGCGTCTTCCTTTTTGTTGAGCCGTTCGGCCAGAGCGTGGCCGTAGGCATTCCGCTCCTTCTTGCTGGTGCCCGCGTGGCAGACGTTGCACTTGGCCGTCTCGACCTCGGCGGCCAGGGCCTTCTCGGCCGGGTCGGCACTGTCGGGCTTCACATAGACAGCCTTGAACTCATCAAAGAACTGCTTGATCGCGAAGGCTTCGCGGGCCGATCCGCCACAAGCCAACGCCACGGCCGCTCCGGCGACCAAGGCATACCTGCTGCTCCTGCTGCAAGACATCGCTGCTCTCCATGGTGACTTCTGCCGCGGAGACGCTCCCACCAGGGGCGTCTTCCAAAAGCGACCCCTTAACTAGACCTACCAGGCCCGTTGCCGTCAAGGAATCGTCCCGTCGCTCACGCTCAGGGCTTGTATCGGCCCGATCGCGTGAATCCCATAAAAGCTCCTGGGCGTACGCCGGGGGATTCTGGCTTCACCCCGGGCCCGCCTACTCGTCGCCCGGCCAGTCTTCGATTCGTGGGGTGTGGTTCATGGGCTGCGGCTGGGAGCCGAAATCGATTTCAAACCGTTCCGCGGCCCCGTCGATCCGCCGCAACACGCCGCTGCCCTCGTAGCGGCTGGCGGCGTCGATCCACTCGATAGCCGGTCGATACGACTCAGGATCTCCCATGCCCGACTGCTCCAGCACCGGCCGGCCCTCGGGCACGAGAAACCGGCACTCCGTGGCAAATGCCTGCAGTCGTGGGGCAAGCGGCAGGGATGGCGAGTCGAGCAGGCAGGCAAACCCATCGCCACAGGCGAAGAGGCCGTCTTCGAGGGTCATTCTGATGGAGGTGCCGCTGCCGGCGGGTCGCGGGGAGCCCTCGGCCAGCAGGAATCGCCCCTGCGTCACGACGCGACCACCTGACCAAAAAAGATCGATGCGGCCGCCCCCCTTCGACGCGAGAAACGCCGCTCCCCCTTCGGCCCGTGTGTCGTCCACGTGAATCTCCTGTCGGTCATCGGAGCCCAGTTCCGACCGCACGCAGACCCCGGCGGCCGCCGGCTCGCCGGGCATCACGAAAGTCACCCGCTCGCAGAACAATGCCGCGGAGTCGCGGAGGCAGACGAGCGCAGGCCTCCCGGCGCCGGCAGGCAAGAAGGCCGAGCGGAGCGTCAGACCCTGGAGTTCGAGGGTGCCCGACACGACCGTGCAACTGCTGCCATCGCGTTGCATGGCCCCAGCTTCGCCAAACCGCAGGATCGGCTCGACGCCGTCTGCGGCGCGGATCGTGAGTCGCTTGCCGTCGATCGTGAACGGTCCGTCATCCCTCGGCTCCGTGCAGGCGATCTCGATCACGTCGCCGTCCGACGCCTGTCGCACTGCCTCTCCCACGGTGCCGCAGTCGTCGTCAACCGCCGGCGCATCGACGACCCGCCAGATCCGGGGCGATGGTACCGCCGTTGTCTCGGCATCCTGTTTGATCGATGCGGTGTCATCCATCCCCGGCTCGACGGCCGGCGATCGCGTGGTCACCGGCGCGGCCGCGCCGAGTCGCTGTGTCGCCATGCTCGCTGACCGGAGCCACAGCCCGCCGACGACGGCGGCAAGCCCAAGGAGCGGAATCAGCCAGGGCAGGTGCACTGGCGATGGGCGGGCGGCCGGCTCGACGACGACGGCGGCGGTGGCGGGCCGGGGCGACGACAGTTCGATGCCGAGGTCGTCGGCCATGGTCGTCAGGTCGGCCACCAGATCGGCGGGCCGTTGGTAGCGGTCTTTCGCATCCTTCTCCATGAGCCGGCCGAGGATCTGGCCAAACCGCTTTGGCACGTCGGGCCGGAGGGCTTCGATCGACGGTGGTGGGTCTTGCTGATGCTGCAGGAGCTTCTGCACCATGGTGCCGCTGGCGAAGGGGGGCCGGCCCACGAGCATGAAAAACACCGTGCAGCCGAGCGAGTAGAGGTCGCTGCGGACGTCGGCCGACCGTGGGTCGCGGGCCTGTTCGGGCGAGATGTAATCGAAGGTGCCGAGTGTCATGCCGCTGACGGTGAGATCCTGGTCGCCGGCCATGTGGTGCAGCCGTGCCAGGCCCATGTCGACGACGCGGGCGCGGCCGGTGGGCGTGATGATGATGTTCGATGGCTTGATGTCACGGTGGACGACATCTCGCTCGGAGGCATGCTCGAGTGCGTCGGCCACCTGGATCGTCACGTCGATCGCGCGGGCCACGTCGAAGGGTCCCTCTTTCGTGACCACATCGCGGAGGTTGGTGCCCTCGATGAATTCGAAGACGATGTAGTGCCAGCCGTCGTCTGATCCGACCGCGTGCACGCGGCCGATATTTTCGTGGTCGAGGCGGGCGGCCGACTGGGCTTCGTTGCGAAACCGCTTGAGCATGTCGTCGTCGTTCGACTGCTGTCGCGAGAGCACCTTGACGGCCACGACCCGGTCGAGCGTGGTGTCGAGGGCGCGGAAGACGGCGCCCATGCCGCCGCCGCCGACAAACTCGTCGAGCCGGTAGGGGCCGAGGAAGTGGCCCTGGAGCATGCGGCCGATCTCGGCCATCGACGCCGCCCTGCCGGTGGCGGACGGCTTGCCAGAAATGACGGTGGCATCGCCCGTGGCCATGGAGGCTGCGGGAGGTGCAACGGCGCGAACGGGGGCCGGCGTGTCGCCAGACACACGGGACGAGGCTTCCATGCATCCGACCCTAACAGGCTGCCCGGACGTGGGTCAAATCGTCACCCGATCGCAAACTCGCGGGGAGACGAGGCCTGGGCCACTAAACGGCGGCAATCGACTCGACCGATGACTGGGCGGCGCGACGACGCTTTGCGAGGCGTTGCCAGCCCATAACGAAGAGGCCGATGCCGGCGAAGACGATCGTCGACGGCTCGGGCACGAGCACCAACTGCCCAGCCCTATACCTGTCGCCGATGGCGTGGGTGTTGTCCACGTAAAACGACAGGCTCTGTCCATCGCCCAGTGAACCACCAGTCGCCTGCCATTCACCAGTTCCGAGGTCGTTGAAAGTGAGGCTGCCGAAGGAACCGGTGGCCGTGACGGATGAAAAGTTGCCGCTAAAGCTGCTCCCGCTGAACAGCTGCCAGACATCGAAGTTGGCAAAACTGGCAGTTGTGAAGTCGATCGCGAGGTTGCCGCCGTAGTTCACGTTGCCCAGAGCGACGACCTGGTCGTAAAGACCAGCGGCAGTACCGCTGATTGCCATGGCTGCCGTAGCGCCGGAATCCAATTGCAGCGAACCGACTCCCAGGGCACCGGTCGTGTTAGCCGCACTGCCAGGGGTAAGGAAAGCACCGTTTTGCACCGTGACTGCTCCGGCGATCGTCCCGTTGCCGCCGAGCACTCCGGACTGGACCGTCGTCGTTCCGGAATAGGTGTTTGCACCATTCAGATAGACAGAAGCGCCACCGTCCACAACGACTGAACCAGCGCCGGAAATCGCACCGCCAACAGTGATCCACGAAGCTGGATCGGTAAGGCTACGGGGTGACGTGCCGGTTACGACCTGACTGAAGGTGAGTACGTTGGATCCAACATTGATCGGTCCAGACAGCGACAATTTGCTACCAGCCCCAGCACCGGAAGCCCACGTACTGACGAACGCGTCGCTCGAGAGCGTCACGCTTCCAGAAACAACGGCCGTCTGATTTGCAGCTCCAAAGGATCCTGCCAGCGCACCGGTCGATGCCGAACTCCCCACGCCACCGATCGTCAGATTGTTCGACAGCGTGGAGCTATTCCGAACCGCAAGCGTGCCACTGCCGCTTACGACCACATCACCTGTGCCGAAAGCGTAATCATTGGAGTCGGTCGACGAGCCACCCGAGCCCGTCCGAACATTGCCGCCCGTGATGTAGGTCGTTCCAGACTGGCTGTTGCTACCAGTCAGGAACAGCGAGCCACTGCCTGCCTTCGTCAGACTCACCACACCCGCACCGTCTGTGATTCTTCCGGCGTATGTCGTTTGCACTGCAGTTTCTGACAAGAGGGAGGCGGAACCGCTCACCAAAGAGGTGATCAGTGCCCCGCTGCTGCCACTGAGTGCGCCAATCGAAAGCGATTGGCCGTTGAGATCCAACACGCCGGCGTTCAGCGTCACGACGCCACTGCCAAGAGCTGTCGAGTTACCCGTATGGATCGTGCCAGACTGCAGCACAGTCCCGCCGCTGTAACTGCTCGCTCCGTTGAGATGCACGTTTGCCGTACCGTCCACGACCACCGAGCCCGTACCCGCGATGACACCGCTTGATTGGATCGAAGTCGCAGCTGTGCCAGTCACAACCTGACTCAACGTGAGCTTATTAGCACCAAGATTGATTGGTCCCGTCAGCGAAAGCTTGCTCCCCGTCCCGGCATTCCCACCCCACGTGCTCACGAGGGCGTCGGTAGCCAGCGTGACGCTCCCCGAAACAACGGCCGTCTGATTTGCCGCTGCAAAGGACCCCGCGAGTGAACCAGTGGACGCCGAACTCCCTAGGCCACCGATCGTCAGATCGTTCGAAACTGTGGAGCTATTCCGAACCGCAAGCGTTCCACTGCCGCTCACGACTACGTTTCCTGTGCCGAACGCATAATTGTTTGAATCCGTACTCGATCCGCCCGAACCCGTCCGCACACTGCCGCCCGTGATGTAGGTCGTTCCAGACTGGCTGTTGCTACCAGTCAGAAACAGTTGTCCGGCTCCGGACATCGTGAGGCTACCGGTTCCACCGATATTGCCAGCGATCGTGAGATTATGCCCCGAACCAATCGACGCCGTGTTCGAACCCGTGAGCGACAAGGCATTGCCAACGCTATCCGTCAACGCGCTCCCGCTCGTTGTGGCCGTAGTCGTGATCGTCGCACTGGAGAGCGCCAGCGTGGAACCGCTCAGCGTAAAGTTGGCGTTTCTTCCAGCGGTGCCGTTATTGCCGAACGTCAGCGAACCAACCGTGATGGGTCCAATGTTGTTAGTGTTCGTCGTCTGCGTGGTCCCACCAAAGACCAAACTCCACGTTCCAGATGTCGTCGGCAACGTGCTCCAGTTCGAACTGGTTGACCAATTCCCGTTGCCGCCACCACCAGACCAGGTCGTCGTTCCCGCGCTAGCCTCTCCCGATACAACCGCAATTGCCAGAACGAGCGTCGCTGCAAACGAACAAAGCACCGACATCGGCAGCGATGCGAATTTCATCTGCGAACTGCTTCTGGCGATTTCTTTGCTCATCGTTCGTCTATTGATCTGCACATGATCTGCACAACCATGGGACGGCGGTTTCTCAGCGGACAGTAGTTCGGATTGGGCAGTTTGGAGGGATTGTCGGGTCGGCGCAGGCTCCTGCGGAAGCCATAGGTGTATACCGGCGCCACCTCAAAGTCAAAACATTGGCCGCTTCGGACAAGAAAAAAACTTCGAATTTGTGCGACTCCCACTGAAGAGGGGCCTCTGCTGCTGTGTTCTAAACCGTTTTTATGCGGGAAAATCGCGGATTCCGGCGATTCAGCAACGATACGGGCAAGCGGGAATCCTTGCGATTTCGCAAGCTCTTTGCGGTTTTGAGGCACGACAGCGATTCCTCCGCCCGCCCAAACGCGTTACGTGGTCTTGTTTTTCCAAGGAAAAACGTCGCCTTGATGGGGTTTTCCCAGAAAGTCGCAGAACTGTCGAAACGCACCTTCTTTGGCCAGGTCAATCATCAGCAGGTCTGTTGGGCGATGGCGGAAGTACTCCTGCACCCGGGCGTTGTGCGACTCATAGGCCTGAATCAAACACTCTTTGTTGTACGGATCCCCCTCTGGAAAAGAGGCAATGGCCCTCATCGCGAGGAGCGCCCAGCCTTGATAAATGTAGGTGGCACGAGCCAGGTCGTCCTCCGTTGGAATCTTCCCGCCGCCAAAAACCTTCGCGTGAAAAGTCGTCAGCGAGCGATACCACATTTCGGAGTTCGTGCGGACGGTCAATATGAACTTGCTACCCGGAAACGCCGCATCGAGCGATTGGTAGGTATCGGGCAGGCTGAAGGGAATATCCTGAAACGCGTCGGCCGTGTTGCAGTAGTCGATGATGCGAGAGAAGTCGCGACACGCCCAATCGGTGATAAACGCCTCTGCGACCGCCTGGTTTCCGACCCTGTAACCGAGTTGTTCGAAAGCGACACGCACTGATGTCGTTCCGGTCTTGTTGAATCCGATACAGAAGACCTTGCCCTCAGACGGTCGAACGGACGGTTGCAGAGACGTAGCCGGTGTGTGCATCGCATGAGCCCTCGGTTGTTGTTCGCCGGACTTCGAAGGCGAGTTTCAGTGATCTGCGTTGGTCCCAACGCTTTTCTCGAGCACGGCATCCGCCCGCTCGATTGCCCCCAAATCGACGAGGCGATTCATCTCGCTCTCCCCCATCCGTTGGGCCTCGAATTCGACGTCGAGCAAACCCCGGTCCGAGAGATCGACCCACCGCTTCCAGTGCCACGCAGCATCGCCTGGGTAGCTTTCCCCATAGTTGCGGATAAACTCATGGGCATTGCCGACCTTACGGACGAATCGATCAAGGGTCGTCATCGGCAGGTGAACAATGACGATTCCTTTCGCAGGGTGCGCGGGAATCTGTTGCCCGCTCGCGTCCAAAACGGAGTGCCATCCCAAGCCGTATTGTGCAACGCATCCCGGACGGCACGCGAGTTTGGGCCCAATCTGATTCATGATCCAGCGTCGGTCGACAGACTCTTCGAGAAGTTTTCGGTTCAAGACTTCACGACTCGTGATGAGCGGGACACCAAGAAAGGCACCTCTGTCGGTTCCTGTTACCGGAACGAACGGATCGTTCGTCAACGGGACGTTGAACCGCTCGATCGAAAGAACAGGCGATACCGCTCCCGCCAGAGCGGCCGGCAGATCGTCATTGATACAGATCAGAAATTCGTCGGCGTCGATGAACAAAAGCCAGTCTGGCGAGTATTGACGAACGAACGGGCCGACGACCGGGCCATCGACCAGCATGTTCTGACCGAAGTCCGGGCTGAACGTCGTGCGTGCCAGCGGTGCAGGACTCCGGTCAGCCAGTCGGTCGACGACATCGGGAGTCCCGTCAACTGAATGGTCGTCGAGCACCAGGATTGGCCCTACGCCAACGGCCCACAACCGCTCCAGGCATGGCTGAATGAGGTCGCACTCATCCTTGACACCAACGATCGCGGCAACCTTCACTTTTGCTGCCCCCGAATAAACCACACCGTCGCGGCACGGCTGTCCAGGGGAACGAGTTGGTCAATACACGCTTTACTCACCATCGATCTCCATCCGCACAAGCAGTTGCTCACACGCGAGCGTTCCGCTGCGGTCGCGGCGACCAATTACTCTGCTCGGAATGCCTGCATTGACGGTCCACGGCTCGACGAGCGACTTCACCAGCGATAATGCCCCAACTGTAGCGCCCTCGCCAATGGTTGCGCCCGGAAGAACAACGGCATTTGCACCGACCACGGCATGTCGGCCGATGAAGACCGGCTCAGTCATCACCCGGCGAAATTTCTCGGGCACCATCGGCCCCGCAATGCAACCTGCCGAGAAAGAGTCGGATGACGAAAGAATTTTCGCGCCGTGTGAAACCGCAGCGAAGTCGCCAATCTCTATCCGGCCACCGCCAAGGATTGCTACGTGCCCCGAAAGGTGCACTCTTGAACCGATCTGCAACTGACCGCTCATCGTGATGATGCAAAACGGATCAATGCGGACGTGGGATCCAATCGATATCCGTTCGGCACCGACGATCACGCACGAGCTGTGGAGGAGGACGTCTTCGCCAAGGTTGGCGAATCCGATTTGCTCAAGACGCTCCCGTGAAAGAAATTCGCTGTTCATCGTATCTCGGGTCTACCCCCCCTCGCTCAATGTGAATAATGTCTTGCCCGTAGGGGCGTGATTCTTCGCCCAATGACCGCCCGCCAAGGGGTTGGCGATATCGGTGACCTGCCCCAGGTCGAAAAAGTAGATACTGCCTTGAGGCACAACGGCGTCCTTCGCTGACTGAAGGAATAAGCCCAGCAGGGCCGAAAACACCGCCGACTGGGTGATAACCAGCACCCGGCCCTCCACGGCCACCCGCTGCAGTATCTGCCTGACTGTGAAGTAGAGCGAGGCGATCCAAGACTCGTGCACCATCGAACCTGAAATAAACAGGTGCTCATGAGGCACGTTGGTGCCAGCAATGCGGATTCCTTTGAGATGAGGCGGGACTACGAAGATCACCCGATCGGCTTCGGCTGCGAATGAATGCAGACACTCTCGCAACAAGCCGGTCTTGAGCCCTTGCTTTGGAAAACTGCCGTCGCAGAACGAAAGACGCCGCTGCCCGAACAAGGAGTCGAAGTAAGCCGTCAAGCCTATCGCAGCACCGAGGACAACCTGCCGCAGAAACGCATTCGATGGCACTTCCGCCACAACCTCGGCGTGTTCGAAATCTCCATTCGACAAATTGACGCCGAAGTGAACATGAGGAAAACGGATAACGCTCCCGTCGTCTGACGCGGCAAGGCGAATGGCAAGGTCAAGCGCGTCCGTGAAGCCAGACGAAATGTACTGCTCTTTGAAGCATGAAGGGTCTAGGATCCGCATCGCGACGCGGCTTGGCTTGCAGAACAACGCCAACAATTGCTCCCAGTAGCCGTGATTGATTTTCAGGTAGTAGAAATCGCTGCCGGCCGTCGGGAAGAACTTCCCTGGAGGAGTGATTTCGATATTCTCGGAGAGAAAGCGGTCGATCGCCACATGCTGGGCATCAACGGCAACCCGATCGATGGTATCTGCGAGTCTTGCATGCCGGACCTGTCGACAGCTCTCGTACGCCGGACCGGCATGGCCCACGCAGGCGATCGTCTGGTTGCGCCAGCGGAATTCCGTTTCCTTTGAGAAGTCAGCGCACTCAAGAATAGATGAGACGCCGCGGCATGAGTCTGGCGGTTGCGTGTCAAGAACCTGCTTAATAAAAGCGGCAAACAAATCGTCGAATGAGGCCGCGGCTTCGTGGCTCCGCGGTAAATCTTCAGGGGCAGGCAACGTGTCGGTGTTGTTCGGCATGTCTCAGGTGCGCCCGAGGGACCGACAAAGAGCGGAGGAGGCGATGGCGACCATCTCATCCGCTTCAGACTCACTCGCATTCGAATAGACCGGGACGCAACACATCCGCTGCGACAGGTCCTCCGAAACGGGGCATTCTGCGACTCGTTCCACAGCGAAGTGTGAAGATAGCGAAGGCCTGTAATAGCGACGAATTTCCATGCCCAGAAGGCTCGTCTGTTCTTCGAAAGCGTCAGCCGACTCGGGGGTCGGGAGCAGCAGCGGAAATAGCTGCCAAGCGCTGTCGTCCGGTTCTCTGCAGAAGCACACCTCGGGAAAGTCCAATAGCGCCGCGATGTAGCGGGCCGCCATGTCACGACGAGCACGAAGTTGGGAGTTGAAAACGTCTGCCACGGCCAAGCCTACTGCAGCGTGGAACTCGGAGAGCTTCCCGTTGATTCCCCACGTTGGCAATTCCCCGGCCACGGCGACGGGGAGGCCAAAATTGAGCGCCCTCCGAAGTGCTTTTTCCGATGAGCCGTTGGCGAAGGTTACGCCGCCTTCGCCAATCGCGAATGGCTTCGTAGCGTGCAGCGAATACGCCTCGAACACATCGGGCGAAGACTCCACGGGCATGCGATCGACACCAAGCCCCGCAGCATTGTCGATGATCAAGATGCCGCCGTGCCGCGACGCAATTCTCGCGTGGGCGGAAAACTCAGATCGCATTCCGAACGGGCAAAGCACGATAGCCGCTTGCGCCCCTGTTGCTGCAAAGGCATCGTCAAGGGCATCTGCAGATACCCGCCAATCGCCACGGCAAACATCCATGAGAACCGGCGTCGCCCCCGCCATCTTGATGGCGGACAACGTCGCGGGGAACGTGAAGGCTGGCAACAACACTTTGCCAGATATTCCGCGGGCTATAAGTGGAGCAGCTATCGCCGCGGTGCCACTCGAGGCGAGCACGCACGCGGTGCAGTCAGCGCCCCACTCCTCACAAAGCCGGGACTCAAGGCGGTGGGAAAGCGGTCCGTAGTTGGAAAATCGCCGCAAGCCATAAGCTTCCTCGAGATAGCCTGCCCAGGCTTGGACGGACGGAATCTCCGGGCGAATGACTGGAAACTTCATGGGAGAAAGTGGAAGCCCAGGACATGCTTAACAGCAATCTCGTATAGGCCGCTGACAACTATACGATACTTCCGCTGCCGTCGGCGTGCGTGTTTTTGCGGTTTCGGGCTCGTTTCGCACGACAATCGTCGAACCGGAACGAGCCTAATGGCTTAGGTTGAGCGATCTGGCGGCGAACGACGCCACGATTTTGCTGTGCAACTACGGTAGGCAGCGGGAACCGCCGGCGAACCAACCCTTGCCGAACCTCACCTGCCACAGCATCAACCACCCATGCTCGAACTGGCCATCGTTACCGTTGCCTCGCTCGTGGCCGGGTTCGTGAACGCCATCGCCGGCGGGGGCGGGCTGATCGCCGTCCCCGTCCTATTCAGCGTCTTCCCAACGGCCCCTCCGGCCACCCTCTTTGGCACGAGCAAAGCCGCCATGGTCTGGGGCACGGCCTGGGCCGCCGCCGACTACTCGCGGCATGTGCGGCTGCCATGGAAAACGCTCCTGCCCGCCTGCCTCGCCGCGCTTGTCGGCGGCTTTGCCGGGGCCTGGCTCGTGACCCTGGTCTCCGCCGACTGGCTCCGCAGCCTGCTGCCGGTGATGCTGACGCTCGCGCTCGTCTACACGCTCTTGTCGAAGAACCTCGGCCAGACGCATGCACCGAAATACACGGCCACCACGGAGGCGATCCTGGCATCGCTGATCTCCCTGCTGCTCGGCCTCTATGACGGATTTTTCGGCCCCGGCACCGGAAGCTTCTTCATCTTCCTCTTCGTCAGGGTGCTCGGCTTCGATTTTCTCCATGCCGTGGCCAGCGCGAAGGTGCTCAACATGACGACCAACCTGGCCGCCCTCGCGCTCTTCGGCTGGACTGGCCACGTCTGGTGGCAGTTCATGATTCCCATGGCCGTGGCAAACGTGGTGGGCAGCCACCTGGGCGCACGGCTCGCAGTCAGCCGTGGCTCCGGGTTCATCCGGCTGGTCTTCATCGCGGTCGTCGCCGCGCTGATCCTGAAGTCGGTCGCAGCGGGATAGCCGATCCCGCCAACGCAGGGAAATACGGCGATTCTTGACGACTTCGATCACGAAGGATACTTTCATGGAATGAGTAAAAATTTCTTTCACAATCGAAACTTTTACAACACCCGAATTGAGCCTTGGATCGGCAAGCCGGTGATCAAGGTGCTCACGGGGATGCGCCGCGTTGGGAAGAGTTGCGTGCTCCGGCAGGTCGAGTCCCTGCTTCACGCCCGTGGCGTTCCCAAAAAACGTACGCTGTTCGTCGACAAGGAAGACCTGGCGTTCGACGCCATCCGCGACCATCGGCACTTGGCCGCGTGGATCAAGAAGCAGGCACCCACCGGGCGTTCTGCCCTGCTCGTGGACGAGGTCCAGGAAATCGAGGGCTGGGAGCGAGTGGTCAACTCCTGCCTCAAGGAAGGCCGCTTCGACATCTACGTGACAGGATCGAATGCGCGGATGCTCTCGTCAGACCTCGCCACGCTGCTTTCGGGCCGGTATGTCGAGATTCCGATCTTCCCTCTCAGCCTGCCGGAGTTTCTCCAGTTTCGGTCGGCACCCTCCGGGCGGGCCCGGGAGCTTTTCCCCGAGTATCTCCGCTATGGCGGGCTCCCCGCGCTCCAGCAACTCAGCGACGATGAACACAGTCGCTATCAATACCTGTCGTCGGTATTCGATACGATCGTCCTGAAAGATGTCATCACCCGCCACGAGGTGCGGAACGTCCCTCTTTTTCAGAACATCTGCCGGTTCGCTTTTGACAATACAGGGCAGCTCTTTTCCGCGAAACGTGTCGCCGATTACCTGAAAAGCCAACGACTCGCGGTGACGGTCGACACCGTGCAGCGATACGTTGGCTTTCTGTGTGATGCTTTCGTGTTTCACAAGGTGCGCCGCTATGACCTCCGCGGCAAGCGACACCTCGAGATCAATGAAAAGTATTACCCGGGCGATATTGGGCTTCGGCATGCCGTGCTCGGCTACCGTGAGGATGCGATCAACGGGATGCTGGAAACGCTCGTCCACCAGGAACTCGTGCGGCGCGGCTATGCGGTTTCGATTGGAAAAATCGGAA
>JBILKZ010000117.1:0-12972 GCA_044376405.1 Pirellulales bacterium
TGCCAGGGAGCGGCGGGCGGAGGCCTTCTTCGGCGCGGCCGCCTCCAGAGTCGGCAGCCTTACGAGGGAACTCTCGATGGCCCGCACGCTGGCAACGCTGGAAGAACTCAACGTCAACCGGCAGCGTCTCCCCGGCAGCGACGGCCTCACCGCCTTTGAGGTGGTCTGGCCGGCCATTCAGGCACAACAGGATCCGCAGCAGCGGGAGGGGCTCCTCGAGGGGCTGTTCGGGCCGCGGGGGCCGAGTCTCTACGGCAGGGCCACGGAAGTGCCCGAGGGCATTGACCACTCCTGGGTTTTCAAGTACGAAATTGACGGAGAATAGTGTTGTCGGCGGTCCCGTGGCGAACCTCGCGGGAACAGTCTTTGGCCGGCGGCCTCATTCACTCCGTTCCGATTCACGCAGTTCCCGTCCACACAGTCCCAGTCCGGACATTTCAAGCACATAGAGCAGGGGCGCCGTCACGGCGCAGCAAACACCATGGCACATAAAAAAGGTCAGGGCTCCAGCCGCAACGGCCGCGATTCCAACGCCCAGCGGCGTGGCGTGAAGAAGTTCGGTGGCCAGCAGGTCCGTGCGGGCAACATTCTCGTTCGGCAGGTCGGCTCCAAGTTTCACGCCGGCAAAAATGTGGGCACGGGCAGCGATTTCACACTCTTCGCCCTGGTCGACGGAGTGGTCGGGTTTGACCGCGAGGGCCGGCGCATCAACGTGCTCGCTGGCTGAGCGTGTTTGTAGACCGCGTCCAAATTGAAGTAGCGGCGGGCAACGGCGGACGCGGTTGTAAGAGCTTTCGTAGGGAGAAATACATCCCTCTCGGCGGCCCCGATGGTGGCAACGGCGGCGACGGTGGCAGCGTCATCATGCGGGCTCAGGCGGGCGTCGATTCCCTGGCTCCGCTCGCCCATCGCAAGCAGTGGCGGGCCCCCAGTGGCGATTCGGGCGGACCAGCCAACTGCCACGGCCGCATGGCGGAGGATCTCGTGCTGCTCGTGCCCCCGGGCACGGTCGTGATCGACGAGACAACCGGTCTCGTGCTCAAGGATTTGGCAACACCCGGAGACACGATCGTGGCCGCCAAGGGCGGGCAAGGGGGGTGGGGCAATCTCCACTTCAAGTCGTCCACGAATCGTGCTCCACGCGAGACCACGCCCGGCGAGAAGGGGGAGGCCCGCCGCCTGCTGCTCGAACTGAAGGTGATTGCCGATGTCGGGCTCGTAGGCAAGCCGAACGCCGGCAAGAGCACGCTTCTCTCGCGGCTTTCCCGTGCCCGCCCCGAAATCGCCGACTACGCATTCACCACCAAAAAGCCGATGCTCGGCATTGTCGCCGTGTCGCGGGATCGCAGTTTCGTGCTCGCCGACCTGCCGGGCCTGATCGAGGGAGCCCACGCGGGCATCGGGCTCGGGCACGAGTTTCTGCGGCACGTGGAGCGGGCCGGAATCCTCGTCCACGTGGTCGAGCCATCACCGGTCGACGGCAGTGATCCGCTGATGAATTATCGGGCCATTCGGGATGAGTTGGTTCGCTACGACGAGCGTCTGGGCCGGCGGCCGGAGATCGTGGTCGTAAGTAAGGCCGAGCTCCCCGATGCTGAGTCGATTCGTGAGGCCCTCGCCGCACAGATCGGCCGCGACGTGATCGCCGTGAGCGCGGTGACCGGCCAGGGGCTCGACCGGCTGCTGCACGCGATCGTGGCGCAGCTCGACGCGCCGTAGCAGCGTCGCAACGTACTCAGTCGCGTCAAACGGCGACGCACCGCCGGGACGGCAAAGGTTCCGTCGCTCGGAGATTCCGACTTATTCACCCGGGACGGAATGGTGCGCACAACAAGTCGGACATCCTCCTCGTCTCCTCCACCTTCGCCGATCCCGGCTACGGTTCGGGGCTGCCCATGCCCCGTCGCCGGACGTTCGCTTTCGTATCCTGCCTTCGCTCACTCGATGCTGACTGCGCTGGTCAGCAACGCCGGCTCTCGGGGCATGGGCAGCCCCTCACGGATACAGCGGGAATCATAAAAGCCCTGAGCGTCAGCGACGGGATGATGCGTGCTAGGCCCGGAGGGCCGGGTTAACACCAGCAAACTGCGTTTGCCAAGAAAAAACGACACGATGTCGTGTTTTTCGTGAAGGTTGCAGCTGAGGAGCCGGTCGGAGGCACGCGCAGGAGCCGGTGAATTCTGCGACTCACAAGCGATTGACCATCGTCCGAGAGCATCCTGTAGCAGAATCCGCCGGCGACGAGCATGCCGCAGCCGGCGAACCAATGCGGCCTACCGCACTGGCATCGCCATGTGGCATGCGCACAATATGACGCCACGATTTCAGCGCATGCGCTGTGGATGCATGCAACGATTGGATGCTGGGTATATGCTCTTGGCCGTGAGGCCATCTCCATGACAACACCCGCAAAAGTTCCCGTCTGTCTGGGCGACACCGTGCTCCTGGCCGACGTGGGCAACTCGCGGATCAAGCTGGCTGTGGTGTCGGACCACGGCATCGACGCCTCGGGAGTGCGGCGGCTGCCAACGGTCACGAAACGGCAGGATCTCGACAGCCACAAATTTCGGCCTGCCAACCTGGAAAACTGGCTCAATCAGGCGGCGCCCACCACCGCCGTGGTGCTCGTGGCCAGCGTGCATGACGCCGCCGCGGCCAGACTCGAGGCCGCGATTGCCGAACTCTCTGCCATCAGGCATCGCTCCCTGAGGCAGCGGCGGATCGTCCACGGTGACCTGCCGCTGGAGGTGCTCGTCGCCGAGCCTCACAGGGTGGGGATCGACCGACTGGCCGCCGCCGCGGCTGCTGGCCTGGTCAGGCGGATGGGTCGTGGCGTGATCATCGTCGACTGCGGGACTGCCGCCACCGTCGACCTCGTGTCGCCGACCGGCAGTTTCCTAGGGGGCGCCATCCTGCCTGGGCCGACGCTGATGGCCCGGGCGCTCGCAGAAGGCACAAGCCGGCTGCCTGCCGTGGCCGCTCTGGAACAGGAAACGCCTCCGGTCATGCCGGGCCGCTCGACGCAGGACGCGATCGCTGCCGGCATCGGCTGGGGTATTCGTGGGGCAATCGCCAGGCTTGTGGAAGAGGCCCGGGCCTCGATCGGTGCCGAGGCCGACGTGATCCTCACTGGCGGCTGGCGGGGTGCGGTCCGCGATGCCATTCCCGGGGCGATCGAGATGCCGGAACTGGTGCTCGCCGGCATCGCACTGGCCGCGGACCGAGCCTGCTCCCGGTGAGGGGCGAGGTCTTTGGGCACGCTCGGAAATTCCGGGTAGAATCTGCTGTTTCACCCCTTTGTTTTTTCTCGCACCGCATGCAGGACGCCATGACCGCCGTGAGTACCGCCCAGAAGGCTGAATCCAGGCCCGATCATGGCCGCGCGCGGGCGCTCGCCGCGGCGCGGGTTGCCGACGAGAACCGTGGCACCGATGTGCATGTCCTCGATCTGCGCGGACTTACCGATGTTTTTGACTACTTCGTGCTGGCCACCGGCTCGAGCCGCCGGCAGCTTCACGCCATGGCCGACGAGATCGAACAGATGATGAAGAAGGAGATGCACGACACCCGTCGTGGCAGCGAGGGCTACGAAGAGGGCCGCTGGATCGTGCTCGACTACGGCGACGTGGTCGTGCACCTGTTCGACGCGGAATCGCGGGAATACTGGGATCTCGAGCATCTCTGGAGTGGCTGCAAGACCGTGTCGCTGCCTGCCGCCACTGCGGCCGCGGGGACGTCACGGTGACCGCGGCAGGCGGCGATGCGGGCCGCGCGTCGGTGCAGGATCCCCCCAAGCATCCGGTGAGCGGGACCACGTTTCGCGGGGCTCTCCGCGGCATATTCCAGGCGGCACTTGAGCGGCTGTCTGCGGATGGCGTCGTGAGGATTGCAGCGGAGGAGTTGCCGGGCCTTGTTGATCAGGTCCGTGAAACGGCCGATCCGAAATTTGGCGATTATTCCGGCACGATGGCGATGGCGCTGGCCAAACGGGCGGGGCTCAAGCCGCGGGACGTGGCGGTTGAAATCATCCGCCGACTCGACGTGGGCGACCTGTTTGAGATGCCGACGGAGCCGGTGGGGCCCGGCTTCATCAACCTTCGTGTCCGCCAGGATGCATTGGCCCGGGCGGTCGTTGCGGCTGTTCGCGATCCGCGGATGGGGGTCGCGCCGGTTGCCAGGCCGGAGACGATCGTCATCGACTTCGGCGGGCCGAATGTCGCCAAGCCGATGCACGTGGGCCACATCCGCTCGACGGTGATCGGCGACGCCCTCGCCAAGATCCTCAGATTTCGCGGCCACCACACGATTACCGACAACCATCTCGGTGACTGGGGAACGCAGTTCGGCATGATCCTTTGGGGCTGGAAGCACTGCCGCGACGACGCCCGGTTCGCGGCCGACCCGACCGCCGAATTAGGCCGGCTCTACCGGCTGGTGCGGAAGGTTGCTGACGCCAAACCCGAGGAACTGGCCCGCGATCCCGAGGCGGCGGCGCTCGCGGCGCGGTATCCGGACACCGGCCGGGAGGTGCTCGCCGAAACGGCGAAACTGCACGAGGGCGACCCCGAGAATAGGGCCCTCTGGGAGCAGTTCATGCCCTTCTGCCGGGCCGAGATCGACCGCATCTTTTCGAGGCTGCACGTCTCGTTCGACCATGCCCTCGGTGAGAGTTTTTTTCAGCCGATGCTGGCGGGCGTGGTGGCGGAGCTGATGGCTGATCCGGCCGTGCGGGCGCGGGAGAGCCGCGGGGCGATCGGTATCTTCTTGGGCGGCGAGGAATCGCCCCCGTTCCTGATCCGCAAGGCGGACGGGGCGTTTCTCTATGCCACAACCGACCTGGCGACGCTCAAATGGCGGATGGAGCACTGGAAGCCCGACCGCATCCTCTACGTGGTCGACAGCCGGCAGGGACCGCATTTTGAGCAGCTGTTTGCGACGGCGAAGCTGTGGGGCTGCGGCGATCGGCAGCGGATCGATGGCGTGGAACTCGTCCACGTCGCCTTCGGCACCGTGCTGGGCGAGGACGGAAAGCCGTTCAAGACGCGGGCCGGCGACACCGTCGGCCTGGAGTCGCTGCTCGACGAGGGCGTGGAACGGGCGGGGAAAATGCAGCACGCCGGTGACAAGACCCAGTCCGCAGACGGCCGACCACAGCACGCCGGTGACAAGCCTCAGCAAGCAGGTGACACGATCCAGCACGTGGACACGCAGGGCCGTGCCGGCATGGATGCGGTGGAGCAGCGGCATGTGGCTGAAATCGTCGGCATGGGGGCGATCAAATATGCCGACCTCTCGCAGAACCGCACCACCGACTATGTCTTCAGCTTCGACAAGATGCTGCAATTGACCGGAAATACCGCGGCCTACATGCAATATGCGGTGGCGCGGGTCGAGGGCATCTTCTCGAAGGGGGGAGTCGACCGCGTGGCGCTGCGGCAGTCGGTGGAGGGCGTGTCGCTGTCGACGCCGCAGGAGCGGGCGTTGGCCCTGGAGTTGGTGCGGTTCGGCGAGGCCCTCGAGGACGTGGAGATCGACTATCGGCCGAACGTGCTGACGGCGTGGCTCTATGAACTCGCCGGCTGCTATTCGAGCTTCTACGACGCCCTGCCGGTCCTCAAGGCCGAGGGAGACGAGCGGAACAGTCGTCTGGCGGTCTGCGATCTCACGGGGCGGATTCTTCGCCAGGGACTCGAGCTCCTCGGCATCGGCACCGTCGAAAAGATGTGATGGAGGCAGCGGCATGAGCCGGCAGTTGGAAACGATTCGCAACATCGGGATCATCGCCCACATCGATGCGGGCAAGACCACGCTCACCGAGCGGCTGCTGTTTTTCACGAAGACGAGCCATCGGCTCGGCGACGTGGACCGCGGCACCACGATCACCGACTTCGACCCCGAAGAACAGGAGCGGGGGATCACGATCTATTCCGCCGCGGTGACGTTTCGCTGGCGGGATGTCACGGTGAACCTGATTGACACGCCCGGGCATGTCGATTTTACGGCCGAGGTGGAGCGGAGCCTGCGGGTGCTCGACGGGGCAGTCGTGGTGTTTTCCGCCCGCGAAGGGGTCGAGGCCCAGAGCGAAACCGTCTGGCGACAGGCCGACAAATACGGCGTGCCCCGGATCGCGCTGGTCAACAAGCTCGACCGCGAGGGAGCCGATTTCTTCGGCACGATCAGGCAGATCGAGGAACGGCTGGCCGCCCGGCCGCTGGTCCTGCAGGTGCCGCTGGGCCTCGGGCCGCCCCACGTCAAAGATCCTTTTCGCGGCCTCGTCGATCTGGTGGAGATGCAGCTGCTGACTTTTCCCTCCAAGGAGGAGGCCCTGGCGGGCGGTGCCGGCACCGCTCAGGCGACGAAGTCGCCGATCCCGCCCGAGCTGGCCGACGTCGCGGCGGAGTGGCGGGAGCAGCTGGTTTCAACGCTTTTCGACTTCTCCGAAGAGCTGGCCGAACTGGCCCTCGGCGACGCGCCGATCCCTGTGGAAGTGATCCGGAAGGCGATTCGGCAGGCGACGATTCGCCGGCAGGTGGTGCCGGTGCTGGGCGGTTCGGCGCTCGACTGCATCGGCGTGCAGCCGGTGCTCGACGCGGTGGCCTGGTATCTGCCAAGCCCAGCGGACGTGCCGCCGGTCGAGGGGATCGATCCTTCCAAACTCGCTCCTGGCAAGAAGGTCGTGGCGGCGCCGGCAGTGGTCTCGCGGAAGGCCGATCCGAAGGCTCCTTTCTGCGGGCTTGTCTTCAAGATTGTGGCCGAAAAGCATGGCGATCTCTCGTTTGTGCGGGTCTATTCGGGCACGCTCAAGGCGGGCAGCCGGGCATGGAATCCGCTCCGGCAGAAGAAGGAAAATATCGCCCAGCTCTGGCATGTGCAGGCCGACCGCCGGGAGCAGATCGAGCAGGCCGAGGCCGGGGATATCGTGGGCGTGATCGGCCCCCGGTCGAGCATCACCGGCGACACGCTCTGCGATGCGAACGACCCTATTCTTCTCGAGCAGATCGAGTTTCCGGAAACGGTCATTTCGATGGCGATCGAACCGGAGACGAGCCTCGAACGCAAGAAGCTGGCAGACGTGCTGGAGATGATGAAGCGGCAGGACCCCACGTTCCGGGCCGTGGAGAGCGAGGAGACCGGACAGACGCTGATTTCCGGCATGGGAGAACTGCATCTGGAGGTCATCCGGCACAAGCTCGAACGGGATTTCAACCTCCGCTGCCGCGTGCACAAGCCGCGGGTGAGCTACAAGGAGACGCTTGCCAAGCCCGTGACGGTGACGGGCCGTGTCAACCGTCAGGTGGCAGGCCAAACGCTCGTGGCTGAGGTCACGATTCGGGCCGAGCCGACGAGCGAGCAGGCGGGGGTGACCGTGGAGCAGGGCTGGTTTCCGCAGTCTGAGGCGGCCGCCTCAGCGGCCGCGATGATGACGGAGTCGGTTCGCGAGAGCGCCGAGCGGGGCGGCCTCAAGGGCTGTCCGCTCTGGGCGGTGCGAATCGTGGTGTTGGAAAGTCTGCTTTCCGAACCGTTGCCCACCGACGTGGCGATCCGCATGGCCGCCGCTGACTGCATCGACCGCATGCTCAGCGAGGCCGGCACGGTGCTTCTCGAGCCAGTGATGCGGGTCGAGGTAACGGTGCCGGAAGATCACCTCGGCGATGTGATCAACGATCTCCAGCAGCGACGGGCAATCATCACCAACACGGAGATTCGTGGCGGCATGAACGTGCTCACGGCAGAATCGCCGCTCGCGAGCATGTTTGGCTATTCCGCGGCGGTCCGCAGCGTGAGCCAAGGGCGGGCCAGTTTCACGATGGCCCCGCTGAAATACGGCCCTGCACCGGCCGAAACGGCCGAGGCGTTCGTATGACGGTCGGCAAAAAAGGGCTTCAAGTCGGTATTTGGCCGTGGAAAAGCGGCGTGTTGACACCGGCCACGGGTGACCATAGATTTCGTGCTTCATCCGCAGCGACTCCCCGTGGTGCCTGTCGGCCGCAGGAAGGAGACGCAGAAAAAGGCCTTTTCGGAGGCCTTTCTTCAGTCCTGCCGGGCTCAAAAGCCTGTGTGGGCGTGCGATGAGCTGCCGCCGAACCGTCTGTAGTATTCGTTTTTTTTGACTGTTTCTCCGTTTCGATCTCGGTGATTGGAGTTTTTTCGTGGCCGGTCCGACACAAGAAATCATCAGAATTCGTATGGAAGCGTACGACCACGTGGTGCTCGACCAGAGCGCCGCGGAGATCGTCGACACCGCGAAGCGGACCAATTCCGAGGTGCACGGTCCGATTCCGCTTCCCACGCGGATCGAACGGTACACGGTCCTCTCGAGTCCGCACATCGACAAGAAGGCCAGGCAGCAGTACGAGATTCGCACGCACAAGAGGGTGATCGACATCGTCCAGGCCACGGCCAAGACGATCGAGGCGCTCAACAAACTGAGCCTCCCTGCGGGCGTTGACATCAAGATCAAGGCCTCGTCGCGTTAGTCGCGGCAGGGCGGGGATCACGGGTTCGGTTTCGCACACAATTCACAACTTTTTCAACACACTTTAGGAGCGCACGACACGGCATGCTTGGAAGGCGTTGTGGGTAAGGCTCGGGGCAAATTGCCCGAGTGCTCCCGCAGCCAACGGCTTCGAGCGTGATCGCGAGATGGAATCGGCGCCGGCGGCAGAAATGCTTCTGGTTGCATGGAATGCTGTCTCGATGGCGATGCATATGGCTGCAGAAACAAAGGCTGATTCCGCTGGTCGGAAGGGCCTCCTTGGCCGCAAGGTCGGGATGACGCAGGTGTTTGATGCCAACGGCGCTGTGGTGCCGGTCACCGTGATTGAAGCTGGTCCATGTGCGGTGACGCAGGTGCGTTCGGTCGAGCGGGACGGCTACGCAGCCGTTCAGATTGGCTTTCTCGACAAGCCCCGCCGGCTGGCTAGTCGGTCTGTTCGCGGCCATGTCGCCAAGCTCGATAGCCGCCGCGCGAAGCGGGCTGCCGAGGCCGGGGTGACGGCCGTCGTCAAAGCCGACTGTGAGCCGAAGCGGTTTGTCCGCGAACTCCGCGGGGACTATGCCGGCGTCGAGGTTGGTGGCGTGCTGACGGTCGACTTGTTCGAGGGTGTCGACTTTGTTGACATTGTTGGCACCACCAAGGGCCGCGGGACGGCCGGTGTGATGAAGCGGCATGGCTTCAGTGGCCAGCGAGCTAGTCACGGCGTCAAGAAGGTGCATCGCCATCAGGGCGGCACGGGCATGAACACGTCGCCTGGCCGTGTCTTCAAGGGCAAGCGGATGGCTGGTCGGTTCGGCAACGAGCGGTCCACCATGCGAAACGTCAAGCTGGTGAGGATCGACCTCGAAAACAATCTCCTGCTCGTTCGTGGGGCGGTGCCAGGTCCCAATGGCGGGTATGTGGTGGTGCGGCAGACCAACAAGGTCAAGCGTCGCAGTGGGCCGGCTCCCGCTGGTGGCGCCAAGAAGAAGGCGGGTGCCAAGTGAATCTTGCCGTATACGACATTACCGGGAAGAAGGTCGGGTCTTACGAGATCGACCCTGCCGAGTTGGCTCCCGCTGTGAACAAGCAGTTGCTGCATGATGCCGTGGTGATGTACCAGGCGAATCAGCGGCAGGGCACGTTTCGCACCAAGAATCGCGGCGAGGTTGCCGGCTCGACCAAGAAGCTTTACAAGCAGAAGGGCACGGGCAACGCTCGTGCCGGTGCACGCCGCAGTGGTACGCGGCGTGGTGGCGGTCATATCTTCGCGAAGCGTCCTCGTGATTTCGGCTGGCGGATGCCAAAGAAGGCGCTGCGTGCGGCCACGCGGATGGCGCTCGCTGCCCGGCTAGCCGACGACGAGGTCAAACTCGTTGATGGCCTCGAGCTTGGGTCGCCCAAGACGGCCGTCGTCGCGAAGTTGCTCAAGTCGCTGGGGATTGCTGAAAAGACCGTCTTGGTCGCTCCCGCCAAGCACGACGACATGCTCTGGAAGAGTGCTCGCAATATCGATGGTGTGTCGGTCGCGCCGGTCGGCGATCTGAATGCCTGGTCGTTGCTGCAGCCTCGTGCTGTGCTGATGACCACCGCAGCCATCGATGCATTCCGTGCGTCGGTCGCGAAGGTGGCAGCTGACAAGGTGGCTGCCGTCGGGAAGGCCGCCGCTGCCGGTAAGAAGCCTGCTGCTCGGCGTGGGGCGGCGAAGGCTGAGAAGCCTGCTGCATCGAAGCGTGCCGAGGGTCGCAAGCCTGCCAAGCGGGCGGCGAAGAAGGAGAAATAAGCCATGGCTGTTCCAGTCCCACCACCTCCGGCATTCACTCCGCGGCTGTCCCCGCATCATGTGATCCTCCGTCCTCTCGTGACGGAAAAGGGGATGCATCGGGCCACCCGGCACAATGCCTACACGTTCGAGGTGGTGACCGAGGCCAACAAGGCCGACATCCGCCGCGCCGTTGAGGAGTTGTTTAACGTCAAGGTGGAGAAAGTCGCAGTCCAGAATCGTATCGGCAAGATGCGTCGCAGTCGCATGCGGCGTACCAGCACGAAGGCCTGGAAGAAGGCCGTCGTTACGCTGAAGCCCGATTTCAAGATCAACCTGTTCTGAATCTGAAGGCAGTCGTACCCATGGGTATTCGCACCTACAATCCAACCAGTCCCGGCCGCCGCAATGCGAGCGTGTCCGACTTCGCCGAGCTGACGCCCGGCGCGTCGGCGCCCAAGCAGCTCCGCCTGCGGAAGAAGAAGACTGGCGGCCGCAACAATCAGGGAAAGATCACCTCGCGGCATCGTGGCGGTGGCCACATGCAGCACTATCGGCTGATCGACTTCCGTCGCAATAAGGACGGCATCCCCGGCAGGATCGAGTCGATTCAGTACGACCCCAATCGCACCTGCCGGATTGCCCTGGTGCACTACGCCGATGGTGAGAAGCGGTTCATTCTCGCGCCGGAGGGGCTCAAGGTTGGGTCGAGCGTGCAGAGCGGGGAGGCCGCTGCCCCCGAGGTTGGCAACTGCCTGCCGATGTCGGCCATTCCGCTTGGCATGCAGGTGCACAACGTCGAACTTCAGGCGGGCCGTGGTGGCCGGCTCTGCCGGTCTGCCGGTTCCTCGGCAGTGCTCGTGGCTCGCGAGGCGCAGTGGGCGCAGCTGACGCTGCCGTCCGGCGAAATTCGCCGTGTGCCGGCCGCGTGCCGCGCCACGATTGGTGCCATCGGCAACTCGGAACACATGAACGTCGTGCTGGGCAAGGCTGGCCGCAAGCGGTGGATGGGCATTCGCCCGACCGTTCGCGGTACAGCCATGAACCCGATCGATCATCCTCACGGTGGTGGTGAAGGCCGCACGAAGGGTGGTCGTCATCCGGTGAGTCCGACGGGCAAGAGCGCGAAGGGCGGCGGGACGAGAAAGCCTCGCAAGCCATCGGGCGCGGCGATTCTGCGGCGGCGAAAGAGCCGACGCTATGGGCAGTTGAAACTCAGATAGTCACCACATTCGGTCCGGTAGCCTTTGGGCTGCCGGCAGGCACGAGCACCAGTCACGTTCATCACGATGGAATCCAGCAACCATGGGTCGTAGTGCAAAAAAAGGCCCCTACATCGATCCTCGAGTTTTCGAGAAGGTGGAGGCTCAGCTTTCTTCCGGTAAGCGGGATCCGATCAAGACGTGGTCGCGGTCCTGCACGATCGTGCCGGAGTTCATCGGACTGACGTTCATGGTTCACAACGGCAAGCAGCATTTGAAGGTTTTTGTCACCGAAGACATGGTCGGGCACAAGCTCGGCGAGTTTGCGCCGACGCGGACGTTCCGCGGCCACGGCGGCAAGGTGAAGGAAGCAGCGGCCCCCGGCGGGGCCAAGTGAACACGAGCCGACACAGGTGATTCATGCCATACACAGCCACCCATAAATACGCTCGTATCAGTCCCCGTAAGGTTCGCCACCTGGCCAACCTCGTGCGGGGCAAGTTTGCCGACGAGGCGCTGGACATCCTCCGCTTTCAGCCGCACCGCGGTGCTCGAATGCTGGAGAAGGTGATCAAGAGCGCGCTTGGCAACGCAGAGCACAAGCAGGCGGCCGGGCTCGACGACCTGGTCGTCGTGGATGCCCGCATCGATCCGGGGCCGATGTTCAAGCGGATCCGTCCCCGTGCCCGAGGCATGGCGTTCGGCGTCAAGCGAAGGATGTCGCACATCAAGGTGGCGCTCGATTCGAAGGTGGTCGAGGCCGCAGAGTAAGTCACAAGACACGAACAAGTCGCAAGCGTATCCAAACACAGTAGGCGAGTCACATGGGCCAGAAAGTCAATCCAGTCGGGTTCCGGACCGGTATCACCGAGCCTTGGAAGAGCCGTTGGTATGCCGCCAAGAAGGACTTCCGCGAACTGCTGCTCGAGGATTTCAAGGTCCGTCGCTATTTGAAGACGAAGCATCGTGCGGCGGCGATTCCGAAGGTGGAGATCGAGCGGACGCGCGACGAGGTCAAGGTGATCGTGCATTCGGCCCGCCCCGGCGTGATCCTGGGTCGCAAGGGCCAGGAGGCCGATCGCCTGCAGGAGGAATTGCAGGAATTGCTCGGCCGCAGGGTGAACCTCAAGGTCGAAGAGGTGAGCCGTCCGGAGATTCAGGCACAACTGATCTCGGAAGACATCGCCGATCAACTCACGAAGCGGGCGGCCTTCCGTCGCACGCTCAAGCGTGCTCTGGACACCACGATGGACGCTGGTGCAAAGGGCGTGAAGATTCAATTGTCAGGGCGGCTCGGTGGTGCGGAGATGTCGCGGTGCGAGAAGGCTATCGCCGGCTCGATGCCGCTCTCCACGCTGCGGGCCAAGATCGATTACGGATTCTGCGAAGCTCCCACGGCGCAGGGGCACATCGGAGTGCAGGTGTGGGTGAACCAAGGTATGTACGAGGAGAGCGGCGATGGCGCTGATGCCCAAGAGGGTCAAGCACCGAAAAAGCCAAAGAGGTCGTATAAGAGGTGACGCCTCCCGCGG
>JBILKZ010000029.1:0-36653 GCA_044376405.1 Pirellulales bacterium
GGTCTCGCACAACCTCGGCTTTGTCAACGGCACCGGCTGGGACACCCACAACGAGGGCCAGCTCAAGCAGCACCTCCTGATCGAGGAGCTCGACAAGGGGCTCGCCGCGCTCGTCACCGACCTCGAGTCAAAGAAGCTGCTCGACAAGACGGTGATCGCGGTGGCCACCGAGTTTGGCAGGCCGGCCCAGTTCGACGGCGGCGGCGGCCGGGGCCATCATGCAAAGTGCTTCTCGATGGTGCTCGCCGGCGGCGGCCTGAAGACGGGGCAAGCGATCGGCACGAGCGACGAACTGGGCATGGTCCCGGTGGAAGACGCGATCTCGATTCCCGACTTCCACGCCACGATCCACGCGGCCCTCGGCACGAACCCCGCCGAGGAGCTCTTCGACGGCGCCCGCCCCGTGCCGATCACCGACGGCGGCACCGCGATCGCGAAGCTGTTCCCTACGGCGTGATGCCGCATACGAAAAAGGGCCGCGGCGGCGGCCTCGTCGCGGTTCGCGAAATCGTAGGGACCTTTCCGAGCATTCTCCAACGGTCGGTATTCAGGAACACCGGCGTCGTTATTGGAACGAAACATAGGAAAAACCTCGGAGGCGAAGGAATTGCCTCCGGGATGGGCAGTCCGGCGAGGCACGAAGCCCCGACCGGCCTAACGGCCTCGGCGGTAGAGCCCGCGGACCGTCCTCACCCGCACCGCATCCCCCTCAAACCAGATCTGCTAGGGGAACGGGTACGGGCAGAGACCGACTATTTCCGTGGAGATTCCGCCAGAATGTCGAGTCGTACCGGAAGTGTCGTCGGGAGTCGCCCCGATTTCGATCAACCGTATGCAGTGGCAGAAACGCGACAGCCTCCCCCTCATCTCCAGGCCCGACCAGGCTATGATTGCAGTGTCGTTCCCCGGTGACGGCCGGGGAGAAAACAGCCCGGCGGCGATCTCGCAGTGATCGCGACGGCTGGGATTCCTTCAACGAGAGGAGGTGGTCTAGTGACGCAAACTGACTGTACGGGAGGGCTGCGCCGATAGCGGCGAGTCGACGGGCCTGCCGTTGATGCAGCCCACCAAATGGTTCCTACGGCTGCCGCCCCTTCGGGGGCGGCAGCTTTTTTTGTTGGCCGCTGACATCCCGCTCAGAACGACCGTGAGGCACCCAGCTGCACCGTCGTTGGCGTCATCCGCCTGTCGTTGCCGTTCACGACCCTGCCATACACGGAAAGTGAGTCGCCGAAATACTTCACGAAGCCACTGCCCTTGTCGTGCAGATAGACAAAGAATTTGTCGCCGATGCCCGTCTTCACTGACCATAAAGACGTCTCTTGCAACTCCACCTCCCCAGTCGCTTTTGGAGGCGCCGCGACACCGATCCTCCATTCAGCCTGAAGCCCCCAGGGCAGTTTTCGTGTCTGGCTCAGAACAACGCCAGGCTGCACTGTCGTGCTGTAGGCGGGAGCTTTCCACGGAGTTTGGACGATGGAGTCGATGGGCTTTGCGACCGGCTCAAGGTGGAGTGGGCTCGTCGCCTCTTCCGAGCCTCGATCGATGGGGAAAAGAGTTCCGAGATTCTTTGGTAGGGCAAGTTGCTCATCGCTGGGCAGCGGTGGAAGGCCAAGCAGTGGGTCTTCCGCGAAGACTGTCAGCGGAAGGAGCAAGGCAAGCCCGACGAGCCATGCATGCTCATTCCAGATGTTTTTCCTGAACATAGAGATTCACTGTGTGCGTGCATGGGAGCGGCCACCGATGGTCGCGTGGCCTTCACAGAGAAAGTCCCAGAAAACACTCGAGGCCTCAAGGCGGAATCGCACGAGGAAACCGGTATAGAAGTGATTCACAACCGCTCGTCCCTTCTATCGCCGCAGCTGTTTGAGGCATACGACCTTGGTCGCCCTGCCTCGACCCCAAGACGAGCGGGGCTATTGCCGCGTGAAACACTGGTGTCGGCTCCCCGTTGACGCCAGTATGCCAGCCTGCCCGCCAAGGCCGCGACCCCGCTGGCAGGCGGGCGAAAGCCAGCTTCCGTGGCGCAGGCCCGCGCATGCTGTTCCGCAGCGTCATTGGCTTTTCGTCCGTCGCGGTGCGAGAGTGATGGTGGCCTTCCTCGCTCAGAGGATAGGCCGATCGTCGGAGCCCCACCGTGCATGTGCCATCATTGATGGACATGGTCCGCCGGCTTGTGCCGCGGATCATCACGGACAAGGACGCCACACAACTCGAAACTCCCACCGCCGCGACAGGCGCTGTCGTGTTGCGCAGCAACGGCGTTCGCGCGGGCGAACGGCCCCTCCGCGGCGAGTTGCTCTCCACGGAGCAACTGCAGCGACATGCCCGCCTGGTGGCCAGCTCCCATCGCCTTGCCAGCCATCGCACGACCGGCCGGCTGCTCACGCGGCTGACGGACAACGAACGCGTGCTCGTCGACACCTACGAGCTGCTCACCGCCGCGAACCAGAGGGGCAGACGCATCGGCCCGGCGTCGGATTGGCTGCTCGACAACTTCTACCTGCTCGAAGAGCAGATCCACTCCACCCGCAGGCTCCTGCCCCGCTCCTACCTCGACCAGCTCCCCACCCTCACCTCCGACTGCCCGCGGACCTACCGCATCGCGATGGAGCTGGTCGCCCATACGGACGGCCGCGTCGACGCTTCGGCCCTCGACGCGTTCATCGCCGCCCACCAGTCGGTCTGTCCCCTCACGCTCGGCGAGCTCTGGGCCATGCCGCTCATGCTGCGACTGGCCCTGATCGAGAACCTCCGCCGCGTATCCCAGCGGCTTGCCACCGCCCGACGCCACCGCGACATCGCCGCCGACTGGGCCGACCGACTGCTTGAGGCCGCGGAACGGCAGCCGGCCGACCTCGTCCACGTTCTGGCCGACATGACGCGGGCCTCCCCTCCTCTGTCCGGTGCCTTCCTCGCGGAGTTCACGCGGACGCTGCAGGGCCACTCGCCAGCCTTCGCGCTGGCCGGCACGTGGCTCGAGCACTGCCTCGCTGGGCAGGGCCTCACGATCGAGCAGTTGGTGCTGGCCGAAGGACAGTCGAACGCCGCCGATCAGGTATCGATCGGCAACAGCATCGGCAGTCTGCGGTTCCTCGCGGTCCACGATTGGCGCAACTTCGTCGCCAGCCACAGCATCGTGGAACAAACGCTCGGTGATGATCCGGCCGACGTATATGCCCGGATGGACTTCGCCACCCGCAACCGCTACCGCACCTGCATCGAGACGGTCGCGCGGCGGACTGGCAGGAGCGAAGAGGAGGTCGCACAGCGGGCCGTGGCACTCGCGGAGGAGGCCAGTGCCACCGGCCCCCAGACTGCGACCAACCGCGCATCACACGTCGGCTACTGGCTGGTCGACGCTGGCCGTGACCGCCTCATGCACGAGCTTGGCTGTCGCTTCGTGGGGGTGGCCGCCTGGTTCGCTCCATGGCGGTCGTGCATCGCGGTGGCGCAGCACAGCACGCTCGGCCTGCTGCTGGCCGCGATCATATCGCTGACCGCGGCCGGTGTGTTTGTGTTCCTGGAGGAAGCCGGACCCGCGGGCCGTTGGTGGCTCCTCTCCGTGCCAGTGTTGCTGGTGGCCCTGCATCTGGCCGTGGGGCTTGTCACCTGGGCGGCGACGCTCGTTGTCCGGCCACATCCCCTGCCCCGGCTCGATCTCAAGGAGGGCATCCCACCGGAACACCGTACGCTCATCGCCGTGCCCGCGCTGCTCACCGATGCGATCACGGTGGATCGCCTGCTCGAGGGCTTGGAAGTCCGCTACCTCGCCAACCGCGATCCGCACCTGCATTTTGCCCTGCTCTCCGACTTCCCCGATGCCGCGGCGGAATCGCTGCCCATCGACGAGCCGCTGCTCCGGCAGGTGACTGCAGGGATCGAATCGCTCAATCGTCGGTATGCGGCGGATCGCCACGATCACTTCCTGCTGCTGCACCGCAGCCGCGCATGGAACGGCGGCGAAGGTGTCTGGATGGGGCGCGAACGCAAGCGAGGGAAGCTCGCCGACTTGAATGCTGTCATCCGCGGCGCGGACGTCGGCGGTGCAACAGGCCATTTCTCCCACGTGGCCGGCGAGGCAGACTTCCTCACCCAGGTGCGGTTTGTGATCACGCTCGACGCCGACACCGACCTGCCCCGCGACGCAGCCCGCGAGATGGTGGGGGCGATGGCGCACATCCTCAACCGCCCCGTGCCCCATGCCACACTCCCCCGCATCGCGGTCGGGCACGGCATCATCCAGCCGCGAGTTGCGGTGAGTCTGCCGAGCACGCAGCGGTCGCGATTCAGCCGCCTCACCTCTGGCACCCCAGGGATCGATCCCTACACGCGTGTCGTCTCGAACCTCTACCAAGACCTCTTCGACGAGGGCTCCTTCATCGGCAAGGGCATCTACGACGTCGCTGCCTTCGAACACTGCTGCGGCGTCTTTCCCGAGCACACGATCCTGAGCCACGACCTGCTCGAGGGATGCCACTGCCGATCAGGATTGGAGAGCGACGTGGTGCTGCACGAGGAACATCCCTCGAGCTATCTCGCCGACGCGCGGCGACGACACCGCTGGATTCGCGGCGACTGGCAGATCCTCTGGTGGCTGCTGCCGCGGGTCCCGAATCATGGCATGGCGGCGGTGAAGAACCCGTTGTCCTGGCTCTCCGCTTGGAAAATCATCGACAACCTGCGGAGAAGCCTGCTGCCCGCGGCGATGGTCGGCCTGCTCATAGGCGGCTGGCTGTCGGGCTCGTGGCGGCTCGCCACGGCCGCTGCGGGACTGGTCGTCTTGGCCACGCTCCTGCCACCCCTGCTGTCCTGCCTGCTCGACTTTCTGCGCAAGCCCCACGACGTGCCGCTCTCCAAGCACCTGCTGGAAGCGGCGCGGTCGGCCACGCGGCCACTGATGCAGGGACTGCTCCAGCTCAGCATGCTGCCCTACGAGGCGAGCCTCGCCGTCGATGCCATCACCCGCACGCTCGTGCGGATGTTCATCACGCGTCGCCACCTGCTGGAATGGCAAGCCGCGGCCGACACCGATCGCATGTCGGCGGACGATCTTCCCGGCTTCATCCGCGCGATGATCGTGAGCCCGCTGACAGCCGTGCTGATGGGGACACTTCTCATCGTGGCGGGTCGACCCGACATGATCGCGGCCGCATCGCCCTGGCTGGCGGCATGGTTGCTCTCGCCGCTCGTCGCCTGGTGGATCAGTCAGCCGCTGCCGCCTCCGGCCGTCCGGCTCTCCATCCCTGAGCAGCGATTCCTGGCCACCGCCGGACGACGCACCTGGCGCTACTTCGAAGAATACGTGACGACCCATACCCACGGTCTTCCGCCCGACAACGTGCAGATGAACGGTGAGGTGGTGGTCGCCGCCCGCACCAGCCCAACGAACATCGCAATGGCGTTGCTCTCCGATCTGGCCGCCTGCGACTTCGGATGGTGCTCCGTCGCGCGGCTCGTCGGCCGCGTTGGCCACACGTTCGACACGCTCGGCAGTCTGGAACGGCACCGTGGTCACCTGTTCAACTGGTACGACATCCACACGCTCGCCCCGCTGCCGCCCCGGTACGTCTCGACGGTCGACAGTGGCAACTTTGTCGGCAGCCTCCTTGTGCTCGCCGGCGGCCTCGAGGAATTCCGGGATGCGGCCGTGCTGCCGCAGCGGCTTTTTGCCGGCCTCGAGGACACGTTGCGTGTGCTCGCCGAGTCCCACGACGGCGCGGCGGCCGGCCGCTGTCGGCATCCCGATGCCACGGCCTGCTGGTTCGATCTTCCCGACGACATCCTGCGGGAGCCCGTCACGGTCACCCGCGCCGCCGCCGTGCTGGCCCGCCTGATTGCGGCAGGGACCGCAGCCCGCAGCCGCATCGCCGACACCGACGCCGAATGCCGCTGGTGGACCGAGGCACTGATCCGCTCCGCCGTCGACCACCTCGCCGACCTCCACCACCTCACGCCGTGGACGACACTCCCCCCGCCGCCGGAGCATTTCTGGCAGCGGGTCGCCACGCAGTCGAACCCACGAGCGACCCGGCTCCGGCAGGCGCTCGACAGCCTCGATGACAACCCCACGCTATGCGAGATCGCCAGCCTCCCAGAAACAGTGCTTCCGCTGGTCGAGGAAGTGGCACGGGCAAACGACACGAATCACTCACCCGATGCCCCGGCCTGCTCACGCTGGCTGAGACTGCTCCATGCGTCGCTCGAAGACGCCGCGTGTCATGCCACCGAGCGGCGTGAGGAACTCGACCGGCTTGCGGCCGCCTCACGGTGCCTTGCCGACATCGACTTTCGTTTTCTCTACGATTCGTCGCGGCGGCTCTTCGCCATCGGCTACAACGCCACCGAGCATCGCATCGACGCCGGCTACTACGATCTGCTTGCGTCGGAGGCCCGCCTCGGCAGTTACGTGCTCGTTGCCCGCCGCCAACTCGACCAGGATCACTGGTTCGCGTTGGGGCGGCTGCTGACGACTGAGGACGGTGCGCCCACGCTGCTCTCATGGAGCGGCTCGATGTTTGAATACCTGATGCCGATGCTCGTGATGCCCTCCTGGACTGGCACGCTCCTCGACGAGTCCTGCCGGGCGGCGGTGCACCGTCAAATCGGCTACGCCCGCGGGCGTGGCGTGCCCTGGGGCATTTCCGAATCGGGATACAACGTCCGCGACGTGCAGATGAACTACCAGTACCGCGCCTTCGGCGTGCCGGGCCTGGGCCTGAAGCGAGGGCTTGCCGACGACATCGTGATCGCTCCCTACGCCAGCGCCCTGGCGCTCCTCGTCTCGCCGCACGCCGCCTGCGGCAACCTCCAACGAATCGCCGCAGATGGGGGCATGGGCACGTGCGGCTTCATCGAGGCGATCGACTACACCCCTTCCCGTCGCGTGCCCGTCAGCACGGGCAAGGCACGGGCCGACGCGGCCGAAGCCGATGGCGCCCACGCCGGCGCTGCGGGGTTCGCAGGCGGCGTGCCCGTGCGGCAATTCATGGCGCACCACCAGGGCATGAGCCTGCTGGCCTTCGCCGCCGTGCTCCTCGACCGCCCGATGCAGAGGCGATTCATGGCCGACCCGGCGATGAAGTCGGCGTCTCTTCTCCTTCAGGAGCGGATCCCAAAACTCACGGTCACGGTCTTTCCCCACACCGGCGAGGCAACTGCGGCCCGAGGCATCCCGAACGGACAGACCGGTGCGATCCGCGTGGTGACCGACTTCGATAGCCCGACGCCCGAGGTGCACCTGCTCTCCAACGGCCGCTACCATGTCGCCATCTCCGCCGCCGGAGGCGGCTGGAGCCGCTGGCGCGGTCTCGCCGTCACCCGGTGGCGCGAAGACGCGACCCGCGACGCCTGGGGGCAGTTCTGCTACTTGCGGGATCTCGACAGCGGCGTCGTCTGGTCCAACACCTGGCAGCCGACGACCCGCGGGAGTCGCCGCGGCGAGGCGGTCTTCATGCAGTCGCGGGCGGAGTTCCGTCGCGTCGACGAGGAGATCGAGGCGCACACGCTCATCAGCGTCTCACCCGAAGACGACGTGGAACTCCGCCGCCTCTCCCTCACCAACCGCTCCGAACGCCGCCGCTCGATCGAGGTCACGACCTACGCCGAGGTGGCGCTCGCCCCACAGGCACAGGACGAATCACACCCGGCTTTTGCCAATCTCTTTGTGGAGACCGAAATCCTCGCCAACCGGCCCGCGTTGCTCGCCACCCGCCGGCCACGCAGCCCGGAGGAGCGGCCGCCATGGCTGCTCCACGTCGTGACCGGCAGTTGTCCGTCGGAGAACTGTGCTCACAAGGTCGGTGAGCCGTCGTTTGAGACCGACCGTGGGGCGTTCCTTGGCCGCGGCCGCACGCCCCGCGACCCTGCCGCCTGCACGAGCGAATCGCAGCACAGGAAAACGCTCTCCGGCACCACCGGCGCCACGCTCGATCCCGTGATGAGCATCCGTCGCACGGTCGTGCTTGAGCCGGGCGAGACAGTGCGGCTCGACATCGTCACCGGCATCGCGGAATCACGCGACCAGGCCGTGGAGATCGCCGTCAAATACTCCGATCCGTGCCTCGCCGACCGCATCATCGAGCTGGCCTGGACGCGGGGTGCGATCATGCTGCAGCAACTCGCGATCTCCGAGCAGGAAGCACAGGCCTTCGGACGACTGACCGGGTCGTTGGTCCACGCATCGCGTCTCCGCCGGACGAGCCCGGCAGTGATCGCCCGCAACCGTCGCGGCCAGTCGGGGCTCTGGGGGCACAGCATCTCGGGCGATCTGCCGATCGTGCTGGTCCGCATCCGCGATCGTCACCAGCTCGAACTGGTGCACGAGTCGATTCGCGCCCATGCCTGGTGGCGGATGAACGGCCTCGACGTCGACCTCGTCATCTGGAACGAGGATGACTCCGTCTACCGGCAGGTCCTGCACGAGTCGATCATCGCTCTCGTCTCCGCCAGCCCGGAGGCAGGACTCATCGACCGTGCCGGCGGCATCTTCGTGCGTCGTGGCGAACAGCTCTCGGAAGAGGATCGCGTGCTGCTGCAGGCGGCCGCCCGCGTGATGCTCACCGACGAAGGCGGCACGCTGGTCGAGCAGACAGAAAAACGCGGCCGGCCCGAGATCACCATCCCGCTGCTCAAGCCGCGACGGCGACTCGCCCTGTCCAACGCGCCTGCTTCCGCTGCCACTGCACTCGAGCCTGAGCTGGCACCACGTCCGCTCCACGCCTTCAACGGCCTCGGCGGCTTCACGGCCGACGGCAGCGAATACGTGATCCGCCTCGAATCGGGCATGGTTACGCCCGCACCGTGGGTCAACTGTCTGGCGAATCCGCGGATCGGCACCGTGGTCTCCGAATCAGGCAGCAGCTGCACGTGGGTCGATAACAGCCACGAGTTCCGGCTCACGCCATGGACCAACGACCCGGTCTCTGACGCGGGCGGCGAGGCCATCTACATCCGCGACGAAGATACCGGCCGTTTCTGGTCGCCCACTCCTCAGCCGGCCCGTGGCCGAGGCACGTATGTCGTGCGACACGGGATCGGCAGCACGGTGTTCGAACATGCAGACGAGGGAATTGCCTCGGAACTGACAATCTTCGTCGCGGAGCACGAGCCGGTGAAGTTCGTGCAGCTCACGATATTCAACAACTCGGGCCGCCCGCGAACCCTCTCCATCACCGGATACTGGGAGTGGGTGCTTGGCGAGCTCCGCAGCCGGTCGCAGATGCACGTCGTCACGGAAATCGACCATCTCACCGGAGCGTTGTTTGCCCGCAATGCATTCTCCGACGAATTCGCCGGGATGGTGGCTTTCGTCGATTCGAGCGAGGTCGCCCGAATCGTGACGGGGGATCGCACGGAATTCATCGGCCGCAACGGCTCACTCGCGGCGCCGGCGGCGCTGGATCGCGTACGGCTCTCCGGCCGTATGGGGGCGGGCTACGATCCCTGCGCCGCCATGCAGGTGCAGGTGCTGCTCGACGAAGGCGAACGGCGAACGGTCGTCTTCACGCTCGGTGCGGCACAGGGCGTGGCCGAGGCACAGCGTCTCGTGCAGCAGTTCCGCGGGGAACAGGCGGCGGAACGGGAATACGCCAGCATGCGGGAGGGATGGCAGCATCGGCTCGCGGTGGTGCAGATCGAGTCGCCCGACCCGGCGGTCGATGCCCTCGTCAACCACTGGCTGTTGTATCAGGTCATCTCGTGCCGGCTCTGGGGCCGCACATCGCTCTATCAATCGTCTGGGGCCTATGGCTTCCGCGACCAGCTGCAGGATGCGATGGCGCTGGTGCACGCCGCGCCCGAACTGCTCCGCGAGCACCTGCTGCGCGCAGCAGGCCGGCAGTTCGAAGAGGGCGACGTGCAGCATTGGTGGCATCCTCCCGCGGGCCGCGGCATCCGCACCCACTGTTCCGACGACTTCCTCTGGCTGCCGGCGGCGGTGTGCCGCTATGTCCAGACGACGGGCGATACGGGTGTGCTCGATGAGCCGGTGCCATTCCTGCACGGCCGACTCCCGCGGGCCGACGAGGAATCGTTTTACGAATTGCCACAGTCGGGCCGGGTCATAGCTCCGCTCTACGACCATTGCGTCCGGGCGATCGAGCACGCCCTCCACTTCGGCGCCCACGGCCTGCCGCTCTTCGGCGGCGGCGACTGGAACGACGGCATGAACCTCGTGGGCTGGCAAGGCCGCGGCGAGAGCGTTTGGCTGGCCTTCTTCCTCTACGACGTGCTCAGCCGCTTCGCGGACGTTGCCGAACAGCACGGCGACGTCGTCATGGCGGATCGCTGCTCCATCGAGGCGGGCCGCCTGCGAGGCAATGTGGACGACACCGCCTGGGATGGTTCCTGGTATCGCCGCGGCACCTTCGACGATGGCCTGCCGCTCGGGTCGGTGAGTTCCACCGAATGCCGGATCGACTCGGTCTCGCAAAGCTGGGCGGTGCTCTCGGCGGCGGCGCCGCAGGCACGGGCCGCGGAGGCAATGGCCAGCGTCAATGCGTTGCTCGTGTCGCGGTCCGATCGACTCGTGAAGCTTCTCACGCCCCCCTTCGACATCGCACCGGTCGAGCCTGGTTACATCAAGGGCTATCCACCCGGCGTCCGCGAGAACGGTGGCCAATACACCCATGCCGCCGTCTGGACGGCGATGGCCTTCGCAGCCCTGGGCGACCACGCCCGCGCGTGGGAACTGTTTGGGCTCATGAACCCGGTGAGCCACGGCGACACCCCGGAGGCGATCGCGACCTACCGTGTCGAGCCCTACGTGGTCGCGGCCGACATCTATGCCGTCGCGCCACACACCGGCCGCGGCGGCTGGACCTGGTACACAGGCTCGGCCAGCTGGATGTATCGGCTGCTCGTCGAATCGCTGCTGGGCGTCGAACGGGAGGGCGCGTTGCTCAAGCTATCGCCTCACCCACCCCGCGACTGGCCCAGCTATACAATCTCCTATCGCTATTACGACACGACCTACCGGATCTCGGTCCACCATCCTGGACACGGGGTCCGCGAGGCCGGTCCGATCCGCACCATGGTGGTCGACGGCGTTCCTCAGGCCGACCATGCGATCCCTCTCGTCGATGACCACCAGCAACACCTGATCGAAATCGAATTGGCATGATGCCACCGGCCGCATCCCACTTGGACCGAAGCTCGCCTCTTCACGACGAGCCTTGGCATGCGTTGCCCCTCGACGATGTGCTACACCGCATGGGCAGCGGCCGCGAGGGGCTGTCGACCGCCGAGGCGGCCCGTCGCCTCTCGACGTTCGGCCCCAATGCGCTCCCCCGCAAGCCGCCGCCGGCGGTGTGGCGACTCGCCATCGGTCAGCTGGCAAACCCGCTCATGCTGCTGTTGCTCGCGGCGGCGCTCGTGTCGCTGGCCATCGGCGACGTCAAGGATGCCACCATCATCGCCGCGGTGATCGGGATCGATGTCTGCCTCGGGACCTGGCAGGAGTCCAAGGCAAATCGTTCCAGTCGGGCGCTCGAGAAGCTCCTCCAGATCCGCGCCGCCGTCAGCCGCGGCGGCACGGTCTGTGAAATCCCAGCCGAAGAGGTCGTGCCGGGCGACCTGCTCTGGCTCGAATCGGGCAACCGCGTGCCGGCCGACGCCAGGCTCGTTGCCGCGCACGGACTCGAGGTCGACGAGTCGCTGCTCACCGGCGAATCGCTCCCGGTGCGGAAGGATGCCGCCTGGACCGGTCCGCCCGCCGCGCCGTTGGCCGACCAACTCGACATGGTGCACGCAGGCTCGATCGTCACCCGCGGTCGCGCCTCGGCGGTCGTCATCGCCACTGGCCTGCGTACGAGTGTCGGACAGTTGGCGATCGACGTGGCCACACGGCCCGCCGGCCAGCCGCCGCTGGTTGCCCGCATGAAACGCTTCACCCGGTCGGTGGCGGTGGCGGTGGCCGTAGCTGCCGCATTGATCGGACTCCTCGGCGTGATGGTCGGCCACCGCCCGCAGGAGATGCTCCTCTTCGCGGTGGTGCTGGCCGTGTCGGCGATCCCCGAGGGACTGCCCGTGTCGCTGACGATCGCACTGGCCATCGCCACCGGCCGAATGGCCGCCCGCGGTGCCATCGTGCGGAGGCTGCCAGCGGTCGAGGGCCTCGGCAGCTGCACGCTGATCGCCACCGACAAGACCGGCACGCTCACCTGCAACGAACTCACGGTGACGACCATCGAACTCGCCGGTCCGGCTGACGCCGCCACCACGCCAGACAGGCTCACGGTCAGTGGTCAGGGTTTTGCGCCGACGGGCGGCGTGTTTCGCGACGACCGGGCCGTCGTGCCGGCCCTCGCCGTGTCGCCCGCCACGGCGGAGCCGCAGCTCCGCGATCTGGCCCGCTGTGGAGTCCTCTGCAACGAGGCCACGCTCCACCATCGCGACGGAGCCTGGGCGTGGCATGGCGACGCCGTTGACATCGCGCTGTTGTCACTCGGAGTGAAGCTCGGCATCGAGCGGGAGGCCGTGCTGGCAGAGGCACCGCAGTTTGACGAACTGCCGTTCGAGCCAGAGCACCGCTTCGCGGCCACGTTTCACAGCTTTCCGCACGGCCGCCTGGCCTGCGTCAAGGGCGCACCAGAGGCCGTGCTGCCGATGTGCTTCGGGGACCGCGACCAGCTCGCCAGATGGGAGGAACGGGCAACGGCACTCGCCGCCGAGGGCCTGAGGGTGCTGGCGCTGGCACAGGGCCGCGTGCCCGCAACCGGCTCCGCGCCCGGACCGCATCCGCTCCTCCCTGCGGTCGCCGGCCTCGACTTCCTCGGTTTTGTCGGGCTCGCCGATCCGCTGCGAACGGGCGTGCGGGAGGCGGTGCAGCAGTGCGGCACGGCGGGGATTCGGGTAGTGATGATCACCGGCGACCACCGGCTGACGAGTCTGGCCATCGCCCGACAACTCGACCTGACCCATGACGCCGATACGGTGGTCACGGGTGATGAACTGGCCACTTTCTCACCGCAACGCTTCGCCGACACGATCCGCACCGCACGGGTGTTCGCCCGCGTGACGCCACGCCAGAAGCTTCAGATTGTCGAGGCCGCACGGGCCGCGGGCCACTTCGTCGCCGTCACCGGTGACGGCGTCAACGACGCCCCTGCCCTTCGCGCCGCCAACATCGGCGTGGCGATGGGCAGAGGCGGCACCGACGTAGCCCGCGAGGCGGCCGGGCTCGTGATCAGCGACGATAACTTCGCCACGATCATCGCCGGCATCGAGGAGGGCCGCATCGCCTATGACAATGTCCGCAAGGTGATCTTCCTGTTGGTCAGCACCGGTGCGGCCGAGATGGTGCTCGTGACTCTGGCAGTGGCCACGGGATCACCGCTGCCGCTCACGGCGGCCCAACTCCTCTGGCTGAACCTCGTGACCAACGGCATCCAGGACGTGGCCCTGGCCTTCGAGCCTGGGCAGGGCGACGAACTCGACCGCCCACCCCGACCACCCGACGAGCCGATTTTCGACCGGGTGATGCTCCAGCGGATCGTGATCTCGGCCGTCGTGATGGGCGTGGCATCGTTCCTCATCTTTCGCCTGTGGCTGGGCAACGCGTCGGCTGGAGCCGCGGATCATGACGCCGGCGCGCTCGCCGCGGCCCGCAACGCCACCCTCCTGTTGATGGTGCTCTTCGAGAATGCGCATCTGGCCAACTGCCGTTCGGAGACGCGATCGGCCCTGGCCCTGCCACTGCGGCGTAGCCCGCTCCTGCTCGCAGGCTCGCTCGCGGCGTTGGCGGTCCACCTGCTGGCGATGCACTGGCCACCGGCCCGCGCACTGCTCGACGTCGCGCCGGTGAACGGCCGCGAGTGGATCGTCCTGATGGCCGTGGCCGTCACGATCCTGCCGGCAATCGAACTCCACAAATGGTGGTGCCGTCGACGCACCACGATCCCTACGGCACGCGCCGCCTGAGCACGACCAGCGGGTCGGCCTCATCGCGGACGTCCCTGTGGCTCATCGGCTTGGCGAGGATCATGCCCGCCACGAACCCCGCCACGTGGGCCGAATAGGCCACGCCGCCGCCACCGCCCTGGTCGAGGAATCCGCTCACGAGTTGGAACAGAAACCAGATGCCCACCGCCACGTAGCCCGGCACGTCGACCATGATCCGCAGCAGGATCACGCTCACGCGGCGGTGCGGATGGAGTACGAGATAGGCCCCCAGCACGCCCGAGATCGCGCCGGAAGCACCCAGGCACGGCGTCAGCGCCGCCTCACCCGAGCGATTCAGCGCCACGAAGGCGAGCGACGCGATGATGCCGGTGGCCAGATAGAAGAGCAGGTATTTCACATGCCCCATGTCGTCCTCGACATTGTCACCGAAGATCCACAGAAACCACATATTGCCGGCTAGGTGCATGATGCTGCCGTGCATGAAGATCGCCGTCAGCAGCGTCATCCACGGGGGAATCGGCGTGGCCTTGAGGCCGGGATCAGGCACCTGGATCACGCCCTCGGGTGTCTGGATCATTCGCACCGACGGCTCGGTGATGACGTCTCGCCCCGAGATGATCTCGGCCGGCACCTGGCAATAGGCGAGCGTGACGTTGTCGTTGGCCCCCATCTGCTGGAGCACCACGAATACGAACACGTTCGCCATCAACAGCGCGATCGTCACAAACGGAAAGATCGTGCGGTCGGAGTTGTCGTCACCTACTGGAAAGACCATTCAAGATCTCCTGAAGCCATGTATCCTGTCACAATCGCAGCAAATACCAAGTGTCCTTTCACCCCGCCTCCGGGAACGGCGAAGCTCCGGGTCGGCGAAACGGTGGCAAACTGCGAGTATCGTAACGGACGTGGCCGGCCCCCGCATGGCGGCTGGAAATTCGCTCGACATGAGACGATACTACCCGGCGCAGGGGCAGACGGTATCAGCAGCATGGAAGGCATTCCCATGAATCGCTCCCTGTCTCTGCGCCGATTGAACCATCTGTCTCATGTGGCTCGTGGTGCTCGGCCCCGTTCCGCGGACGCTTGCAGCCGTCGGTCCACGACGTGCGAAGCGGAATTGCTCGAATCGCGGCTGACGATGTCGGCTGACGTTGCCGCAACCGCCCTCCGGCAGATTGAATGGCATGGTCAGACCGCTGCTGCGCGGTCCGACGCCTGGATCGTGCGGGCCCCCGCGACGACGGCCGCAACCGGCTGGAACCTCGCCCCGGCATGGAATCCAGCATGGCACACCGCCGCCCTCGGCGAGGGCTTCTATGCGCTCACCACCCCCGGAGCATCGACACAGGACGTGCTCGGCTGGGCCGCACGGACGACCGGCGTGAGCTACGTCGAGCCCGACTTCGTCATCGCTCCCACCATCGCCTCCAACGACCCATCGCGCGGCCAGCTCTGGGGCCTCGACAACACCGGACAGTCAGGCGGCGTCGTCGATGCCGACATCGACGCCCCCGAGGCATGGAACACGACCACAGGCTCCCGCAGCGTGGTCGTCGCCGTCATCGATACCGGCATGGACTACAACCATCCAGACCTGGCCGCGAACGCCTGGCGCAATCCCGGCGAGGTGGCTGGCGACGGCATCGACAACGACCGCAACGGCTTCGTCGACGACGTGATGGGCTGGGACTTCGCCAATAACGATGCCAACCCGATGGACGACAACGGCCACGGATCGCACGTGTCGGGCACGATCGGGGCGGTGGGCAACAATGGCGTCGGCGTGGTGGGCGTCAATTGGCAGGTCTCGATCATGCCGCTGAAGTTTCTCGACGCCGCGGGGAGCGGCAGCACCAGTGCCGCGGTCGCGGCGATCAACTACGCCACCCGCATGCGGCGTGATTTCGGCATCAACGTCGTCGCCACCAACAACAGCTGGGGAGGCGGCGGGCTCTCGACGGCCCTGCGTGACGCAGTCGATGCCGGCGCAGGGGCCGGGATTCTCTTCGTGGCCGCTGCGGGGAACGAGTCGAACAACAACGACGCCACTCCCTCCTACCCGGCCAGCCATCCCGGCACGTCCGTGATCTCGGTGGCGGCGACCGACCGGTCCAACCGTCTGGCGACCTTCTCCAACTACGGCGCCACGAGCGTCGACCTCGCCGCCCCCGGCGTGGCGATCCTCTCGACGACTCCCAACAAATCCTACGCCTCGTACAGTGGCACTTCGATGGCGGCGCCCCACGTGACCGGTACGGTCGCCCTGCTGGCGGCGGCCAACCCGCAGGCCACCGCGGCGCAGATCCGCACCGCGATCCTGTCGAGCACCACGCCGGTCGCCGGTCTCTCAGGCAAGGTGGCCACAGGTGGTCTGCTCAATGCTGCGGCCGCGTTGCAGGCCTTGGGGGCAGCGACTCCCACTCCGACCCCCACTCCGACCCCCACTCCCACGCCAACCCCAACGCCGGTTCCCTCCCCCGTCGACGCGGGCGACACGCTGGGTGCTGCCGTGGCGGTGACAGCCTCGTCGGGGAGCATCCGCTTTCCCGGCCAGATTGGTGACGGGCGGTCGGGAAGGCGCGACGTCGATCTCTTCAGGGTGGTGCTCCAGGCCGGCCAGAAGCTCACGATCGATATCGATGCCCACTCGCTCCCCTCATCATCCACACTCGACAGCGTTGTGCGACTCTTTGACTCGCGGGGCCGCGAACTCGCTCGAAACGACGATGCCAACGGCTCGCTCGACAGCCTCCTGACGGTGGTCACGCGGACGGGCGGCACCTATTACGTCGGCATCTCAGGCTATGGCAACTCGGCCTACACGGCGACCCGCGCCGGTTCGGGTCGCGCCGGCTCGACGGGCAGCTACGAGGTGGCCTTCAGCTTCGCTGCCGCGGCGCAGCGCACGGGGGCGAAGACAGCCGCCATGCGAATGATGGGCGCGGCAGATGCCACGCAGCCTATGCTTCAGGCATGTGGAGCGGGCCAGCCGCAGGACAACCTCGCTCAGCGGTCCGCCGTGAAGCGATGGACCATGGTGTGGCGATAGGTCTGCCCCGGATCGAGCCGGACGGCCGGCCAGTCGGCCTGTCCGGCATGGTGGATGGCGTCGGGGTATTTCTGCGTCTCCAGGCATATGGCCGCCTGCTTCGCATAGGCTGTTCCGCCCTTTCCCGTGACCGAGCCATCGAGATAGTTGCCGGTATAGACCTGAATGCCGGGCTGATCCGTGAGAATTTCCATGCTGCGGCCACTGGCCGGATCGCGTAGCACAGCCACGCTTCGCAGGCTGCCGTCGGGCTTCCAGTCGCGGACCACGTAGTTGTGGTCGATGCCGCCGGCGTTCTTGCCATCGGCCGAGGGCGGCAGCGCCTTGATTGCATCGCCGAGGACAGCCGCAAGCTGGCGTTCGGGCCTGACGTCGAACGGCGTGCCCGCCACCGGTGCGAACTCACCCGTCGGGATGCCACCAGCATCGACCGGCAGATAGCGGTCGGCGGCCACCGACAGCGTGTGCCCGTGGATCGTACCGGATGCCTGCCCGGCGAGATTCCAGTAGGAATGATGGGCCATGTTCACGATCGTGGGGGCCTCGCAGGTCGCCGACATCTCGACCCACAGTTCGCCGTCGGGCGTGAGCGTGTAGGTGGCCTTGGCCGTGAGCTGGCCCGGATAGCCCTCGTCGCCAGCGGGAGAGACCATCTCGAAATCGACCGCCGGCCCCTTCTCGGAGATCCGTGGCGTCGCCTTCCAAAGCTTCTTATCGAAACCGGCCACCCCGCCGTGGAGATGGTTGGGCTCGTTGTTCGTCGCCAACGTGTAGGCCTTGCCATCGAGTTCGAATCGGCCGGCGGCGATGCGGTTGGCCACGCGGCCACAGGTTGCGCCGAAGTAGGGATGCTTGGCCGAATAGCCATCGATCGCATCGAAGCCGAGTACGACGTCGACCGGCTTGCCGTCCTTCCCGGGCACGTGGAGGCTCGTGAGGATCGCACCGAAGTCGGTGATGGTCGCCTTCCAGCCTCCCGGCACCTCGAGCGTGTAGAGGTGCGCCTCGCGGCCATCGGGCAGACGGCCGAACGAGCTTACGGTCGGCAGGGCAATCGCAGCAGCGGGCATGGATTTGGCGACTCCCAGATTCGAGACGGAGGGGTTTGATGCGGAGGGCTCGGCGGCCGCCGCTGCACCGGAAAGGAAGACGACCAGCATCACCACTGTCAGTCGGCCGTACGACATGGTTTCAACTCCGCCGGAAAAATTGGATGGACGGGATCAGCCGCGATCGGCCGGCTTGGCTGTGACACGCGGCTTGGCCGTGGTTCCGCTCTCGGCCTCCTCGCGTTTCGACGCGATCCAGCCGTCGACGCTCCACGGTCCGCCGCCAAATGCCATCAGCGACATCAGGCCACCGGCGATGGCCATGTTCTTCATGAACTGGATCGTCTGCAACTGCCGCTGGCCGGCATCGGCGAACGTCCAGAAGTCGTGGAAGTAGTAGGTCGCGGCGAGCAGGAAGACGAGCAGGAACGCCGCACCGATCCGCGTCCAGGCCCCCAACACGACGCACAGGCCGCCGAGCAATAGGAGCCCGATAGCGCCGAACAACGCGAACTTGGGGTTCGGCACACCCTCGGAGGCCATGTAGGCGGCGGTGGCCTGGAACTGCGGAATCTTATTGGCGACTGCGCTGACGACGAAGATCGCGGCGAGAAGCAGCCGCGCGACGAGCGAGAAGGCGCCCTGTAAGGCTGAGGCAAGCTGTTCCATGGTTCGTTCCTCCTGGGGCGTGTCGTATGGGGCACTGGCCCATACGGCCGCGGTCATGATCGTCGCGAACCGGCCGCCCCCCGGCAAGAGCGGATTGGCGGAGCATGATCGCAGGCCATGGATGGCTTTTCCCGCAGTCTGTCAGCAGGTGGGCTGGTCCCGCGTGATGCAGTGGAGAGCGCCCCGGCCGCGGACGAGCTCCTGGCAATCGACCGGCACGATCCGCCGGGCTGGAAAACAGGCGGCCAGGGTGCGGATCGCTGCTTCATCGGTCCGCGCACCGAACACCGGCACCATCACGGCACCATTCACCACGTAGAAATTCAGGTGGCTGGCCGGCAGCTGCGTGCCTGCGAAGGTGAACCGCGACGGAATGTCGATCGGGATCACCTCCAGCCGGCGGCCGCGGGCGTCGACGGCCACCTCGAGCTGCGCGAGATTCTCAGCGAGCGATTCATGGTTGGGATCGAGCCGATCGGGCTGTCGAGCCGCCACGACACAGCCTGGGGACACAAACCGGGCGATCTGGTCGATGTGGCCGTCGGTGTCATCGCCCTGCAACTCGCCCCCCAGCCAGATGACTCGGTCGACGGCGAGCTGTTTTCGGAGCACCTGCTCCATCTCGTCGCGTGAGAGGCCTGGGTTGCGCTTGGCATCGACGACACAGCGGTGGTTGACGAGCAGCGTGCCCTCTCCGTCGGTCTCGATCGCGCCCCCTTCCAGCACCACGCCGGGCGACACGACCGCCATGCCGAGCCGGCCAGCAATGGCCCGCGACACCGCCGCGTCGAGGTCCCAGGGCGGATACTTTCCCCCCCACGCATTCCACTCCCAGCAGACAGCCACGGGTCGGCGGCCGCCCTGCCCCTTCGCCTCCTGCTGACGCGGCATGAGAAATACGGGGCCGGTGTCGCGAAGCCACGAGTCGTTGGTGGGGATGTCGATGCACTCCACGTTGGCCACGCCACGGAGCCGATCCTGTGCGTCGGCGAGCGCCGCTCCGCTGGCGATCACCTTCACCGGCTCCCACTGGGCCAGGAGGCGGATGAACCGCGCGAAGAACTCCGGAATGACGGCGAAGTCTCCCAGAAACGTCGCACGGCGATGTGGCCAGGCGATCCACGTGGCCGAATGTGGCTCCCACTCCGCCGGCAGCCGATAGCCGTCCACGTGCAAAAAGGGGACGCAGCTCATTTCCCCGCCTTGTCTGCCGGCACCGCCCTCGCAGCAGGTGGGAAATGAGCTGCGTCCCCTTTTTGGGCCCACCGCTTGAGCAGGCTGCCGTAGGCATCGATGCGGCGATCGCGAAAAAATGGCCAGCGGGTCCGCGACCATTCGATCCGGGCGAGGTCGCACTCCACCACGATTGTCTCGGGGGTCTCGTGGCCCGCCGTCACGATCCGCTCGCCGTTGGGGGCGTAGACGACGCTCGCACCCCAGAACCGCAAGGGGCCCTCGCGGCCCGTGCGATTCACCGCCACGACGAACACGCCGTTGGCGATCGCGTGGCTCCTGAGCATCGTGTCCCACGATTCATACTGCTCACGATGCAGGTTCTCCTCGCCGTCGAGCCAGCCGATCGCCGTGGGATAGAAGAGCACCTCCGCGCCGGCCATGGCCGTCAGGCGGGCCGCCTCCGGATACCACTGGTCCCAACAGACGAGCGGCCCCACCTGCAGCCGGCTGGTCGGCACCGACATGAATCCCGTGTCGCCCGGCGCGAAATAAAACTTCTCGTAGTAGTGCGGGTCGTCGGGGATGTGCATCTTACGGTAGAGGCCCGCAGTCGAGCCGTCGCGATCGAAGATCACAGCCGTGTTGTGGAAGAGGCCATGCGCACGCCGTTCGAACACACTCCCCACGAGCACCACATCATGCTCGCGTGCCGCCGCCGCCAGCCGCTCGGTGAGCAGTCCGGGCACCACCTCCGCATCGGCGAACTTTCCATGATCTTCGGCCTGGCAGGGATACTGTCCCGCGAAGAGTTCCTGCAGACAGACCACCTCCGCGCCGCCGCGGGCCGCCTCGGCGATGCCGGCGAGGGCCTGCGCGATGTTGTTGTCGCGGTCCGTCGTGCAGGCCGACTGCACCAGCCCGATCCGCACCATGCGTCCGCCAGCGTCGCCCGCCTTCGGGTGCGATCGTTGCGTGCTGTGGAAGCTCATCGTCCAGCCACTTCAACCGCCGCATCGAGCTTCGCCGCCGGCACCGGAAACTGCTCAGCCAACTCAGCCACGTCGCCCTTCGTCGTCGCAATCAGCTGCGGATCGCTCGGCGACTTGAGCACGCGGAGGATCCAGGCCGCGATCTGTTTCATTTCAGATGTGCCCATGCCGCGGGTGGTCAGGGCGGGTGTGCCGAGGCGGATGCCGGAGGGGTCCATCGGCTTCCGCTCGTCGAAGGGGATCATGTTCTTATTGCAGGTGATGCCGCAGCGATCGAGCACTTCCTCGGCCAGCTTGCCGCCGATACCCAGCGGCGTCACGTCGACGAGCATGAGATGGTTGTCGGTGCCGCCGCTGACGAGCTTGACGCCGCCGGAGGCGAGGGCCGCGGCCAGCGTCCGGGCGTTGTCGACGACGTTCCGGCCATACTGTTTGAACTCCGGCTTGAGCGCCTCGCCGAAGGCGACGGCCTTGCCGGCGATCACGTGCATCAGCGGGCCACCCTGCGTGCCGGGAAACACCGAACGGTCGAGCGCCTTGGCGTTTTCCGCGCGACACATGGCGATGCCGCCCCGCGGACCGCGGAGTGTCTTGTGGGTGGTGCTGGTGACGAAGTCGGCGACCGGCACGGGATTGTCATGGATGCCGGCGGCGACGAGCCCGGCGTAGTGGGCCATGTCGACCATCAGCTTCGCGCCGACTTCGCGGGCGATCTCGGCGAACCGGCCGTGAGGAATCTCGCGGGGATACGCGCTCGCACCGGCGATGATCAGCTTCGGCTTGTGTTCCCTCGCTAGGCTCGCGATCTGGTCGAAGTCGAGCAGTTGGTTGTCGCGGCGGACGCCGTAGTGGACGAACTTGTAAAAAATGCCCGAGCTGTTGAGCTTCATGCCGTGCGTGAGGTGGCCGCCGTGGGCCAGGTCGAAGGCGAGCACGGTGTCGCCCGGCTGGATGGCGGTGAGGTAGACGGCTGAGTTGGCCTGGCTGCCGGAGTGGGGCTGCACGTTGACGTGCTCTGCGCCAAAGACAGCCTTGAGCCGATCGCGGGCGAGGTCTTCCACCGTGTCGACAAATTCGCAACCGCCGTAATAGCGGTGGCCAGGGTAGCCCTCGGCGTATTTATTGGTGAGCACACTGCCCACCGCCTGCATGACGGCGGCGCTCGTGAAATTCTCGCTGGCGATCATCTCCAGCCCTTCCTGCTGCCGGGTCTGTTCCGCGGCCATCGCCGACCAGACCTCGGGATCATCCTGTGCGACGAAATTCGGGGTGCCGTTCATGGGTTTTCTCCTCGAGGGTGTCCTGGCGGGCCGGGAGCGGAACTTTAGCGGGGCGAGACGCTGCGGGCGAGATCCTGAATTGTGGGCATCCGCGGTGGGAGCGTCAACGAAGTACCGTGTTCGCCACGCTTTCCGCCATGCGCCGCTGCTTGGCCGCACAACCACGGAACGCTTGGCCCGCGGACGGCTAGACTCGCTCCTCGAGACCGGTCGTTTCAGGACAGAACCAGATGAACACGACGCCCGCCAGGTAGATGGCCGAGAGGATCGAGCCCGCGGCGGGAAAACTGCCGCCGAAGAGCCCCATCAGCTGAGCCGTCTGCAGCGTGCCGATCGCGGCGAGCACGCGGCCGAAGTTGTAGGCGAAGCCCTGGCTGGTGGCCCGGATGGCCGTTGGAAAGAGCTCGGGCAGGTAGAGCGGAAACCATCCATAGAAGGCGGCCGTCACACCACCGGCAAGGCAGACCGACGCCAGGAAGCCGGGGGTGAATGCGGCGTGTCCCTGATAGAGCCAGAGCAGCGACGCCACCGATCCCAGGCACAAGAGGGCGTAGGTCAGGCGGCGGCCCAGCCGTCCGGCGAGGAACGCCGCAGCGATGGTGCCGATCACCGCGCCGATCGCCGAGGCGAGCTGCGTGTATTCCTTGGCGAACTTCTGCGGTGTGTCGCGCGACAGTTCGATCGCCCAGCTCGGCGCCCACTGCAGCGATCCCCACGTGCCGAGAAGCGCGACACCGGCGAGCATCGCCCCCTGCAGCAGCCGACGTTTGAGCGTGGCTACCTCGCTGGCGCGAATCTCGCCAGCCGCCATCGCGCGGGACAGATACATCAGCACCGGATGGAGGAAGCCGCGAAAGGCGGCGAGGACGCCCAGCGGCGTCACCACCGCCCGCAGCAGCCGCGAATCGACCGCCGGCGACCAGACGGCGATCACCGCCGCAGCCCCGACCGCGCCGGCCAATGTTGCCAACAGGTCGCGGCCGGCCCAGTGCACCGTCCGCCCGCTCCGTTTTTCTTCTTCCCAGCGGTGCGACTCGGGCACGCAGGCCCGGATGAAAAACACCAAGAGTGCCGGCAATGCGCCCGCGATCATCAGGAACCGCCAGGCCTGATTCGCCAGCAGTGATTCCACCCACGGCGCGGGCAGCACCTCCCCCAGTCCGCCGCGCACGCTCGTGATCAGCGTGCCGAGCATGATGCTCACCACGGGCACCAGCCCGATGCCCACATTCGACGCCGCGCCAATCAAGCCGGCGATCCAACCGCGTGACCGCTCCGACCACATCTCGTTGACGAGCGCCACGCCCAGCGACCACTCGCCCCCCATGCCCAGCGAGGCGATGAACCGCAGCACGGCGATGTGCCAGGCCTCGGTGGCCAGTCCGCAGGCCCCGGTGAACAGTGCGTAGGTAATGATGGAGAGCGACATCGCGCGGACGCGGCCAATCCGGTCGCCCAGCCAGCCGAACACCACGCCGCCGGTGGCCGCGCCGATGAGAAACACCGCCATGATCACGCCGAACCAGCCGTCGATATCGGCCTTCGACGCGCCGGCGAGCAGTTCGCCGAGCGCCGGCCGACCCACGAGCGGAAACATGCCGATCTCGAAGCCGTCGAACATCCAGCCGAGTAGCGCGGCCACGAGAGCCATCCAGCGGCCGCGGGCTGTGGCGTGATGCGTGGTGGCGTTCGAGTGTGCGTGATCCATGCGTGATCCTCGGAGTGAAAACCGTGATGATCGAAGTGTGGAGACAGCGTGGAGTGGGCGTGCTGGAGCCAGTCTGTCAGGAACCGGGTGGCGCCATCCAGCCTCCGGCCGCGAGCGAGCCGGTCGCCATGAACGGCTCGGGGAGTGTCCGCGGGATCTCCTCGACCCGCATGCCAAAGCCTGGGCCAGCGAGCGAACGGAGATCGACCATGCCGTTCCGTCGGCGGTAGATGCCGGGGTGCACGGTCGCCTCCGGGATCGAGGCCGCCGGATAGAACTGCGACGCGTTGGTCTCCACTCCTGCGAGTGTGCCCGCGTGGGCTGCCAGCCGTGCATGTGGCAGCATCGCCAGCATCGGGTTGGTGAGGTCCTGCACCATGATGTCCATCCCGTGCGCCCGTGCCCAGGCGAGCGAGAGGAGCGCGCCCGACATCGTCTTGCAGGTCTTGAGGGCGACGCCGTTCCAGCCCAGCGCCCGGCCGGTCGCCACGTGCCGCCAGTCGTGCGCGCTCTCGTCGAGGAACAGCCGCGTGCGGCCGGCGATCGAGTGGACGTCGATCGGATTGGCCGCGAGGTCGTAGGGGAAGGGCTGCTCGACGTAGAGCAGCTGACGGGCCAGCGTGGGATCATGCGTCACGATCGCATCGAGCACCTCGTGCACGTAGGCCGGCTCGGAGACCGTGCAGTTGAAGTCGGCACAAAACATCGTCACGCCATGCGCGAGCCCGATCCCGCCCACGCGGAGGAGCCTTGCGATGTCCCAGTCGATGTCGTCGCCGCGAAGTTTTATTTTCAGACACGTGAGACCGTCTCGCTGGATCCAGTCGGCGAGCACAAGCGGATGGCCGTCGTCGGGCTCCTGCCCGGTGCGATCGGACGCCTCGAGCGGATCGAGGCCACCCACGAGGTGCCACGCGAGCAGTTCGGTCGCGGGTTTGGCCACCAGAAAATCGGCCGGATGCCGGCCCGTAAACAGTCCGCGATCAGCGTCGTCGGGCAGCATGCCAGAGTCGCCGAAGAGGTCGGCCAGATCGCGGCTGAGATACTCAGCCGTGTAGCTCGTGAAGGTGTCGATGCCGTGCACCTTGCCGAAGGCATCGTGGATCGCAAGGTCGAGCGGACTCAGGCAGATCAGGGCCGCGAGTCTCGGGATGGATTCGCTGCTGTCGCCGGTGGCGATGCGGGCGAGTTCGTCGAGGCGGTCCACCTCGAATGCGTGGCCGATCTCCATCGCGTGGCCTGCGCCGGGCCATTGGCAGATCGCCTCCGCGCAGGCCGCGGTCAGCCGCACCATGGCATCGAGCCGCACCGCATGCGGAAGGCTCGACGGCCAGCCCCACTGCACGGACAGCGGCGTCTCGCCCCAGCCGACCGCCCGCACACCCTCCGCTGTTTGCACCTCCGCAGCCACGCGGGCGCACGTCACCTCCTCGACGATCTGGCCGCCAAACTTGAGCGGTACCCGCAGCTTCACAGGGAGAAGAAAGACGGCCGCCCCCGTGACCCGCACGTCGGTGGCCCGCGATGACGATGGCCTCCGCTGATTACGACCGAATCCGCTCGCATGCTTCATGGTAAGGGACACTGTGATCGGGCCGCGGTCAAATGGAATCTGACAGTGTGGCGGTTGCAAAACTAATCCAAGAGCAGTGGCTCGGGCATGAAGGTCACGATCGGGATCAGAAACGAGAGCACACCCAGCACCGTGCGGGCCAGGCCCAGCGGCCGGCCATCGGCACGAATAGGTGGATGATCCGTGCCTAGCAGCGTCACGATCACCACCATCGCGATCCAGTTGGTGCGGCCCAGGATCACGATCGCGGCGATCGACGCGATCAACACGCTCCGTGCGATCCAGTGGGCCCTTCGGCCGAAGATCGCGTAGCTCACGTGGCCGCCGTCGAGCTGGCTGATCGGGATCATGTTGAGGCCGGTCACGAGCAGGCCCACCCAGCCAGCCATGAAGAGCGCGTTGGGGGCGATCGTCGCGTCGGCGGCGATGTCGGGACGGATGAGCCCGAGGATGCCGCGTGCCAACGGCGGCATGGCGAAGGGGCTGTGCTTCGCGGCCTCGCCCGTGAGCAGCCCGACGGCGAGAACAGGAAGCGCCACCACGAGCCCGGCAAGCGGGCCGGCCAGCGCGATGTCGAAGAGCTGCCGCCGGTTGGCCCGTGAGCCCTCCATGCCGATCACTGCCCCCATCGTGCCGGTGAGCAGCACGGGCACCGGAATGAAGAACGGCAGCGTGGCGGGGATCCCGTGCAGCCAGGCGGCGATGAAGTGCCCCGCCTCGTGCGCACCGAGTACCGCCATCACCGCTGCCATATAGACGAGGCCGCGTTGCCAGTGATCCGCCACCCCCAGACTAAACTGGTCATCGAAGCCGAGCAGCTCCGCCTGCCAGCCCGACACGCCCGCTGCGAAGGTGGTGATGCAGGTGAGCAGAAAGAGCAGCGACTGCAGCCGCATCGGCGGCCGCCGCACCGGCAACGCAGCAGGCACCGCTGAATACGGCGGGGAACCGGGCTCGAAACCGTGGGAAAGCGGCTGCATCGACTCCACAATACAGGTTTTGTGACTCGGCTGGTAAGCTGCGGTGAGCCGAAACCTCCGCGGAGTTGCGGAAAACCGGACCCACTGGATCGCTCACGAGGGAATTTCCATGTCGTTCCTGCCTGCCAGCTGTCGTGGTCTGCATAAGACGGTGCGAAGAACGGTGGTCGCATGTGCCGCGGCCGCAACCCTGTGCGCGGGCGGCGTCACACCGTCGGCCCACGCCGCCGAGCGGACGGTGTTGGCCGTCGTCACCTGCGACAGCTACGCCGATCTCAAGAAGCAGTTCGGCTGGCTCGGGGCGCAGGTCGGCCAGCCCGGCCTGGCGGCCATGCTCGAGTCGGTGCTCCTCATGGCCACGCAGGGCCGGGGGCTAGCCGGGCTCGATGCCAAGCGGCCGCTCGGCGCGGTGCTGACGACCGATGGCAACGACATCGCCGTGCACGGCTTCGTGCCGGTCAAAAGCCTCGACAAACTGCTCGACTCACTCCAGGCCGTGACCGGCCCCACCGAGCAGTCGGGCGACACCCGCAGCCTCACGCTCCCCAATGGCATCGCTCTCGACGTGGTGGAGGAGGATGGCTGGGCGATCGTGTCGCCGCAAGGCATCGTCGTGGAGGCGGTCGACCCCACGCCGTTTTTCTCCCCGCTCTCGGAAAACTACACGCTCGGCATCGAGCTGTTTCCCCACCTGCTGCCAGACTCGCTCCGTCAGCAACTCCGCATGCTGATCGAACAGGGGGCGGCCGCCGCAGGCGAACAGGGCCAGCAGGTGGATGGCCGTGCCCTGAGCGCCGCACTCGATAACCTGAGCAACATCGAATCGCTGGCGCTGGGTATCGCGATCGACGGCGAAAAGGATCGGCTCTTCGTCGAAAACCGCACCGTGGCAGTGCCCGGCTCCCCGATGGCGCAGGCCATGGAGGGCTCCGACAAGGGCCAGTCGACCGTGCCGATGCCGCCTGCTGCAGACGGCAAGCGTCCAGCGGTCCGTGTCCATGTGGTGCAGGCGGTGCCCGCGGCCTCCCGTCAGGAAGCCCAGATCATGCTCGATCAGGCCCTGCCTCCCGACAGCGACGACCCGTTGACGAAGACGTTGGCGGTCTTGTTGAGGGAATCGCTCGCGTCGGTACTCGCCACCGGCGGCATCGATGCGGCAGTCTGTGTCGATACGACCGCCGCCGCGAAGCAGACCGCCCTGCCCTCCATCACGGCAGGCCTGCGAGTGAAGGACGGCGCCGCGCTTGAGAACCGCGTGAAGCAGTCGTTCGGCGGCCAGAACACTGGAAAGACCCCGCTGCCACCGGGCGTGGACGTCGCCTTCAACTCCGGCAAGGTCGGCACGACGAACCTGCACACGATTCTCGTCGACCTGAGCGGGACCGATGCCGCCGAGAGCCTCGGCAAATCGCTCGAACTCACGTTGGCCGTCGCGCCGGAGTATGCCTTCCTCATGGCGGGCGGCGATCCGCGGCAGCGGCTGGCCACCGTGCTCGGCCCCGATGGCAAGGTCGATCCGCAGGCCAAGCCGATTGTGGGCGTCGACGTGTCGGTGCGTCACTTGCTGGCCTACGCCGCCGAGCGGGGGGCCCTGCCCGCTGAGGCTGTGCCCGCGAAGACTGATCCCTCTGCGGAAGACAACGGCGGCGACAAGCAGGACGGAAACGTCAAGCTACTGATCCGCCCGATCGAACGGGGCGTGGCGACGCGAGTGTCGGCCGACAGCGGCGCGGTGCGGGCACTGGCAGCCGGTGCCGGGGCCGGGGCTGCCAACCCCAACGGCGGGGCGATCCCGCCGGGCCTGCCGATCCCGAACGGGTTTCCCATCCCGGCGCCCGCGCGATAAGCGGGCCCGCGCTGCAGCCAGTATTGAACTCACACGCGTTGAACTGAACGGTTCGTTCAACGTCTTCCTTCGTCTTTTCCCCTCACGCGAATGTCGACCGTGATTACCAACGCCAACACATCGTCCAGTTCCCACTCCACTCATACTCAAGCCCAGTCTGCCATCCGCACGCAGATCGCGGGCGTCAACGTCGCCGATCTGGCCCGCGAATATGGCACGCCGCTCTATGCCTACGACGCCGACATGATCCGGCGGCGCTGCCGCGACCTCGCGGCCTGGGACACGGTCCGCTTCGCCCAGAAGGCCTGCTCGAACCTGGCCGTGCTCGACCTCATCCGCCGTGAGGGCGTGATGGTCGATGCGGTGAGCACCGGCGAGATCCACCGGGCAATGCAGGCCGGCTACTCGGCGCACACCGACCGCGCCGCGGCGGCCGACGGTCTGCCGCCAGTGCACCAGATCGTCTACACGGCCGACATCTTCGACCGGCCGAGTCTCGACGCGGTCGCGAAGCTGGGCATCCACGTCAACTGCGGCTCGGCCGACATGATCGAGCAACTCGCCGAGCGGGTGCCGGGGGCGAACATCACGCTGCGGGTGAACCCCGGCTTTGGTCACGGCCACAGCCAGAAGACCAACACCGGTGGCGAAGGCTCGAAGCACGGCATCTGGCACGAGGAGATCCCCGAGGTGCTCCGCCGCGCCGAGTGGGCTGGTCTCGCGGTGAGCGGCCTGCACATGCACATCGGAAGCGGCACCGATCTCGCACATCTGGCCGAAGTGGCCGGGGCGCTCGAGCGGGTGGCAATCGAGATCGGCCGATCGCTCACGATGGTGAGCGCCGGCGGTGGTCTTCCGGTGCCCTACAAGCCGGGCGAGGTCCACGCCGATCTCGGCGGCTATTTTCAGCTCTGGAACGCGACGCGGAAGAAGCTCGAGGACCGGTTCGGCCACCGCATCCGTCTGGAGATCGAGCCGGGCCGCTATCTTACGGCCGAGTCGGGCTCTGTGATCACGGAGGTCCGCGCCGTCAAGCGGCAGGGATCGAGGAAATACGTGCTCGTCGACGCCGGCTTCAACACACTGGCGCGGCCGGTGCTCTATGGTTCGTATCATCCGATGAGCCTTTGCCCGGCGAAGGCCGACTCCGTCATGGAAGGCGTTCCCGAAGAAGTGGCAGTGGGCGGTCCCTTGTGCGAGTCGGGCGACATCTTCACGCAGACCGACGGCGGCTTCGTGGCCTCGCGAGCGTTGCCGCCGGCGCAGGTGGGCGATCTGCTCGTGATCGAGATCGCGGGCGCCTACGGCTTCGTGATGGCGAGCAACTACAACTCGAAGCCTCTGCCGGCCGAGGTGCTGATCGACGGCGGCAAGGCAAGGCTCGTCCGCGCCCGCCAGACGCCCGAAGACATCGTCCGCGGCGAGACGGTGTGAAGAAGTAGACCTCCACACATTTTCGCAGATCCCCGGGCTCACGCCGGGGGCTTGTATGGAAACGTCCACACAAGCCCGGAGCGTAAGCGATGGGATTCCCCGATTGAAAAAATGCGCCGGCAACGTGGCTGGCACCTTTTTCCGCACGATTGACACCCCTCCCGAAGATGGGGATACTGCCCCCGGTCTTTGCAGCGACGTCCGTGGGTGATCCGGCCTATTCACTCTCCCGATCTATCCACTCTCGTGGAAGGATAACGCCATGGCGATTCCATCGTTCAGTGGTCGATCGAGCGACAGACACATCGCCTTTCAAAGACGCATGCTGACGGCATGGGCGATTCTGATGCTCGCATGCGTGGGCAGCCTGAAGGTCAGACAGGCCCTGGCGGACGATGCCACGAAATCAGCGACGCATGCGCAGGAGCGGCTCATTAAGGTTGTGACCGGCACGTCGCGTGACAAACTCACCACGTTCGCCGTTGACCGACAGGGACGGGTCATCGCGGGCGTCTCCGGTGAAAAGTCGCTCCTGCGTGTATTCAACGCCGAGGGCGATCAGGTCGCGGAATGGCCTCTGCCGGTGCCGCCCGAGGCGGTGAACGTCGGGCCGAAGGGCGATGTGTATGTCGGAGGGGCCGGAAAGCTTCTGCTTCTCGACGGTGAGGGCGCCGTCACGAAGATCTGCGAGGCACCCAATCTCGCCGGCGCCAAGGATGCCGCCGTGGCCATCCAAAAGAAGGTGAAGGAACGGGCACGGCAGGATATCAATGCGAAGCAACAGGAGCGAATCCGCACCTACACGAAGCGGTTGGCCGACATCAACAAGAAGATCGCCGTCATCGATCGCGAGCTGAAAGCAATCGCAGACGAAGCATCCACCGGGCCTGACTTCGATGCCAAGGAGGAAGAACAGAGGGAGCAGGAACGAAGGGGTCTGCTCAAGCAACGCACAACGCTCACACGACTGGGTAAAAACCTGAAGACAACCATCGCTGCCACGACGGGTAACCGCGGAAACGCCCCCGGCCAAGGTCCCGCGGCCGAGCCACAGCCGCCGAGCATCGATCAATTGGTGGCCACGCAGGCCCGGATCGCCTCGGTTTCGGCCTCCAAAACGGACGTCTTCTTCGCCTGCTCGTCAAGCACCGGCACTGGCTTCGATGTTTGGCGGACCGACCTGGATTTTGAGCAGGGCCGAAAGATCGGCGAATCGCTCCGCGGATGCTGTGGACAGATGGACGTGCAGGCCAACGACAACGGCGTGTACGTGGCTGAGAACACCAAGCACCGCGTGAGTTGCTACACCCGCGACGGGAAATCAGTCTTGGATTTCGGTTCCCGCGAGCGGGGCAGCGATGCCAGCTTCGAGGGCTGTTGCAATCCGATGAACGTGGCGTTCGGCCCCGGCAGGTCGGTCTATACGGCGGAAGCGGGCAGCGGTCGCGTGAAGCGTTTTTCCGCGGACGGCACGTTCATGGAACTCATCGGCGCGGTGGACCTCGTGCCCGGCTGCAAGAAGGTGTCGATCGCGGTGTCGCCGAAGGGCGACCGCGTCTACATGCTTGACATCACACGAGGACACATCGTGGTCATGGCCTCGAGTGCGGCTCCCCCGAACGCCGCAGCCTCCTCCCCGCGAACGGATTCGCTCACGTCGCTCGACGTGGGGCGGTAGCCATGCCGGCCACGAACCACCGAGGCTGGATCTCGGCCAGCATCACAGTCGGTACAGCGGTCAGTATCGCCTGGAGTGTCATCACCCTCGCCGCGGAGCAGCCCGCATCGCCGGACGAGGAACCGCTGTGCGTCGTGGTCATGGACCCGCTCGCGGCCCAGCTCTCCTGCCCATGCGTGGCCGGCTTTGCCCAACGCGACTATCTGGCGCTCGGGCGGCATCTCGAGAGGGCCCTCGGCAGGCCCGTGAAGATCGGCTTCGGTGAGTCACTCGCACGGGGCACGCAGGCCTCCGGCTGCCCGCGGGCCCACCTCGTCATCGGCAAGCACTCGGTCGTGCGGGAGGACGGCAAGACTGGGGGCATCGTGGTCGAACCCCTGGCTTCGCTCACCGACCGACACGGGAGCCGCCTGCTCCACGGGCTGTTCGTGGTGCCGACGGAGGATCCCGCGGAATCACTGGAGGACTTGGTCGACTACACGATCCATCTGGGACCGAGCGAGCACGCCGAGAAGCACTCCATGGCCCTCGAGGCTCTGCGGCGGGTCGCGGGTTCCGATCACCCTGAGAGCAAGGTCGCAGCCTCCTGCAGCGACGCTGCAGCGGCGATCCTCGACGCCCCGCAGCCGGCGCGGGCGGCCGCCGTGATATCCAGCTACGCCCAGCCGCTGCTGGAAGGCTGCGGCACGGTGCCAAAAGACGGCCTGCGGGTCGTTGGCCAGACGCGACCGGTGCGATTCATCACGGCTTTCGTCACCGGAGATGTCGATTTCCCCACCCGCGATCGCGTCAAGCGGGCGCTGCTCGACGTTGGCCGCGATCATGGTCTCTGCAAGAAGCTCGAATCGTCACGGGGTTTCGTGCCGTGCCCCGACCCGTTGCAGTCGGCGTGGAGCGGCTGGCGCGGGCCGCATCGCGACGGGTTCGTGCCGGGCCTGCCCGCACGTCTGCCCGAGGCGGTCGAACGCGTGTGGAGCCGGCCTTTGTCTCGGTCAGGGCTTGGTGGTGTCGCGGCCACCAGCTACTACGTCGTCATCGGTGACCGTGACGACGAAGACCGCCAGGACGTATTTCGGTGCTTCGATGCCAACACGGGACGGCCGCTCTGGACGGTGGCCTACGACGCTCCCGGCGAACTCGACTACGGCAACTCGCCGCGGGCGACGCCGCTCCTCGAGAACGACCGCGTGCACCTGCTCGGGGCGATGGGTGATCTGCACTGCGTGGCGCTCGCCACCGGCCGCGTGCTCTGGAAGCGCAATCTCGTCGTCGACTTCGGCGTGCCGAAGGAGGCCTTATCCGCGTGGGGCTACTGCTCGTCGCCGCTGGTCGTTGACGGACGGCTCATCGTCAACCCGGGCGCCCCCGACGCATCGCTCGTCGCGCTCGATCCTGCCACCGGTGCGGAGGTCTGGCGGTGCCCGGGAAAGCCTGCCGGGCATGCCTCATTCGTGGCGGCCGACATCAGTGGGGTCCGCCAGGTCATCGGCTACGACAATGCCACGCTCGGCGGCTGGGATCCTGTCACGGGCAAGCGGCTCTGGTCGCTCGCGCCGGAGGTGGCAGGAGACTTCAACGTGCCCACGCCGGCGATCGTGAAGGACGCCATTCCGCGGCTGCTCGTGGCAACGGAGATGAACGGCACCCGTCTGCATGCCTTTCGCGCCGACGGCACGATCGACCCCAAGCCCCTCGGGCAGCGACGCGAACCGGCCCCGGACATGGCAACGCCCGTCATGCACGGTCGCCGCATGTTCTGTGCACAGGAGAAGCTGTTCGCGTTGGAATGCACGGCCCGCGGGCTGGCCGAGGCGGGTGCACCGCAAAGCGGTCCCTTCGCAACCTACGCGGCCGCGGTGGCGGGGCCGGCGAGCGTGCTTGTGATCGGAAACAACGGTCAGCTTGTGATGCACGACGTCGTGCCGGGTCGGCGGGAGCCAACAACGCTCGCGGCCTTCGAAGATGCCTCTGGCGAAAACAACAATCCCGTGTTTTCCCATCCGGCCTTCGTCGGCACGCGCATGGTCATCCGCGGCGACAACGAACTGATCTGCGTGGAACTGGCCGAAAAAAGGTGACAGCCACCTTTTTCACTCTTCTTTTTCCGGTGTGTATGATGACGTTATGAGCACAGCGCCCCGCTATCAGCCGCATTACACGGTGGATGACTATGCTCACTGGGAGGGCCAGTGGGAGCTATGGCATGGCGTTGCTGTCGCCATGTCACCCAGCCCATTCGGCCGGCATGCAAAGCTCTTGGCACGAACGGTTGCCGCTCTGCAGACGGCCATCGACTCGGCTGGCTGCCATGCGACAGTGCTCGTCGAGATCGACTGGATCGTCTCGCGTGACACCGTGCTGCGGCCCGATGTGATCGTCGTCTGCGGGCTGGAGCCTGAGCACCACGTCGAAAAAGTGCCGGCCTTGGTGGTCGAGATCCTTTCTGAGGCAACCCGCGACCGGGACTTGAGCTTCAAACTGGATTTGTACCGTGAGCAGGGCGTGAGGTGGTATCTGGTTGTCGATCCGGAGACCAACCGGATGCAGGCCCTCTGCCTCAGCCCCGATCACCGCTACGAAGACCGGCTGGCTGCGGACGACCCCAGGTCGCTCTCCATCGACATCTGCGAAGCCTGCCGTTTCTGCGTCGATCCGGCGAAACTGTTTGCCTGAGTGAAAAAGGTGGCTGTCACCTTTTTCGCAGCCGCCTACACTGCTGGCGGAGGCACCTCATCATGTCGGGAACCTACGTTATTGCGGGCGGGAGTCACGGCATCGGCCTGGAACTCGTGCGGATGCTTGCCCCAACCGCCGATCGGATCGATGTCTGGTCTCGAACGAGCGGCGATCTGCCTTCCGCCGCGACCATTCGGCATCTGCCGTGCGACTTCGCCGATCCTGATGGTCCGCTGCCGGAACTTCCCGAGGAGATCCACGGGGCGGTCTACTGCCCCGGCAGCATCAACCTGCGGTCGTTCCGCAGCCTGCAGCCTGCCGACTTTCGCCAGGATCTCGAACTCAATCTCGTCGGCGCCGTGCGATTTCTGCAGGCCTGTCAGCCGCGACTGAAGGGCCCTGATGGCGGGCCCGCGAGCGTGGTGCTGTTCAGCACGGTGGCAGTGGGCCAAGGCATGCAGATGCACGCATCGGTGGCGGCCGCGAAGGGTGCGGTGGAAGGCCTGATGCGATCACTGGCCGCGGAGTGGGCACCGAAGATCCGCGTCAACGCGATCGCGCCGGCGCTCATCGACACGCCGCTCGCCGCACGACTGCTCTCTTCTCCCGACAAGCGGGAGGCACTCGCGGCCCGCTATCCGCTGAAGCGGATCGGCGAGCCGGCCGACGTCGCGTCGCTCGCGCGATTTCTGCTCTCCGCGGAGAGCGGTTGGATGACGGGACAGGTATTCGGGGTCGATGGCGGCATGTCCACGCTCCGAACCTGACGTGGTGCTCCTACGGCGGCGGAGGCATGGCTGGCAGACCAAGCTGCCCACGACGCCGCTCGATCGCACCGATGTACTCCACGAAGCGGGCCCGCTGCTCGGGCGTGGTGCTGTCGAGTATTTCCTTTCGAAATCTGTTTCGATCATCTTCGGAGCCGCCGGGAGGACCAAAAGGCGGCCGTGGCCCGATTCCCTCGCCGCGTCTGCCGCCGGCCGACTTGCTCCCACCAGCGCCAAAAAAAGCAGCCACCGTCTGCCCCGCCTCGAATGCCTTCCGCATGAACTCCATCTGCCTGATTTCCTGATCCAGAAAATCCTGCCGCTTCTCCGCGGGAAGTGAGAAGTATGCGGACACCTTGCCGCCTATCATTTTCCGAAACGTGTCCTGACCAAACCGCATGGCCTGCGGGCGAAGCTCCGGTGGCAGTTGCTGCACCTTCGCCATCACCTGCCCTATCGCCGCGACCCGTGCCGCCGCGTCCACGGGCCCGCTGATCGCCTGCCCCGGAGGATACTTGGCGGCCAACTCACGCTGCAGCGTCCGAATCTCCGCGATGCGCGGATCCTCGCTGCTCCTTCCGGACCACCAGACTGCCCACCCTGTCAACAGAGCCAGTGCGAGCGTCAGCCCCACGAACATCCAACGCTTGGTCACGCGGTTCGGGTTCGGCTGCGGCACTTCTGACATGGCGATCCTCCGGAAGGGAACGCACGGCAGGCACCCAGTGATCGCACACGATGCCAGCGTCTGCCTGATCCCGGTACGACCTGCGGATGGCCGGTACGACCTGAATGCGTTCTGGATGCATTATGGTCGGGAAAAAGGTGGCTGGCACCTTTTTCATGGCCCCCAGATTTGGTGGCTGGCACCTTTTTTGCCCTGCATGGGAACCCCTCTCCATCCAAGCCCGCAGCGCAAGCAAGGGTATGCAGTGAAAAACGTGACCGCCACCTTTTTCACTCGGGTGAGGTCGACAGGCTGTAGTCAAACTGGTTTGGGCCGGCGGCCGTGATCTCGACCCGCAGCGTCGTTTTGTCGTTGTAGCGGGCCGGAATGATGCTCTCCGTCTCGGAGATCGACGCTTGTCCAAACGAATCCTTCACCTGCTTGCCGCTCGGGGCCGACGCACGAATTTCCACGCGATACTCCCCGGGCGTCGGACCTCTCGCCCCCTCGACGACGTAGTGGCCGCCGGCGATCGTCGCCCCGGCTGCGACGCCCTTGCCCGCGGGCATGAAACTGATCGCTCCGTCGGCGAGCGGTTTGCCATCGAGCGTGACGGCTCCCACGACACGCAGCCGGGGCGGCCCACCGGAACCGCACCCCGCGACGCCGAAAAGCAACGCCATCACGAGTGGAAAAGATGCCGGCCACCAGAAACAGGCGGCACCGGGAGGTCGTGGCGGTGCGTTCCTCACATGGCGTGGACAGCGGCTTTTCTTGTGCTTCATGTCAGTATTCCCCGACCGTCGAGCCGTCGGCCATGCCGGAGAGACTCTGCCAGGTTGCAAGATCCACCGTGTCGCTGACGAACCGCACGGCGCCGTCACAGAGGCTCACGTTCACGCCGCCAGCGTGCATGCTGCGAGAGGCCACGCTCTGGTTGCCGCCTACCGTTACGATCGTACACGGCAGTCGTCCCGGCTCGTTCACGCAGTAATTCGTGCGATCCCCATCACTACTGTTGGGCTGCACGCGGGTCATCAGCGCGTAGGCGTCGCACTCGTCGTTCCAGAGCCAGGCACGGTACTCCATCGACATCGTCGCCGGCTTGAGCATCTCCATCATCATCAGCGTCTTGCCGGTGCCATCGAGAATGTCTTTCGGCTTCGCGCCGAAGGCATGGCGAAAGGGCGAGGCAGAGCCTTGGCTGGAC
>JBILKZ010000118.1:0-12937 GCA_044376405.1 Pirellulales bacterium
CGGCAGTGGGGATATCTCATTCACGGGCGCCGTCGACGGCCCCTTTAGCCTGACTGCGAACTCAACCGGCGCCACGCTCTTCAGCGCCGCTGTCGGCGGTGTCGCCAGCCTCGCGAGCCTCACCACCAACACGGGCGGCACGGTCAGCCTCCGGTCGGTGACGACGACGGGCGTCCAGTCCTACGGCGAAGACGCCACGCTGAACGGCAACTACGCCACCACCGACAGCGCATTCAGTGTGGCCGGCACAACGACCCTGGCCGGGAGCACGACGGTCTCAACCGGCAGTGGGGATATCTCATTCACGGGCGCCGTCGACGGCCCCTTTAGCCTGACTGCGAACTCAACCGGCGCCACGCTCTTCAGCGCCGCTGTCGGCGGCGTCACCAGTCTTGCGAGCCTGACCACCAACACGGGCGGCACGGTCAGCCTCCGGTCGGTGACCACGACCGGCGTCCAGTCCTACGGCGAAGACGCCACGCTCATCGGCACGTACACGACCACCAACAGTGCCTTCAGCGTCGCCGGCACGACGACGCTGGCCGGGAGCACTGCGGTGATGACCGGCGGCGGTGAGATTGGATTCACGGGCCTCGTGGACGGCAGAACAAACCTGACGCTCGACGCCGGCGGTGGGGTTGTGGCCTTCAGTTCCGCGGTTGGCAGCAAGAACCCGCTGGGAGCGATCAAGGTGCTGAGTGCCGGCAGTTTCGCCGCAGGCGGACCGCTGACGCTCGATGGCAACTTCGCCGGCTCCGGAGCGAACGGCCTCGAGTTTTCCGCTGGCATCAACGCGGTGTTGCTCACGAGTGGCGGCACAATCTCCGGCTTCTCGCAAGACGGCATCCTGTTCGGCGGCAGTGTGACCAATTCGACGGTCACAAACTTCACGATTCAAAACAACGGTGGCAACGGGATCAATCTGGCCGGCGGCGACCTGACAGGCACCGTGATCGCGGCGAATACGATCAAGGGCAACGGTCAGAGTGGTATTCGCGTGGCCGGGAGCAATGTCTTGGTCGGCGGTGCCGCGGGCGGTAACACGATCGCCTCCAACAATGGCGACGGTGTGCTCATTACCGGCAACACCGCGACAAACAACTCGGTCTTGTCCAACTCGATCTACCTCAACAAGGGCCTGGGAATCCGGTTGGCCGACGGCAGCAACGAGGGCATTCCCGCCCCCGTGCTGACAGACGGAAGGATCATCAAAGGCACCAGCCTGTATTTCGTCGGCACGATGCAGTCCGGCGGGCGACCGTATCGCATTCAGATTTTCCGCAACCAGCCCGAAGATGCCAGCACGGCCGGCGGGTATGAGGGCCGCACCCTCGTGCACGAGAGAGACATCACTGACGGAGCCACTTCCTTCACGGACACGTTCGTCGCCGATCCAAGTGACCTCGGCCAGTGGTACACCGCCACCGCCACCTACTTGGACTTGGGCAATAATCCGTTCAGCACGTCCGCATTTTCCTCGGGCCTGCGTCTAAGCGTGCAAGTCGTGACGACCCTCGCCGATGCCGGCCCTGGATCGCTCCGGCAGGCGATGGAGGCCGCCAATGCTGTGCCCGGTAATGAGTCGATCATTTTCGACATCCCCTCTGCAACACCGGCCGACCTCACGATCCTGCTCACCGCCCCGCTGCCGGCTGTCACTCGCCTCCTGTCGATCGACGGGGCAAACCTCAATCGCCCAGGAAACCTAGCGGCTTCGGTGAGCATCGATGGACAGATGGTGCCCGGGGCAGCCAACGGCCTGGTGTTCACTGCGACGGCGGCCGGTTCTATCGTGACGTCGCTCGGGATCGCCAACTTCACCCGCGGTGCCGGCATTTTCATGGCGGCGGCGGGCATGGACGTCGCTGGCAACACCCTGACGAACAACTCCTTCGGCATCAGAGCATCGGGCGGCCTTTCGGGCAGCCAGATCCGCGGCAACACGATCTCCCAGGTCAGGACGTTCGGGATTTATCTTGTGTCGGCCACCGGTCTGACGGTGGGCTCAACGACCGTCGGCCAGGGTAACACCGTCACCGGCGGCACCGGACGCCAGGTCTATTCCACGGGCCTGTATGCGACGGGCAACCTGGCCGGCACCCGCGTGATCGGCAACACGTTCTCGGGGCATGCCGGCAGCGGGGTGATGCTCGTGAACGCCACCCGCATCGCGGTGGGCGGCACCACAGCTGGGGCTGGCAACATCATCACCAAGAACAGGGCCTTCGGCTTCTACGCCAGCGGCACCTCGACGGGCTCTTCCGCGGTCCGCAACACGATCACGGGCAATCGAGTCAACGTATCGCGGAGCATTGCCCGCTCGCTCGCGTTCCGCTAGTCTTCGTCATCTGATTGCCGGCCCGTTCGATTCTCTGTCGGAAGCCAGACTCACTCCAGCGGCTGACCCGGCGTCGCAGCAGGCACGAAGTATTCGACATACCCCAGATGCATCTCGTCGAACGTCTGGGGCCCCCATCGCACCGTCTTGGTAGGATCGGGGTTCGCCGGACCCGACGGTGCTGATCGGCGGGTGAGTCGTGGTCGACCGTTGGCGTTCTGAAAGGCTCATGGATGAGCCTGCCGGTGCGATTGTCTCCTATCTGAAGAGGTTGGAATCATGTCACGCTTTCTCGACATTCTCTGTTGGACGCACATCGGCTATCGCGGCCAAACGAGTGGCCATGCAGCCATCCTGATGGATGGATCGGTTGAGTCTGCCGACCCCGCCGCCAACGCTGCCTCGAAAACGTATATCAGCTGGTGGCCGGCGGGAGCCGCCTTGAAGGGCCCGACCACACGGTTCAGCAGGCGTCCCGGCGGAGAGCGGACGTTACTGAGCGACATGCGAAACGAGATCAGCAACAGCTCGCAACTGGGCCTACACGTCGGCCGGGACGGCCAGCGGTTTGCGCCCCGGCCGGGACAGGTGATGGTCTCAGCCGAGCCGCTCGACATCAGCTCCGGGCCATTGAATGTTCTCGATCATGCCAGCGCTGCCGAACATCAGCAGTTCATAAACCTCCTGGCCGCCGATGAAGAGGACGGGGGTGGTCTTCACAAGCAATGGGTCCAGTTCCCGACCGAAATCATCGGCCTGCATACGGAGGGGAATGGGGAGCTCGGCCTGAACGCCCTCGCCATGCTGACATGGTGGCGAGGGTTTCGGACCGCTCATAAGCAGGCCCTGCACGGGGACAGCGGCTATCAGTTTGTGAGCACACTGCACAACTGTGCCAGCATCGTCATGCGGGCACTGATTGCCGGTGAGGCGGCCTTCTTCTTGAAGCCGCCAACCGCGTGGGTCAGTTTTTCCCCGCGGGACGTGGCAGACTATGCAGCCGCACTGAAGATTGAAATTATTCGGGCCAATGCCGATTACGACCGCTACTTCAACTCCAAGCTCGAGTGGCAGGCGCGGAATCGCAGGGAGATGCACATGCATCCGCCCACGGCCACGACGGAACTCCCCAGCGTGGACCAATGGAAGCGAATGAGCGATGCGAACGTGACGTTCGCAGCCCTGTCGCGTCGCCGGGAGCAGAACGCCGAAATCGACCGGCTCCTGGGCCAGTATCATGCGCAGCTTCCTTGGGACGGGGGAGGCGCAGACTATCGGCTTGAGTACATGAAGCTGATCTTCCAGCAGATCGGCAGTTACATCGCCGCCAAGCCGAAGGGCGACCGGCTGAATGCCATGCTGGCCCTTGGGCAGATCGTGCTCGCCGTCCGTGAGGCGAAGGCGGCCGCAATCGACATGGGATTTTTCGATTGATCAGGCTTGCCGTGGGGCCGGCCGAGTCGCGATGCTGCGTGCCCTTGGCACCTGTCGGGAAAGCAAGGGTCGGCACGCAACATTTTCTGAGTTTGCACGACAACCTTCGTGCAGCCCGACGGAGAAGGGTGGCCCCACTCGGGAAGAGGAAATGGAGGTGTGTGATGGCACGCGAAGTAACATTCTTCACGGAGCAGTTTTCGGGCGTCGGAGGAAAGATCGGCAATGCGATGGGTTTTGGGCATGCTGGTCTCCACTGCGACCGGGGCATGCGGCCCTTCTATGTCACCTGGGACGGCACGGCCGCCGGCGCTGATTGGAATGCCTCCCAGCGGGCTGCCTACAAGGTGACGCCGTTCGTGAGCATGCCGGCCCATATGCTGGTGGGGTTCAGCGAACTGATCAACCGCCGGACGAACACGACCCGCGTCAATCCGATGGGCTGGGATCAGGCTGCGGCCCTCACCGCCCAGGCAGATTTCGGTCTGCCGCATCGCGGCGCTTCGAAGCGGATCGATATCCCGGTAAAGGCCGCGGGTGGCGTGGCCTTCGATGCCGCCGACAACCTCTTTGGAATCGATGTCGAGGCGATCTGGACCTGGTGGTTCGAAATCCTGAACCTCGACCCGGAGGATCCTCGCCGCATGTACCGAAAGTGCGCGACGATGCGTGCCGGCCCGACCAACTGCTGCGGAATGGTCGGCCGGGCACTCCAGATCGGCGGACTCGACATCTACGCCTCGTCGCCAACCAACCTTTTCTACCAGGGAACCGCAACGCTCATTTCCTGGGTGGACAAGGCCGTCGCCCGCATCAACGAACTCAACCAGCAGCGAGTCGCCCTCCTCGGCAGCCCGGAATTCGATCAGGCCCCGCGTTGGAACTTCGGGGAACCGCAGGCCGATTTCAATTACCACTCAGAACTCCCCGACGTGAACGAGTGGAAACGCCGCAGCGCTGTGCAGGCCAGCCTGAAGACCGGTCTGGCCCGTCGTCACGAGCAGGTCGCGGAGATCGACCGGTTGCTGCCGCTCTATCATGCGGCCCGGCAGGATGCCAAGCGGCAGGCGGGGACCATGGGGGCGACCACGCTCGATCAGCCCCTGCCCGACACCGGCTGGATGAATTATCTGACGCTCATCCATCACCAGTGCTACGACCATCTGGCGTCCAAGCCGACCAGCGATCGGCGGGCCGCCGTGCTCGCGTTGGTAAAGGTGATCTATTCGGCACTGGCCGGCCACAAGGTCTTCATGGAAGCGGTCAGCGCCGGCACTCTCGGCATCCAGCCGTCTCCGCCGGCGTTTTTCTCAGCCCGGATCGGTGAACGGTTCGCCTGACAGAAACGGCAAAACATCATGCCCGACGCATGCTAGGGATCCTCGCCTAACGGCGGCGTGTTCCGGGCAGCGGCTGACCCGGCGTCGCAGCCGGCACGAAATACTCGACATACCCCAGATGCATCTCGTCGAACGTCTGGGGCCCCCAACGCACCGTCTTGGTGGGATCGGGGTTCGCCGGGTTGTCGCCGCTGTTGTCGTACCAAGCCGTGAACGTCAGCGTGTCGCCAGCCTCCACCGCAAGCGGCTCACGGAGGCGATAGAGAAGCTGCCAGTTGAAGTCGTACCGCGGGATGTCGAGGAGCGTCGTGTGCGTGCCGCCGGCGCGGGTGACTTCGTAGCGGCAGGCCTTGCCGCGGACGTGCAGGTGCGGCAGGAAGCCCATGATCGTGGCGTCGAACGGCAGCCTCAGCGAGGCCTCCTCGCGATGATCGGCCGCGCCGGGTGGAATCATGATCCGCGGGTTGACGATCCCTGCCACGCGAACCTCGTGTCGGGGCGGCTCGTCGGCGAAGATCACGCCCACCCGCGTGCGGTCGGTCGTCGCCGTTCCGTTGGGCGTGTAGTGCATCTGAAACCGGAGCCGAGCCCCCTTGGGCAGGAACTTTGCAAAGCCGTCGGGGTAGACGAGCGTGCTCTGGCCCGGCACATACTCGCCCCAGAAACCGCCCCGCTCCTCGGCCGCGGCGTCCCGCGGACCGGCGGCGTTTTCTCCGGCGCTGACCAGATGGATGAGTGCGTGGTGGACCACGTTGCGGTCGCCAGGCTGCACCTCGATCGCCCGCACCCAGCGGTCCTCGGGCAGATGCGTTTCGACGATCACGGTCTGATACGGCATCACCCCCGTCGCCTTCACCGTCACCGGCTCGGCGAACTCGAACACCGCGTCGGGGGTGCCGATCTGCCAATCGGCGGGATACACGCGTTGCCTCACGGCGTCGGTGGCGGCGCCCAACGGCCTGCCGGCGGCGAGCCACGCAAGCAGATCCCGCTTCTCGCTCGCCGCGAGCGAGCGGTCGTTGGCCCAGGGCGAATGCTGCGGCGGCAGGCTGGCCGCGTCGGAGGCCTCGGCCGATGCAATGGGGGCCGCGAACCAGGGTGGCATCACGCCCCTTTCGATCACGGTCTCGATCATCGCCGCATGACCGACGGCATCATCGTAGGTGTCGAGGGGGAACGGCCCCACGCCCCCGTCACGATGGCATTCCACGCAGTGACGATCGAGGATCCGCGAGATCCGGTTGTGGTAGGTGACGGCCGAGTCCGCCGGTGTCGCCACGTCACCTGCGTCGAGTTCGCAGCCGGGCGCATCGCTGGCTGACACGGTCGGCTGCTCTCCGGCGACGAGCGCCCGCAGGGCATCGGCCAGGTAGCGGTGCCGCGGCGCATCGAGCGAATAACCGAAGCCGTATTGATCGTCGATCGCACCGTGGTATTCGACCGTCCGCCGCCCGTCGATCACGACCACATCGGTGGTCGTGATCGCTCCGACCGCGCGGGCGAGCTGACCGTCGCGATCATGCACGTAGGTCACGCCAGTCTTGAACCGCGAGGCCGCCTCCCGCATCGCATCGGGCTCGTCGGTGGGCGTGGCATTCACGAGCACGAACCGCACTTCCTTCGGCGCAGACGCGGCGAGTTCGACGAGCGTGGGAAGGTATTTCCTGCTCAGCGGACACGACGTGCTCGTCATCGCGAACACGGTGTAGGCCGCGCCGCCATCAGCCACCGAGTGCGAACGGCCGTCGAGGCCCGTATAGGTCGTGATCGGCACGAGACTGCCGACGCCATGATCGCCGGGGACGAGCGGACGGGGCCCCTGCCGCACGGGCGGCGGCGCCGAAGCAGCCGCAGTCGCTGCAGAACCGGCCTGTGGACGATTCTGCAACGCCTTCAAGCCGCCAGCCGCCGCGGCCCTCTGAGCCTCGGGCTTCGTCACCACCCCGTCGCGATCGAGGTCGAGTACCTCGAAGAGCCGCCGCTGGGGTAGCTCGCCCACCGTCAGTCGGCCGTCGCCGTCAGCGTCGAATTCGTCGAACCGCTGTTCGAGTTTCTGCCGGGCTGCGTCACTGCCGCGGATCCGTCCCGCGACGAGAAAGCTCCCGAAGAGCCCGATCCCGATGAGGATCGCGAATCCGCCGAACACCCGCGTGAGCCGAAGCGGCCATGCCATCTCGTCACCTCATGCTGTCTCGACGCGTACTGCCCGTGAAGACCAGCTGCTTCGTTTCTTCGGGCCTCGAACGGTGTCCCATCACCCACCGCAATTTACTGGCCATAGTTTACTGGCCACGAGACGATTCGACATACAGTCGGTAGAGCGCCTGCGTGCCGTCGTCGCCCCAGCCGCGTGCCATGAGGGCGTCAAAAAGCCGCTCCGCCGTGACCAGTCCGGGAAGTTCGAGGCCGTTTTCTTCCACGCAGGCTCTGGCGATGCGGATGTCTTTCACCAGATGCCTGACGAGAAATCCCGGGGCAAAGTCGTCGGCCAGGCTGCGGGGGGCGAGATTCGTGAGCGCCCAACTGCCAGCGGCTCCGCCGCTGATCACCTGCTGCACCGCGGCCGGATCGAGTCCGCCGGCACGGGCATGGGCCAGCGCCTCGCACCACGCCACCATGCCAACGGCGACGGCGATCTGATTGGCAAGCTTGCATTGTTGACCCGCACCGGCCGGGCCCAGGAGCGTGACAGACTTGCCAAGGCGATCGAGCACCGGTCGGGCCCGCGCAAAGGCTGCTGGGTCGCCGCCGGCCATGATTACGAGCGTGGCGTTTCTCGCTCCCACGTCGCCACCGGAGACCGGCGCGTCGATCGCGGCGAGACCGCGGGCGGCGGCCGCCGAGGCAATCCGTTGGGCGAGGGCCGGACTCGATGTCGTCATGTCGATCAGAAGCGTTCCCGGCCGGCCGCGATCGAGCAGCCCGGCCACGTGCGACGGCGCTCCGGCATCACTCCTGCCGAAGTAGACCTCCTCAACGTCTGTCGGCAGCCCGAGCATCGTGATCACCACGTCGCTGACCGCGGCCACACTGCCCGGATCGTCATGCCAAAGGGCACCGGCTGCGAGGAGCGGTTCGGCCTTCTCACGAGTGCGGTTGAAGACGTGCAGTTCGTGCCCGGCCACAAGCAGGTGGCCGGCCATGCTGCGGCCCATGATGCCAGTGCCAACGAAGCCGACCGGTATCAGCGACGCAGTAGTAGGGATGCGCATGTGGTCTGTCATGGCCATCATCCTCACGAAGATGCGGGTTGTCGTCCAGCGGGTCAGACCGACGGCCTAGCCGAGGCCGCGGCTACGATCGCCGCGGCAATCCGCGGCAACGGCACCACCTGATCGACGACCCCCAGTTCAATGGCTGCCCGCGGCATGCCGTAGACGACGCAGGTGCTCTCGTGTTCGGCGATCGTCGTGCCGCCCGCCTTGCGGACGATACCGAGCCCCATGGCGCCGTCGCTTCCCATTCCGGTCATCAGGGCGGCGACCACGTGTCGCCCGGCCGCCTCGGCCGCCGAGCGAAATAGCACATCGACGGCCGGTCGGCAGTGATGCACCGGTGGACTCCGCAGCAGCCGCGTGCGATAGCCGCTTCCGGCCCGCTCGATCGCCAGATGATGCTCGCCCGGCGCGATCACGCACATGCCGGAACGCAACTCGGCTCCCTCCTCAGCCTCACGGACGTCGAGCGCACTGACCGCGTCGAGCCGCTCCGCTACCACCTTGGAAAAATGACCGGAGATGTGCTGCACCACCGCGATCGGCGGCAGCCCGACAGGCAGGCTGCCGAGAACGATCCTGAGGGCCTCGAGCCCGCCTGTCGAGCAGCCAAGCACGATCAGTTGGCGGCTGTCCACGCCTCCCGGCTGAACAGAGAGCGGCACCGACGTGGCCACCCCGCCTACCACCGTAGGCTCCTGATCGTCTGGTCGCCGGTATCGGCTCGCCGCCCAGGCCGCCTTCACGTGATAGGCCAGCCGCTCACCGAGCGCACCGATCGACATCGTGCCGTCGGGCTTGGCCAGCACATCCATCGCGCCCGCCTCCATCGCCTCCATCGCCGCCTGCGATCCGGCCTGCGTCAACGAGCTGACCACCACCACCGGCATCGGGTGATGCTGCATCAGGATCCGCAGGAAGGTGAGGCCGTCCATCCGCGGCATCTCCAGATCGAGCGTCAGCACGTCGGGATTGAGCCTGACGATCTTCTCCCGGGCGACATAAGGATCGCAGGCCGAGCCGACCACCTCGATCTCCGGATCACGGCTGAGGCTGTCGGTGATCGCCTTTCGGACGAGCGCCGAGTCGTCGACGACGAGCACGCGGAGGCGGCGGGTGGCGGGGGCATGCATCGCTAGTGTTCCGTTCCGTTCCCAGTCGGTTTCTCAGGAGGGTCGCACGTAGACGCTGGGGTGGACAGCCTTGAAGCGATGACCAAGGCCGAGCAGGCTCTCCGAATGGCCCACGAAGAGATACCCGCCCGGCGCCAGCTGCTCGAAGAGACGTTCGACGAGGAGCCGCCGCGACTCCACATCAAAGTAGATCATGACGTTGCGACAGAAAATGGCATCGAGTCCGCGGGGCACGGGATAGCTGTCTTGAAACAGATTCACATACTCAGTGGTCACGTGGCGGCGGAGCTCCGGCTTCACCCGGTAATAGCCCTCCCGTTCAGCGACACCCTTCTGAAAGTGGCGGGCCAGCAGGTCGGGGGTTGGAAGATCGACCTTGTCCGACTCGTAGATTCCGAGCCGGCAGGCGGCGAGCATGCGGCGAGAGATGTCCGACGCGTAGACCCGCCAGCCGAGGCCAGGCCGCGATCGGCAGAACTCGGCCAGCACGATCGCCAGGGAATAGGCCTCCTCGCCCGACGCCGCTGCCGCACACCAGAACTGCATCTCGCGTCCGGCCGCCACCGCCCGTTCGGCGAGCACCGGCAGCACCCGCTCTGCGAGAATGTCGAAGTGCGCCGCCTCGCGAAAGAAGTGGGTGTGGTTGGTCGAAATCAGGTCGATCAGCGCGCTGATCTCGTCCTCACCCGCAGCCGACTGCAACAGGCCGCAGTAGTCCTCGTAACTGCCGCAGCCGAGCGACTGGAGCCGTCGTCCGAGACGCCCCGCCACGAGCGCCTGCTTATCAGCCCCCAGTCGGATGCGGCTTCGCTGATAGACGAGCTCCGCGAGAAACGCGTACGCGGCGGGGGAGAGCGGCGGTTCGGAGAAGGGGAGCATCGTCAGAAGTTCGTGAAGTTCTTGTCCTCGTCGTCACGCGGCAGGGCCGCATCGCCGGGCATGGGGATACGAACCGCAGAGGCCGCCGTCAACACGGGCCGGGCCACAGGAGCCGGCGGGGACGGTAAGGCTGACCTGGTCGACGCCCTCGCTGTCTTTTCGAATCGAGGCAGGGCTGCCGCTGACGGGCGGGCATTACGGCTCCCTCTCTGGCTGCGGCTGAACACGAGTGACCGCAGAAACTCGACGCTCTCCTGCATGAGATGGGCCTGGCTGTTGAGTTCGGTCGCCGCGCTCGAACTCTCCTCGGCCCGCGCGGCATTTCCCCGGGTCACTCCATCCATCTGGTTCATCGCCAGGCCGATCTGTTTGATGCCATGGGTCTGCTCCCGCGCGGCCGTGGCGATCTCTGCCACCAGACTGTCGGCCGCTGTCACCTTCTCCGCAATCTCGCCGAGCGACGCGCCGACGCGGCCGCAACTGGCCGAACCATGGCGGCTGTTGGCGATCGCCGTCTCGATCTTCGCCGCCGTTTCGCGGGCTGCGGCGGCGCTCCGCTGCGCCAGCGATCGAACCTCGTCGGCCACCACGGCGAAGCCGGCTCCGGCCTCTCCGGCCCGGGCCGCCTCGACCGCCGCATTGAGGGCGAGGATGTTCGTCTGAAAGGCGATCTCGTCGATATTCTTCACGATCTTCGCCACTTCGGCACTCGACACCTCGATGGCGGTCATCGCCTCGTTCATCGCAACCATCGTCCGCGAACCCGTCTCGGCTGCCGTGCGGGCCTGATTGGCCAGATCCTTCGCCCGCGACGCATTGTCGGCCGTGCTCCGGATCATCGTCGACATCTCCTCGAGCGCCGCGCTCGTCTGCACCACCGAAGAGCCCTGCTCGCTGCAGCCGGTGGCCAGCGCCTGGCTCACGCTCGAGAGCTGGCCGGAGGCGGTAGCCGTCTGTGCGGCGCTGCTTTCAAGCGAGTCGGACACCGCACGCAGAGCGCCGATCGTCGATCGAATGATGCCGAACCCCAGCAGGCTGGCGAGGAGCAGGGCCAGCGACAGGGCGGTGCCGATGAGGATGAAGCTCATCCGCACCTTGCTTCGGGCGGAATCGACCTGCGACTGGGCCACGCCGATGTTGTATTCAATGCACTCGTTGAAACGATCTAGGCTCTCCTGGACTTCGATATCGAGACGATCGCGGAGCAGATCTCTCGCCGCCTCCGGCTTGCCATCCCGAAGGAGCGCGATCGCGTCACGAACCACCACGAGCAGCGAGTCGCGAGCGGTGACCGCAGCCTTGAAGAGCTGTCCCTCCTTTTCGTCGTAGATGAGTTTCGGGTACTCGGCGCACATCGCATCCGCTTCCTTGACGGCGGCATCGACCGAGGCTCCCGCCGTGGTCCACGACTTTGGGTCATCCAAGGCGTCGAGCATCGCGCGACGCACGCCCCGTGCCGTGACGAGGTTTTTCTGGACGATACGGTTGAGGCTGACGACCGAGGGCACGCAATTGTTCGCCACTACGACCACGTTCTTGTTGATGTCGACCACGCGCCACAGGCTCAAGCAGCCGAGCAGCAGCGAGATCAAAAAGAGTGTGATGAACCCGGCGGTGATGCGGCGGGGAATGGTCCAGGTATTCATGAGAGTTCTTCAGACGGGGTGAAACGGGCCGTGAATGAAAGAGGGGGGGGACGAAGTCGAATGGATTGCTACTGGGCTGCAGGAGGCGGGAGGGATGCCGGCGTATCGAGGGCTGCCCCCTCGGCGGCGGCGATAGCGTCGAGATCGATGAGAGACTTGACGCTATCACCCGCCTTCGCCATCCCAGTGATGAATCGCGTATCGATCGCACCACCGAAGTCAGGGGTTGGCTGGATATCGGCGGCCATGAAGTGGGCCACTTCCTCGACGCCATCGACGATCACACCGTAGAGCCGACTGCCATTGCCGACGGTGGCGGCCACCTGCGTGACGACGATGCAGGTGCGGTCGTGATCCGCCCCCGCCGGCAGGCCGAAACGCGTCCGCAGATCGACGACCGGGATCACCTTGCCCCGCAGGTTGATCACGCCCCGCACCTGAGGCGGCATGTTCGCCACCCGGGTGATCGGGCAGATCCGGATGATCTCCCGCACCTTGAGCACGGGGATGCCATACGACTCGCGACCGAGTGTGATCGTCAGATACTTGCCGGGACGGGCCGCAAGCTCCGACTGATTCGGGGAGATGTTCGGTGAATGAGCGGGTTGTGTCATGGATGTCGTGCGTCGCGGGCTACGCCGCCTCTGCGTGCTTGAGTTTCAATCGAACGAGAGAAGTGGTGTCGAGGATCAGGCCCACACGGCCATCGCCGAGGATCGCCGCGCCGGCGAACTCCTGCTGATCCTGAAAGGTTTCCCCAAGGCTCTTGATGACCACCTCTTGCTTGCCAACGAGGGCGTCGACGAGTACGCAGCGGCAATCCTGCCCGGCCTCGAGCACCATCACGATGCCCTGCGTGGGATCGGTGACCGCGTCGGGAATGTGAAGATGATTGGCGAGCCGCAAGAGCGGCACGAGTGTGCCGCGGACGCTCACCATTTCGCCGCGGCCC
>JBILKZ010000225.1:0-4230 GCA_044376405.1 Pirellulales bacterium
ACCTGCATCCCGATGCCTGGCCGACGGCCCAGGTGGCCCACAGCCGCCTCTTGGCCGTGGCGGGCGGCCGCGTGGCGCACATGATCGGCAAGCATGCCTCGGAGGGGCAGCCGCGCGAGGCGCAGTTCGGCCAGCCGGTGGCGATCCTCGGCACGGTGGACGGCAACCTCATCGTCTGCGACCGGATGGCCTACACCACCGCCTGGACCGCGGACGGACTCTTCATCGGCACGCTCCTCGACAAGGCTGTCTACGGGCCGATGCCGGCGAACGATAACGACCGGGTCGGCCTGGCCGGCGACGACTGGATGTCGGGCGGCTCGATCGCCGATCTCGGCAAGGGTGAGGCGGTGTGGTTTGCCTTGAGCGGCGACCGGTCGATGGCCTTCCGCCTGCGCGGCTTCCGCGACCTCGAGCGGCAGAACGGCACAGTCACCCTGAAGACGGCGGCCAAAGCGGCCGGCTTCGACGGCGACGGACTGAAAGCCGAGTATTTCGCGAGCGCCGATTTCTCGGGCGACCCGGCCGTCTCCCGCGTCGATCCGCGGCTCTGGTTCTCCGACAGCACAGTGGGTGGAGAGATCGTGGCCGCCTGGGCCAAAGACGGCCCGTGCAAGGAGATCGCGGCAGGCAAACCGTTCAGCGTCCGCTGGACGGGCTCTCTCACGGCGCCCTTCTCCGAGCCGTTCTGGCTGCGCATCTACAACTCGCGGCCCGGCACCGGCCACACGCCGATCCAGCAGGCATGGACGGAAGGCAAAGGCTTCGTCCGCGTCTGGCTCAACGACCAGCTCATCCTCGACAAGTGGCAGGGCGCGCCGGCGACGAATCCCTGGCAGACGCCGCCGCTCATGCTCGAGGCCGGTGCGACCTACGACCTGAAGGTCGAGTATTCCTTCCCCGGCGGCGACGGCGCGCAGTTCAGCCTCGTCTGGTGCACCGCCACCTACGAGTGGATGCGGGTGCCGCAGGCCTGCCTGCGCACGGCGGCAGGCCCGACGCGGCCGCGGTTGAGCGTGGCGGCCGTCGCGGCAACGGCGGCGGAATCAGGCGGCGAGCCGGCAGTGGTCCGGTTCACGCTCGACAAACCGGCCGCCGCGGACGTGGAAATCGGCTACCGGCTCGCCGGCACGGCGAGTGCGTCGGACTACACCATCGCCGCGCCGCGCATGGTGATCTCCGCCGGCAAGAGCTCCGCCGATCTCGTAATCCGGGCGGTGGATGACGCGGCCGTCGAAGCGAACGAGACCGCCATCGTGACGCTCACCCCCGCAAGCGCCTACGCCGGCGACGGCACGGCGGGCGCGGCCGAAGTGATGTTCCTCGACAATGACAACATCCTCGTCGACGCCGATCTCAAGGTCTACTACACGTTCGACAACGCCAGTCTGGCCGTGCAGGGCGCTTTTGCGCACATCCGCAATGATGCGGGGCCGGCGGCGGCGCTCAAGGTGCAGTCGTACATGCACACGATGCCGGCGCTCGTGCCGGGCCTGCCCAAGCACGGCGACGGGCTGACGTTCCCCAAAGGCCGTGAGAGCGTCCGCTCAGGCGGCGGACTGAGCCTTACGGACTACACCGTCAGTTTCTGGTTCAAGGCGCCCGAGGGCGCGGGTACGATCGGGATCCTGCAGTCGGGCGCGGACTTCTTCCTCAAGGACGGTCGCCTGGTCGCCAACCAGGGGGGCTGGTACAGCCACCAGCCGGCCGGCGCGAATCTTGCCGACGGCCAGTGGCATCACGTGGCCTTCACCTGGGTCCAGGCGAAGCGGCAGCAGCTGCTTTACGTGGACGGCGCGCTGGTAGCGAAAAATACCGGGCCGCAGGGTGGCGGGCACTCGGGCGCGGCCATGCTCGGCCGGGCCAATACAGGCAGCGGCGGCGACGCCTTCATCGGCGGCGTGATCGACGAGTTCCGCATCTACAGCCGCTGTCTGACCGCCGACGACGTCAAGGTTCTCGCCCAATGAGTCCCACCCAAAAGCCCCTCGCGGAAGCGAGGGGGATGACGCCATCCACCACCATCCGGCCATTCGCTCAAATGCCACAATTGTTATCGCCACGCGTCACCCCGCCGGCTTCCGCCGGGGGCTTCCGGGCCACGCGTCACCCCACCGGCTACCGCCGGGGGCTTCCGCAAAACGTGCCCCCCCCCCGGAAAACGTGCCCCCCTCCCCCCAAAAGCCCCTCGCGGCAGCGAGCGGGATGACGCGAGCCATCACCATCCGGCCCTTTGCTCAAATGACCCAATTGTTATCGCCACGCGTCACCCCACCGGCTTCCGCCGGGGGCTTCCGGGGGGCCTGCCCCCCCACCGGCTTCAGCCGGGGGCTTTTGATATTGGGTGCCTGCCACATTTTTCTTGCGACCGCATCCCACGCCGCCGAAACGCCAGCGAGCGCGGTCACTGTGACCGCGCTGCCGCAGGGAGAGCGCGAGATCGCGGCCGTGGCCGGCGCGAGCGGATACGTCTTGCGGCTAGCGGCCAATGGCGAGGTGACGCGGCTGGCGGACCTCGATGGCAATGTCCTGCTGGAGACCGTCCAGTCCGCCCAGGGAAAGACCCCGGCCCTCGCGGTGTTCGAGGCGGCTGGCGGCGCACCGGTCGCGGTGAAGCCGACGGACCCCGTGACCGTGAAGCAGGTTTCGCCAGCCGAAGTGAAGGTCGAGGTGACCCGCGGAAATAATGTGAAGCTCACCTACCTCGTGCAGCCGGAGCGGCTGAAGGTGGCCGTGGAGGGACCAGCCGGCCGCTACCTGGTGCGGGGCTGCTATCCGTGCCGCATGGAAGGCGCGCGCGTGCTCGCGCCGGACGGCGTGGTTTTCCCGGCGGCAGGCATCGGCGCCGTGCCGGGAGCTGAGCAGTCGGTGATCGATGCCGGCCGCACGCGGGCGCTCACGATCGCCCGCGAAGGGGGCGACGGCCTGCGGTGGACGATGCGGCAGGTCGACACCTGGGGCGGTGCCGAACATCTGGTCTGGGAAGCAGACCTGGCAGCGGGGCAGACGCTCCAACTGAGCGCGACCGCCGTGCCGCCGCTGACCGGGCCGGTGCGGTTCGGGCTCTTTTCCCGCGGGCTCTTCCGTCCCACAGGCGCGCCTGCGGCCGTGATTGAACTGGAAACGGCCAACTGGATCCGCGGGCAGCCGCGGCAACTGAAACTGCCCGAGCCGCTCGGCGAGATCGTGCCCCAGGGCCGCCTGCTGGCCGCGCTGTTGCCCGCCGGGACCAACGACCCGGTCACGGCAGGAGAATGCGGCACGTGGTTCTCGCGCACCGATCGTGTGAGCGAGGCCCTGATTCCCGTGAGCCTGAAACCGGCCGCCACGCCGGAGACTTGGGAGATCGCCATCGGGCCGGACGTGAAACCAGCCGCGTATCGCCTGCGGGTCTGGATCGTGCCCGCAGACACGCCGCTGCCAGAAGCACTCGGCGGGCCAAAGGGGGGCATCGTCGGGTATTTCCCGGGCTTCAGCGGCCGCAGCATGGAGATCAAGCAGCCGCAGCCGACGGGCGACGTGCTCGTGACAGTGGCGGACGAGGCCAAGGGCTCGCTCAATGTGCTGGCGGCCACGCTGCGCCGGTCGTTTCATGCCGGAGACCGCATCCCGCTCTTGCTCGAGGCCCGCGGCGCGGCCGGGAAGGTGGCGGCGCAGCTCCGCGTCGCGGCGGCGGCCGGCAACGTGCCGGTTGCGTCAACGCCGGTGACGCTCGAGCCGGGGGCCGAGCGCCGCGAATACCAGCTCGACACCGCGCAGCTTGCGCCCGGCACCTACACCGCGACGCTCACCGCCGCCGGCCTGGCGGAGCACCCCTTCACGTTTGAGATTGTCGGCCCGCTGGCGGGCGGCTCGCCCAATCTCAACAGCCCGATGCGCGGCCCCGCGGACCTGGCGGCCGTGACGCGGTTGGGGGTCAACGGCTGGGTGGACATCATGGCAAACAACGATTATCTCACGCAGCGCTGGCCGGCCGAGCTGCCCCCCACGAAGGGACTCTACGACGCCCAGCCCGCCTTGCCGCGCGTGCCCTGGCCCGGCACGACCATCCACGACGAACTCGTGCGGGAAAACATGCTCTTCCTGCTGGGGCAGCAAAGCGCCCGCGCGCTGTCGTTCGTCTTCCCCCACAGCGTGCCCGAGCACGTCGCGGAGATGCAGCGGCGCAACGCGATCCGCGCCCAGATCGGCCGCGGCTGGCCGAACTTCGTCGGCACGATCCACGACTAC
>JBILKZ010000226.1:0-4229 GCA_044376405.1 Pirellulales bacterium
GCAGAGGTGGCCGGCACGCGGATCGTCGTGGCCGACGCCCGCGGTGGCGATGCCGCCGCCATGCGGCAGTGCATCGATCAGCTCCGCCGCAAGGCGAGCCCGATCGCCGTGCTGCTGGGCTCGAGCGAGGGCGACAAGGTGACGCTCGTTGCCGGCATCAGCCGCGAACTCGAGGAGCGTGGCCTGTCGGCGGGCAACTGGATCAAGGATGCGGCGACGATCGTGGGAGGGAAGGGGGGCGGCCGCGCCGACCTCGCGCAGGCCGGAGGGAAGCTCGCCGACAAGCTTCCGGATGCGCTGGCAGCGGCCCGCACCTCGATCGAAGCGATGCTGAGAACCTGACGCGGCTCACAAGACAAAAAGCCCGGGACGGAAGTCCGGGACACCGGGTCGTTGGGCGTTCCCGGATCAGCATGGCTCGCTGACTGGTGGTCATGCCCGGCGTCCCTCGGCTTCCGCCAGGGGCTTGTATGAGGAGGGTGCCAAGCACCGCCGCCCCATAAAAGCCCCGAGCGTAAGCGACGGGACAGGCATCACCAATGGCGCCAGGAAGTCGTCGGCCTCTACCCGACGAGCTTCTGGAGCGCGGCGAGGGCGGCGTCGTAGTCGGGCTCGCTGGCCACTTCCGTGACGACCTGCGCGTATTGCACGACGCCCTTCGAGTCGAGCACGAACACAGCCCGGGCGAGGATCTTCAGTTCGTCGATGAGCACGCCCCAGTGGGTGCCAAAGCCGCGGTCCATGTAATCGCTGCCATTCCGCATCGACTTGATGTCTTCGGCGCCGCAGAACCGATTCATCGCAAACGGCAGATCGAGGCTGACGGTCAGCGCCGTCACCTTGTCGCCGAGGGCGGCCAACCGCGCATTGAACGTCTTCGTCTGCGTCTGGCAGACCGGCGTATCGAGCGAGGGCACCACGCTGATGAACGCCGGCTTGCCGATCAGGTCGGCCTTGCGGATGTGCTGCATACCGCCGGCCTCGAAGGCCACCACGTCGAAATCCGGAGCGGGGGAGCCCACCTTCACCTCGTCACCCACCAGCGTGAGCGGATTGCCCTTGAACGTGACTGCGCCGTGCCGACCCATGATGCGTATCTCCTGACAGGGAAAGTGAAGACGGTGACTCCGAAATCCTATGGGCGAAGTATTGCCGGCAAATCGCCGGCGACAAGCCTCTGCCGCTGGATCACGAGCGAAACCGGTCACGCCACGGGGCTCGCATGGCAGAAATGGCCTCGTTTTTCTACGATCGGCACCAGATATTCTCCCCCGATCCTTTCCGCACCCCCAGCCGGAGCACGATTCGATGGCAGCACTTGGTCGGCTTGGCCAGTTCCTCGGCCTCGCGATCCCGGCGGTCGCCGTCCTGCTCGAACTCAACCACGCGATCTCGCTCGGGCAGATGCTCGTGATGCTGGTCGCCGCGGTCTGCTCCTTCTGGATCGGCCGAATCGTGGAGGGCTACTCACGCTAGCTTCACGGCAAGGCTCGGCATCCTGCCGCCCTCGCCTTGGCGACCGCAGGTCGCTGGTGCTAAACCGGCCCTCCGGGCCTGGCGTGTCCGTTTTCTGCTTCCCCTCGAGGCTACCAATCACCATGCACCCACTCCTGCTCACGCCTCTTTACCGCCGTTACATCTGGGGCGGCCAACGCTTTGCGATGAACCTCGGCAGGCCCCTGCCACCCGGAGATGACTTCGCCGAATCGTGGGAACTCGTTGACCGCGGCGCCGACCAGAGCGTCGTGGCGGCCGGCCCGCTGGCCGGAACGACGCTCGGCGAACTGGTCCGGCAGCGGGGCCCCGAACTATTGGGTCGGCATGCGCCTCGGGCCGCCTTCCCGCTCCTCTTCAAGTTCCTCGACGCCTCCCGCGACCTGTCGGTGCAGGTGCACCCCGATGACACGAGAGCGGCTAGGCTCTCGCCACCCGATCTGGGCAAGACAGAGGCCTGGTATGTGATCGACGCCGCGGCCGACAGCCGCATCTACGCGGGGCTCCGCACGGGCATCGATCGAGAGTCGCTCGCGGTAGCGCTGAGGGCAGGACGCTGCGAGGACGTGATGCACTCCTTCGAGCCCCGCCCGGGTGACTGCGTCTATATTCCCGCGGGCACCGTCCACGCGATCGGGGCCGGGCTGCTCGTTGCAGAGATCCAGGAGTCGAGCGATGTGACCTACCGTCTCTACGATTGGAACCGCACCGGAGCCGACGGCAAACCCCGACCGCTTCACATCGAAGCCGGCCTCGAGGCGGTGACCCAGTTCGGGCCCGTGGCACCGGTCCAGTCGCAGCCAGCGACGGCCCGCTCAACCGGGGCGGGTGCGGCCATACGCCGCCTCGTGACCTGCGATTACTTCCTCTTCGACGAGGTGCGGCCACACGGCGAATGGGCCGTGGGCGGCGACGACACCTGCCACTTCCTCGCCGTGCTCTCAGGCGAACTCAGCCTCGATCCCAGCTGGCAACTGCCGCCACTCACGACGGGCATGTGCATGCTGCTGCCGGCATCGATCGGCCGGCAGACGCTGGCAGCCGCGGCCACGACGACTCTGCTGCACATTCAGCTGCCATAACAGGGCAGAGTCTGCGTCCACGGGCGAAGCCGAGCGGTTTGCCGGCAAAACCTGCCAAAAACCGACCTTGGGGTGCCCGCCGTTCGATCCCTACACTCCCGCCGCCCGACAGCCCTTAGCCCCGGTGGGTCCCGATGCACGTGCACCGTTTTCTGCTGCTGCCAGCACTGGCCCTGGCGACATGCTCCGGCTGTGCCTCCCTTGGCAAGCCGGATTGGCTCGACCCGGGCCCAGAGCGACTCCAGCGGCGGCGGGCCGTGCGATTTGATCCCTACTTGCAGGACGACATCGCGCCCTCGAGCCTCCGCCTGCCGCTGATGGACGGCGCCCGACCGCGCGACTTCGCAACGCCGGTGCCAGAGGTTCGCCGTTCCCGCTGGTGGTCCCCCGTGCAGTAGCGGCTCGCGACTGACACAGGCCGGCCGGCATGTCGTTTTGCCCAGGACTTCTGGGCATGCGCCGCGGAGCATCCGCGGGTGTATGATCGGGACCTCGGCAGTGCTCGTTGCCCGCCGCCAGAGCCCTCGCCTCTTTTCGACGGATATCCCCCACCGTGCCCGCAGATCGCCCCCCACGCCAGCCCCGCTCCGGGAAGCCAGCCCGCCCCTCGCGTCCCTCCCGACCCTCGCGGCCCCCCCGTGCAGAACCCTCGCGGATCACGTCGCGTCGGCCGCCGCAACGGCAGCAACTCCCCGACGAGGACGACGCCCGCAGCGCCGCCAAGCGGCGGCTCGAGTCGATCGACGACGGGCTCGAGCGACTGCAGAAGGTGCTCGCTGCAGCGGGACTCGGCAGTCGGAGAACCTGCGAGGAGCTGATCACTGCGGGGCGCGTTGAGGTCGACAGGCAGGTCGTCACACAACTGGGGACGAGAATCGATCCGCTCAAGTCCGAGGTGCGGGTCGACGGCGAGAGACTGCCCAATCCGAAGCGGGTCGTCTACATGCTCAACAAGCCGGTCGGCGTCGTGACCACCAATTTCGACCCTTCTGGCCGGCCCCGCGTGGTCGATCTCGTGCCCGGTGAACAGCGGCTGTTTGCCATCGGCAGGCTCGATCGCATGAGCGAAGGGTTGATCCTCGTCACCAACGACGGCGCCCTCGCGAACCTGCTCTCCCACCCGCGCTATGGCGTGGAGAAGAAATATCTGGTGCAGGTGGCGGGTGTTCCATCACAGGAACTGCTCGACAAAATCCGCCGTGGCATCACGCTGGCGGAGGGCAAGGTGCATGCCAAACGGGTCGAGATCCGCTCGCAACACAAGCAGAGCGCAGTCCTCGAAATGATCCTCGACGAGGGCAAGAATCGGGAGATCCGTCGCATGCTGGCGCGGCTCGGCCACAAGGTGCACCAGCTCAAGCGGGTCGGTGTCGGCAAACTCTCGCTCGGGAACCTGCTCCCCAGCCAGTGGCGGCAACTCGCGTGGACCGAGATCGAGGCCCTGAGGCACGACGCCATCGCAGCCGTCGGCCCGGTCGAGGCCGGGCGACTGAACGAACCGCCTCAAATGGACGGGCGCCGCGGGGAAGGGTATCGGGAGAGTCGACCTTCACGAACAGGCCAACGACCGGGCCGCGAAGGACCTCCGGGCCGGCCGCGGATGCCACGAACGGGGCAGGGGACCGCCGGAGGAAAATACAGGGAACAGGGTTC
>JBILKZ010000119.1:0-12801 GCA_044376405.1 Pirellulales bacterium
CTTGTCCATGTAGGGGTGATCACTGTCGGTCACATGGACGCTCTTCCAGCCCCGCATCGGCCCCTCGTCCTTGTAATCAAACACCTGCAGCCGGTGAAGATCATGGAGATCCCACTTCAGGCTCATGTTCTCGCCGTTGATCTCGAACGTGTAGAGCGCCTTGTGGCCGCGGGCATACCGTGTGCTCTCGAAGAGGCCGAGCGAGCCGTTTGTGAAGTGGCAGAGGAAGGAGCAGGCGTCGTCGATACCCACCTTTTCGACCCTGCCCGTGAGCTGGTGCTTCCGCTCCTTCACGAACGTCTCGGTCATGGCGGTGACGTCGGAAACCTGTCCATTGAGCCAGATCGCCGTGTCGATGCAGTGGGCGAGCAGGTCGCCCGTGACACCTGAGCCGGCGGCGGCGGCGTCGAGCCGCCAGAGGGCCGCGCCACCCTGCGGCAGGTCGGCGTTGATGGTCCAGTCCTGGAGAAAATTGGCCCGGTAGTGGAAGATCCGGCCGAGCTTGCCACTGTCGATGATGTTCTTCGCGAACGTCACCGCCGGAATGCGGCGGTAGTTGTACCAGACGGTGTTCGGCACGCCCGCCTTCTCGACGGCGGCGCACATCTTCTCACCCTCGGCCACGTCCATCGACAGCGGCTTCTCGCAGAGGATCGCCTTGCCGTGCTTGGCCGCCTCGATGGCGATCTCGGCGTGCAGGTTGTTCGGGGTGCAGATGTCGATGGCGTCGATGTCATCGGCGGCGACGAGCTTCCGCCAGTCGGTCTCGACCCGCTTGTAGCCCCAGCGGTCGGCGAAGGCCTTTGCCTTCTCGGGATCGCGGGCCGCGACTGCCTGCAGAACGGGCAGGTATTCCAGGTCGAAGAAATCCTTGACGCGGTTGTAGCCGTTGGAGTGGGCGCGGCCCATGAAGCCGTAGCCGATCATGCCGATGCGGAGGGGTTTTGCCATGGGAGAGTCCTTCGTGGTGGTGGTGGTGGTAAGTTCGTGGCGAGGTGTCGAGTTGAATGTTTCGGTTCGGTGACGGATGGGATCTCGCGTGATGGGCCGCTCTGCCGGCGGGGCTCATGCTCGCCACCGGCGGACTTTCACGTTGCATTCCCGATGAATTTGGTTTGCCAACTCTTCCAGTCAAAGTTCACCGGCGGCTGCGCGTGACCCCGACCGGCTTCGCTCCTCTTCGTCGAGTTCGTGGTCGAGGAAGTGAGCGGGGCCGTTTTGGGTTTTTTCTCAGTTCCAGCCGTGGGCGTCACGGACGGCGATCATGGTCTTCAGGATGGTGTTCCAGGTGGCCGGGTTTTCGAGGGTCGAGTTCGGGAACATGCAACCGTCCCAGCAGATGTGCTGGATGCCACGCTTGGCAGCACCCTCGAGCCAGTAGCCCGAGCACTTTACGATGTCGAGCTTGCCGTTGGGGTCGTCGGCACGGCAGTGCTTGCCTGTCTTGTCGTGCGAGCCGGCGCCGTGGACCTCTCCGTCGTTCTGGGCGACGTGGAAGTCGATCGTCCATGGCCGGAGTTTGTCGGTCATCTGCTTGTAGGCGGCGTCGAACTCAGCCTCCGAGTAGCCCGGCTTCACGAGCGCATATTCAGGCGCGTTGTAGCCGAGCAGGTAGAGGTAGGTGTGGGCGAGATCGGCCTGGAAGCCGAGCGTGTCGGGCATGCCGACCTCTTCGAGCAGGTCGAGGATGTCCTTCCAGGAGTGCATGCCGGCCCAGCAGATCTCTCCCTCGGCGGCGAGCCGCTGGCCGTTGTCGTGGGCGATCTTCGCCGCTTCGCGGAACGTTTCCGCGATCTTCGCCGTGTTGGCTTTGGGATTCTCCCGCCACTTGTTCACGCCAAACTCCGCCGAGTCGATCCGGATCACGCCATACTTCCGCACGCCGTGCTTCTCGAAGACCTTCGCGATCCGGCAGGCCATCTTCACGGCCGACAGGAATTTGTCCTTGGCAGCAGCATCCCCCATCGCCGAGTCGCCGACGGTGCCCGGCCAGACCGGCGCCACGAGCGAGCCGACCGTGAAGCCATGGTTGGCGATCTTGTCGGCGATCACCGTCAGTTCCGCGTCGCTCGCCTCGGGGTTCGTATGCGGCAGAAACAGAAAGTAGTCGATGCCGTCGAACTTCTGGCCGTTCACGTTCGCCGCCGCGGTCAGCTCCAGCATCCGGTCGAGGCTGATCGGCGGCTCCTGCCCGGGATCGGTGCCCTTGCCGACGAGGCCGGGCCACATGGCGTTGTGAAGTTTGGGGGCGGTGTGCGCGGGCATCGGTTGGTTCCTGGAATGGGGCGTGGTTGAAGGGCCGGTTGGTGGTGCGCCGCCGGGCTGGCAGAAGTCTCCTTCGCGGGGAATTTCGCCTGACGGTTGTCTGTCGCTGCAGGCGTCTTGCGGGCGAAATTCCAACGCTCGTCGAGCTTCCGCCAATCCCGGCTACCTCGTTCAGAGTTCCGCGTGTAGCTCTTCGCTTCCCGCTGTCGCTATCTCACGCCTTCCTTCCGTGCGTGGGGAGGTCGGTGTGGACGTCGGGGCCGAAGTAGCGGAGCGATACAAGCGGGCCGGGCCCGGTGTTTTCCACCGTGTAGCCCGCGGCGGCGGCGTCGGCCGAGATGAAGAGCTCGTCGCTGGTCATCTGGCCGAAGCGGATGAGCGTCGGGGTGGCGACGTCGTGCACGCCCACCTTTCCCTCGCCCTGCACGGTGATCCAGCCGCTGGCGCCGGCGTCCTTCACCGTGATCTTCGCGCCCGGCTCGAGCGTGAGTTCCTTCGCGCTGAAGAGCTGCCGGCCATCGACATGGCCGTAGACGATCCAGCGATCATGCACACCCTTGTCAGACCGCTTCTCGTCGAGGACCGGCTCGAGGTAGTTGCTTTCCTTGTAATGCGTGTCGACGTTCTTCTCCCAGTCGAGCTGACCGATGATGAAGTCGAGATCGTGGTGCTTCTCCTTCGGCATGTCCTTGACGAGCAGGCTCCACGGTACAGCCCGTCCCTCGACGAGCGACTGGAACATCGAGAACACGTCGCTGCCCCACTGCGGCTCGTAGGTGAGCAGCGAGCCAGGAGCGTGGAGAACGCCCGGCGGGATCAGCCAGCCGGTGCCCCGCTTGAGACGGTAGGCCTTGGCGAGGTCGATGATGCCATTATCGCCACGGTTCCAGTTTTCCAGGCACTTCCGCACGTCTTCCTTCGTGGTGCCCGGCTCGAGGCCCATGAACGTGTAGGGAAAGTTGTTGTCACAGTTGTTGTATTGCGGCGGGAAGTAGTAGCTCTCCGGTTTGCCTTCCTGGCCGACGAGCTTGGCATCCTCGAACGACTGGTGCATGTGATGGGGGATCGGCCCCATGTTGTCGAAGAACTTCGAATAGACGGGCCACTTCTTGTAGCGGTCCCAGATCGCCTTGCCGACGAGCTTCGCGCCCCCCTCGCTGACAGCGTCGCGCAGCAGGAACCGCTCACCGTCGAACACGCACCACGACAGGCCCTCGTCGGGCACGCGGCCCTCGTTGGCGGCCTCCGTCGTGCTGGCGAACCAGCGCTCGTCGATGCCGCCACGGTCGAGGCCGTAGGAGTAGTAGTCGTCGGGGTGGAGGCGGACCCGCTTGCCGGGATGGAGGAAGCTCCGTGGCACCCAGGTGGGCGACAGCCGGAGGATGCCCTTGCCGGCGGTGAGCGCCTGGTCGAGGGCTGAGCCGACGTTCTTCGACTCGGGGAGCTTGGCGGAAGTGCGGGAAGCGGTTGCTGTGGCCATGGAAAACCCCTGTCGTGGACGCACGGAACTGAGACAGGAAGTTGTACGAATCCAGGGAAAGGCCCGCAAGCAGCGGTGACGGTCCATGGCGGTGGGAATCGGCAAAAGCCGCGACCGATTTCAGTCAGCCAGCGAGTGATGCGCCGGTCGATGTCGGTGCAGAATGCCGAGGCATGCCCTATTCGAGGAGTCCAGGCAGCCTGCCGGTGCTGTCGCCGAGCTGCTCGACCGACACGTCCATGCGGTCGAGCAGCGACAGCCAGAGATTGCTCAGCGGCGTCTCCGTCGGGAACGTGAGGTGACGGCCGGTCGTGATCGTGCCACAGCCGCCGCCTGCGAGCAGGATCGGCAGATCCTCGTGGTTGTGCTTGTTGCCGTCGTGGATGCCGCTGCCGTAGACGATCATCGCGTGGTCGAGCAGCGTGCCATCCTCCTCCGGCACGGCGTCGAGCCGCTGGAGCAGGTGGGCAACGTGGCCGGCGTGGAACAGGTTGATGCTCCGAATCTTCGCCTGCTTCTCCGGGTTGCCACCGTGGTGCGAGAGGTCGTGATGCCCCTCGGGCACCCCGATGAAGGGATACGGTTTGTTGCTCCCTTCGTTGGCCAGAACGAACGTCGTGACGCGGGTCACGTCGGCCTGGAAGGCCAGCACCAGAAGATCACACAGCAAGCGGATGTGTTCGCCGTAATCGCCCGGAATGCCCGCGGGTGGTGCCATCGCGGGCGGCTCCACCGGGGGGAGCGTGGCGGCTCGTTCGATCCGCTGTTCGATGTCACGGACCGACGTGAAATACTCGTCGAGCTTCCGGCGGTCGCCCGCCGCCAGCCGTCGCTCCAGGCCACCCGAGTCCTCCCGCACGAAATCGAGGATGCTGGTGCGGCGGGCAGCGCGGGCCGCGGCGGCCGGGTCGCCATCGCCGAACAGCCGGTCGAAGACCACCTTCGGGTTGACCTCCTTGGGTAACGGCTGCGTGGGCGACCGCCACGACATCGTCGAGGAGTAGACGCAGCTGTAGCCGGAGTCGCAGTTGCCGGCCATCGCACCCTTGTCGGCGCCGATCTCCAGAGATGGGAGCCGTGTCTCGTTGCCAGCCATCGCGGCCGCGATCTGGTCGACGGAGGTGCCGTTGCGGATGCTTGCGCCGTCGGTCTTCCTGGGCTGCACGCCGGTGAGGAACGCCGCCATCGCGCGGGCATGGTCGCCGCCGCCATCGCCGTGGGCGCGGGCCTTGTCGGCCGCCAGCCCCGAGAGCACCGTGAGCTTGTGCTTCACGCTGGCAAACGGCTCCATGATCGACGCCAGTTCGAAGTCGCGGCCCTCCCCCTTCGGCGTCCAGTCGGCCATGTGCTGTCCGTTGGGCGCGTAGAGAAACGCGACCCGATTGGGGGGCGTGGCCCTTGAGTCGGTGGCCGCAGCCCGTGCGGTGAGACTTCCCATCGCCTCCAGCCAGGGAAGCGGCAGGGCGACGCCGATGCCCCGCAGCAGCGTGCGGCGCGAGAGATGCCTGGCAGCAACATTCATCATGCGAGACCTCGTTTGAGTGTGTGAGTCATTCCCCGGTGGCGCCGCCGCGACGCTGCCGGAAGGCGTCGCTGGTCACGATCCCGGCCACGAGGGCCGACACCTTGTAATCCTGCGATTCGAGTCGGTCGACGACCCGCTCGATCGTCGGCCGGTCGGCCGGCTGGAGACCCCGGCCGAGCGCGAAGGTCATCATCTTTTCGGTGAGGCACCGGCAGAACTCCCGTTTCTTCGCCAGCAGCACGTCCTTCAACCCCGCGGGGCCGGAGAAGGATGTGCCATCCGGGAACGTCCCGTCGGCGTCGATATCGAACGTGCCATCATCGGTGCGGAATGCTCCCACGGCGTCGTAGTTTTCCAGGGCGAATCCGATCGCATCCATCCGGGCATGGCAGCCGGCGCAGGCGGCGTTCCTGCGATGCATTTCCATCCGCTCACGGAGTGAAGCGGTCGTCGACACCCCTTCGTTCTCCTCGAGTTCGGGAACGTTGGGCGGCGGCGGTGGTGGCGGCTCGCCGAGCATCTGCTCCAGCACCCAGCGGCCCCGCTTGACGGGCGACGTGCGTGTGGGGTTCGAGGTGGCAGTGAGGATGCCCGCCTGCGAGAGCAGGCCGCCCCGCGTGCGGTCGGCGGTCGTGACGCGGCGGAATTCCTTCCCCTTGCCCCCGGCCTTGCGGTAGGCGTCCTCCAGGCCGTAGTGCTTCGCCAGCGGCGCGTTGACGAACGTGGAGTCCGCATCGATCAGTTCCAGCACGCTGCGATCCTCATGGAACACGCCGCCCACGAAGAGTTCGGTCTCCTGGAGCATGGCAGTTCGCAGGTCGTTGTTGAACGTGGGAAAGAGTTCACCGTCGGGCGAGATGAACTCGATCCGCTTGAGCTGAAGCCACTGCATGGCGAAGCTGGTCACGAGCGCGGCGGCACGTGGATCGGCCAGCATGCGCCGGACCTGGGTGCCGAGGTTCTCGGACAACTGCCCGCGGTCTGCGAGGTCGAGCAGTTCGTCGTCGGGCATCGTGCTCCAGAGAAAGAAGGAGAGCCGAGAGGCGAGCTGGAACTCGTCGAGCGAGTGCACCCCCTCGGCGTCCGGTTGGTCGTCGGATTCGACATGGAAGAGAAATTTTGGTGAGCAGAGAGCCGCCTGCATGGCGAACTGCACACCTGCATGCCAATCGCGGCCGGACTTCACGGCTTTGTCCACGAGTGCGACGTGACGGTCGAGTTCACCCGGCTCCACGCGGCGGCGAAATGCCCGCCTCAGGAATCGGCCGAGCACCTCCCGCGTCTGGTCTTCCTGGGAGCCGGTGGCCGCACATGCCAGCAGCTGCTTCTGGGTCGCGGGCCGCGAATCGAGCGGGCCGGAGAGATTCAGGCCCTCCACGAATACCGTCGTGGCAGGAGCGTCGGTGGTTTCCTCGCTGTCGGTGGCTTCCGTGTTTTCCGGGGCCCGTATCGCGACCATGGTCGGCTTCTCGATGGCGATCAGCAGCCTGTCGCGTCCCAGCAGCGGCGGCACGCGAACCGTGAAATCGTTGGCCGTCTGCTTCGAGGTGCCGGTGACGACGAACGACCCGAGGATCCGCGCCGTGCGGGGCACAGCGCCAGACAGCCGGTCCAGATCCTCTTGCGCCGCGGGCTGTGGCAGGTCCTTGCCGCTGACGAGGAGCGTCACGCGAACAGGCTGCGGCGCGTCGGCCGCGGCGTAGACCTTCGTGTGCAGCTCATACTCGCCGTCGGCTTCCCATTCGAAGGGTGCATTGATCGGTCCCAGTTCGATCGCGGCTTTTCCGGCGGTGGACATCCGCCGAAACCCGGCGACCATCAGACGCTTTCCATCCGGACTGGCTGGCTCGGTGTACTGCGCCTGCCGGCGACGCTTGACCACCGGCGGCGGCGTGGAAGGAATGGCCCGCTCCATCACCGCCTCGGCGGCATCGAGATACCGCTCCATCAAGAGCGGCGAGACCGTGAGCACGTCGCCGATCGTGTCGAAGCCATAGCCGATTTCATCGCTCGGAAAATCGGTCGTTGGGTCGAAGTCGACCCCCGCGAGGTCCCTGATCGTGTTGCGGTATTCCACGCGGTTGAGCCGCCGCATCGTGACCCTGCCGGGATCGGCGGGGGCTCGCAGATCGGCCTCGGCGTAACGCTGCCGCATGCCTGCCACGAAGGACGCCGCCTCTGCCGCCTCGGGCCGCGGCTGATCCTGCGGAGGCATCTCGCCCGTCTCGATCCGGCGCAGGGCTGTTTCCCAGAGCTTCCGCTCCGCGAGCAGGCCCGCATCGTCCGCCGGCCATGAGAGCGTGACATCGCCCTCGGGCTTGCTGTCGCCGTGGCAGTCAGCGCAATGGCGGGCGAGGAACCCACGCATGCCTGCCGCGACAGCGTCGGCATCGCCGCCTTGGACTATCCGCAGGCCGGCTGCGGCGTCGAAGACGTTCACTACCACGAGCCACAGCACTGCCACGCGGAAGCCGCGCCGCCCTGCACCGCGGGCGGCGGTCGAGGTGCAGCCAAGCTGTCGCGGATGGCGGTTCATCGGCTTCCTCCTGCCAAATGGCAGACGAAAAGCCTACCATCCCGACGAAAGCCTATGACGGGAGCAACTTTTCGGTTGAAAAGAGAGCTCCGTCCGAGGACCATGCACCCATGCCACAACATTTCTTCCAAATCACCAACACGGTCGCCCTCCTGGCCTGGATCGGGCTCGTGCTCTTCCCTGGCCGACGGGTCGTGTCGCATCTGCTCTGTGCAACCGTGATCCCGGGCCTACTGGCCGCGTGTTATGCCGCTGTGATCGGCTGGAAGCTCACCTCGGACGGCCCTCCGCCGGGCGACGTGATGACGATCGACGGTCTCCGCGCGGTGTTCGCCGATGACTGGGTCTTCGCCGCGGCGTGGGCCCACTACCTCGTCTTCGACATGGTGGTCGGCGCCTGGATCGCGCGGGATGCGGTCCGGCTCGGCATCCCTTGGCCGCTCCGCACGATCGCGCTTGTGCTCACGTTCCTCGCGGGACCGGTCGGCTTTCTGCTCCACCTCGTGACGCGGTTCCTGCTGCGGCGGGCGGTCGCGATCGATGGCGACGCAGTCAGCCTCTGAGCCATCGCTTGACCCGTCACCCGCGACGATTCACTTCCGTCGCCCCAGCTTGCATCGCATGGCTCCCCGGGGAGCGACCGCGTGGGAGCGATAGTCCGCCGACCCATGCGTCGCCACTTCGCCGTCGGCCGACGGACAGATCATCGTCCCGGAGTTGGCATTCAGCAGATCACGTTCGACGGCCTGCGTCTTTGCCTCACCCTCGGTCGCTGCCTTCTTATCACCCTGCGGCAGCGAGGCATCGCCCTTCGGTGCCGTCTTCGTCTCTTCCACCACCACCGCCTTCGTTGCGCCCTCCGGCAGTGCGTTGCCGAACACGGACCAGACCACTCCGTCACCGAGGACGGACAGGCTCATGCGGCCATCGTCGGCGATGATCAGGTTCAAACTGCGGCCGTTCTCCACCCCGGAGAAAATCCGCTGGCCCTGAGACTCGTTGACCATGTCGATCTTCGTGACCTCGCCGCGCCGCGAGGCCGGCGCCAGGAGCGTCAATTCCTTTTTGGCGGCGTCCACGCGAAAGAACGTCGGACGCTCCTTCTCGCCCAGATCGGGAGGACCCACCGTGCCGTCCTCATCCACCGCGACCGCCGAGCCGATCGAACAGAGCCAGGTCTGTTCGGCCCATGCGCCACCGCATACCACCAGATTCATTACCAGCGCCAACAGAATCATCGTCATCGCGTTCTTCATATTTGATCCACTTCCTTGAATGCTGAGTATTGTTCGCTTGTGTGAGACACCGGATGCCGGACTGGCTCGAAATCGCCTGCCCAGTGTTACCGCACCGAGTAGCCCATGCCCTCCATGGCTGCGATGAAGTTCCTGTCCCACATCGCGAACTGTTGCTGGTAGGCTGCCACGGCCGCGTCGGCCGATCCTCCTGCTGCCTTCACGGCCCGCCGTGACCGCATGCCGCCGGTCAGGCCGGCGCCCATGCCGCCAGCCGTTGCCCCGATCGCCGCGCCTTTCCCTGCGTCGCCGGCGATGGCACCGATGGCGACACCCATGAGAGCCCCACCCGCTCCGCCTTTCACGGCGCCACCCAGACCGCCACCCAGGGCGCCGCTGGCTGCTTGTGCCGAGGCTTGTACCTGTTGGTCGAGTTGGGCCTTCGCCTGATAGGGATCCCATCCGGTCTGTCGGGAGGCCCAGTCATAGGCAGCGTTTTCGTCCACCCTCTGCTGGTCGGGGCTCTGGCCTTTCGCCGGGAAGATCGCGTGCCTCCCCGGATTGGTGCTGAGGCCCGGCGGGCCGGCATGCGCCACGGTGGCGATCACCACGGTCGATGCGAGGGTCAACAAGAACAGGCTCCGACCCGTCCGTGGCTGGAATCGCTTGATCATCACGATGTCTCCTTGAGAGGCCCCGTAAGGGGAATTCGCGGGGAATACCCTATCTGGGCCGTCATCGAAAGACTGATTTTCGTGAAGTCACCCCCGTATCTGCTCCGCCAGTCGTTGCACGGAGAGCGGGGCGGAGCCCTCGGCCTTGTTGTTGATCGTGATGAAGACGTCGCGGTCGGCGGCGGCCGCCGTGCGGGCCAGCCGCGCGAGGGCCGCACGGCTCGGCAGGTCCTCCTCCATCAGACGGTTGAACGGAAAGTAATCGGCCTTCGCATCCTCGTAGCCACGGCCAGCATGGAGATTCCAGCGGGCCACGAGCGGTGTTTGCGTGTTGACCCGGTCAAGTCCGAACGTGGAGGCCTGATCCTCCACCGGTGGCATCCGTGCGTGCACGGCGAGACAGGGCACGGCGCCGGCATCCTCGAGCGACCGTGCGAATGCCTCGCGAACGAGCTGCGGATCGCGGACCTCCACGGCGTAGAGCGGCCCGCGCGGCAGCACGGCCATGAAGGCCGCGATCCGCGCCGCGAGTTTCGGCACGTCGGAGAGGAGCCTCCGGCCGAGCGGCGGAAACTGAAAGACGAGCGGACCGGCCTGAGGGCCGAGTCCGTCGACCGCCGGGCGGATGAACGTCGCGGCTGCCGCGGTGGCATCGAGGAAGAGCGGATTGTCGCGGGCCGCCTCGCCCGAGCCGGGCTTGCGCACGACCGGATCGGTGATCGCGGCGGGAGCCTTCACGACGAACCGGAAGTGAGCGGGCACCTGCGCGGCGTAGCGGGCGAATTCCTCGCGCATAAGCGGCGCGTAGAACGTGCGGTCGAGGCTGACGGTTCGGAAGAGCGGATGCGCCGCGTAGGCAGCCAGCCCGTGACGTGCGATCGCCTGCTCACTCGCAGGTTTGCTGTTGTGAGCGGCGTAGACGAGCCCCGTCCAGCCGGGAAACGACCAGCTCGATGTGCCCAGATGAATGTGTGGGGGCAGCGACTTGCCAAGAACGGTCACGGTCTGGTCTACGGCAGCGGGATCGATCGCATCGGCATCGGCGAAGAGCGGCAGTTGTTCGTGCGTCATGCAACGGCTGGAAAAGCAGGTGGTAAGAAACGTAAAAGTTTGCGACCGGGCTGAAACCCTATCATGATGGCTGGAGTGCGGCGGTGCAGAGCAGCCGATCAGGTGCATGGGAGCGTATGAATCAAGCAACTTCAACACCGTCGTTCGCGACCCTCGCGGCCCGCCTCGAAGGCGACCTGCTCGTCGATGACCTCACGCGGACGATCTACTCGACAGATGCGTCGGAGTATCAGGAACGGCCGCTGGCGGTGGCGCTCCCTGCAACGGAGGCCGACATCCGCGAACTCGTGCGGTTTGCCGCAGAGCATCGCGTCGGCCTGATTCCCCGTGCCGCCGGCACGTCGTTGGCCGGCCAGGTGGTGGGTGGCGGGATCGTCGTCGATGCGGGCCGCCACCTGAATCGCATCGTCGCGGTCGACGTCGAACGACGCACCGTCCGTGTGCAGCCGGGCGTTGTTCGCAACGCGCTCAATCAGCATCTCGTGCCGCTCGGGCTGTTCTTCGGCCCCGAAACATCGACTGCTTCCTGGGCGATGATCGGCGGCATGGTGGGCAACAACTCCTGCGGTTCGAACTCCATCGCTTACGGATCGACCCGCGACCACCTGATCCGCGCGAGAGGGTTTCTCGCCGACGGCTCCGAGGTGACGTTCGGCCCGCTCTCTGCTGAAGAGTTTGCGGAGAAGGTCGCGGGGCCCGACTCCCTGGAGACGCGAATCTACCGCGAGATCCACGACCTGCTCGGCAATCCCGACAACCGCAGGATCATTCGCGACTCCTATCCGCGGCCCGAGGTAACCCGCCGCAACACGGGCTATGCGCTCGATGCTCTCATGGACGCCTCCTGCTTCGATCAGGTCTTCGACAGCCGCAGCGAGCGACCGTTTAACTTCTGTCGGCTCCTCGCCGGCTCCGAGGGCACGCTGTTTTTCGGCGTGGAATATGAACTCAGCCTGATTCCGCTGCCGCCGCCGGGTGCCCTGCTCGTCGCGCACTGCGCCACCGTGGACGAGGCGCTGCGGGCCACGCTCGTGGTGATGCGGCATCGCCACAAGCCGGATACGTCACGGATGCCGGCGTGTCTGGATTCAGTAAATGCATGCGTGCTCACGGCCTGCGAACTGATCGACAAGAAGATCCTCGACTGCACGAAGGACAACGCCGAACAGTCCCGCAACCGTTCGTTCGTCGTCGGCGATCCCGGCGCGATCCTCGTCGTGGAGGTGAAACACGCCGACCGCGAGGCCGTGGCCGCGAAGCTCGGCGTGATCGAGGGTGAACTCCGTGCCGCGGGCCTCGGCTACGCCTACCCCGTGCTCTTCGGTGCCGACGGCGACAAGGTCTGGGAGCTCAGGCGGGCCGGGCAGGGGCTCGTGAACAACGTGCCAGGCGACGCGAAGCCGCGTGAAATCGTCGAAGACACGGCCGTGGCCGTCGAGGATCTGCCCGCCTACATCACCGAGTTCGACCGGCTGCTCGCCGAGAAGTATGGCATCGAATGCATTCACTACGCCCACGCCGGCGCGGGCGAGCTGCACCTCAGGCCGCTCTTCGATCTCCGCACGCCCGCCGGTCTCGCCATGTTTCGCGACGTGGCCACCGACGTGGCGGCGCTTGTGAAGAAATACCGCGGCAGCCTGAGCGGCGAGCACGGCGATGGCCGGCTCCGCGGTGAATTCATCCGCACGATGGTCGGCGACGAATGCTTCCAGTTGCTCGAGCGGGTGAAGCGGCTGTTCGACCCGCAGGGGATCTTCAACCCCGGCAAGATCATCGACACGCCGCCGATGGACACCTCCTTGAGGATCCTGCCCGGCGAGCCCGAGCCGCACCACGACACGGTGTTTCGCTTTGCAGACACTGGCGGCGTGCTCCGCGCGGCGGAGAAGTGCACGGGCGTAGGGCAGTGCCGCAAGTCGGCAGCGATGGGGGGCACGATGTGCCCCAGCTACATGGCGACGCGGGACGAACAGCACACCACGCGGGCGCGGGCCAACGTGCTGCGGCAGGCGCTC
>JBILKZ010000294.1:0-12703 GCA_044376405.1 Pirellulales bacterium
TTTGTCTCTGCGCCGACCTTCATCGGCCTGATCAGCATCGCTGTCTGGCTGTCACTGCCTGCCGTGACATTGGAAGTCGAGTCCACGGTCACGGTGTTCGTGCTGTTCACCTTCGCCCCGTCGGGCACCGGGAAGCCGTACGGCACCAGGGACAGCGAGATCGCAGTCCCGTCGGTGCGAGCCCGATCGTTCCCCCCAAGTCCTTTGATCGCCAGCAGATTCACGTTCTTGACGGCCTGAACCTTACTGCCATTCTTCACCGAGACTGTGTCGCTCTCGTTGATCACCGCCGTCACGATCGGCACCGCGATCGTTGGGAACAAGCTCACCGTGGTGATCACGGCATCTGAGTGGGCGCTCAGCAGATTCGGCACGCCGTTTTTATCGCGCCCCGACTGCAGGAAGACCTCGCTCCCCTTAACTGTGGAGTTGTCGATCGTGATGGCGTTGGTGACGTTGGCCGTGGTCTTGGCATCGACCCCGGCACCGCCGCCTGCATACGAGGCGACGAGCAGGTTGCCGCTCGGCGTGAGGTCCGACTCACCGCGGGTTGTGAGCACAAGGTCGCCCGTCTTGTTTTCAAGCGTCGCGCCCGTAACGTTGATCATCGCGTTGGCGGTCGAGTCGATTCGCGACATCCCGACCGTCACGCCGAACCCCGAGACGCTCTCGATCCGGACGCTGTCATACGCCTTCGCGTTGGTGAGCGACTCGATGCGAAACACGCCCTGTGACTCGCGGGTGCCGTGGGCGGTCAGGCGGGCTGTGGAACCGATGTCGACGACGGCCTGAAACGGATTTGCGGTGGTGCCGATGTCGGTCGCGCTGATCAGCGCGGTCACATTGCCGAGGCTCGCCGACCCAGAGCGGAGATTGCTCGCATCCTTGTATTCATCCTTGACGAACGTGTTCCCGGCATTGATCAGGATGTTGGTCGCATCGACGGCCGCTCCGGCACCGATGCGGACGTCGGCCTTGCTCGTGAATTCATTCCTCGCACCCGCGCCACTGCCGGCGGCCAGCGCAATGGAATAGCTGTCGGCCGACGCATCAGCGTCTTGGGTGAGTGTGGATTTGACATCGAGCGTCGTCGTCAGATTGAGAACGGCGTTGTTGCCAATTGTGGCCTGCACGCTGTTGTCGCTCGTCACCTGCGACTCGGCCCCCGCGGCGGCCAAGGCCCCACCGCCCGCCGCGATGCTCTTCGACAGCAGCGTGTCGTTGCCGCTGGCGGTGAGATGCAGATTGTTTGCTGTGACCTTCGTTCCTGTCCCGACCGAGGCGACAACCTCGTCCTGGTCATTCCCTCTGCCGACCTGGATATTGGCGATCATCGCCCCGATTGCGATCGTTCCCATCGCGCCGCCGTAGGCCGACGAGTTGGCGGTGTTTTTGGAGGTGGCCTGGATGGTCACATCGCCCGTAGACGTGAGCGTGGCGTTGTTGGTCGCGTTGGCCGCGACGCTGGTGCTGATGATGGCGTCGGAACGGTTGCCCGACGCCGCCGCGCCGCCGGAGGCCGAGACGCCAACGGTGGTGGTCGTCGGCACGTTGGCGACCGAATTCGCGGTGATCAAGGTGCTGCCGGAAACGATCGTTGCGTCGTCGACAGTGGCGGTGATCGTGCTCTTGATCGTGTTCGTGAGAATGGCGACACCGAGCGCGGCTCCCACACTGAAGGCGACGCTCGTGACGGTGGCATCGGCGTTGACTTCAGCCGTCTCGTTCGCCTGAAGGCTGACGGCCTCGCGGGCGGTGACGGTCATGGCACCACTGATGGTGGCGGTCACCGTGTTGTCGATCGTGTTATAGACCCCCACGCCGCCGCCGCTGGCGCTATAGGCACCAAGGGAGACAGAAACTGCCACCACCGTGGTCTTCGTGACCTCGGCGTTCATCGTGGCCGACACACTGACATTACCGCCGGCGTTGACCTTGTTCACTGAGGAGCCGCTGATCGTCGCACTCACGCTGTCCTTGATCGTGTTCGTCACCTCCGACGCGGCCACCGACACCGCCCCGAGGCTGGCCGACAACGCCACACCGATCGCCTCCGACTTGGTGACCGTGCTGCCGCCGTTCGAGACCACATTCACGTCGCCGCCCGCCCCCACGGTGGAGTCGCTGACGTGCGCGTCGATCTTGGTAGCCATCATGCTCTTCGAACCCACGCCCGCGGCAGCGACTGCGCCGCCAGGGCCAAGCGCGATCGCCACCGATCCGGCGAAGGCCGTGGCATCGACCGAGTCGGCCGCACTGGCCGAGACCGTCACGTTTCCCGACGCGGTCACCACGGAACGCTCGACGGAAGCGAGCACCTGGTTGGCGAGGCCGGCGGTATCGTCCGGGGAGGTGTAACCGATAAAATTCCGCGCGATCGAGACGCCAACGGTGCCAGCCGCTGCGGTTTCGCCCCCGCTGAGGGCCCCGGCAACGGCGCCCACGAGCGAATTGATGGTAGCCTTGCTCAACGCCTCGACCTTCACATCACCGGCGGGCGCATTGACGTTACTGTCGACGACCGAGGACTGAACCTGGTTGCAGATAATGTTGTAGGCATCGGCACCGGCCCCGCTCGCCGCAGCTGCGAGCGAACCGAACGCTGCCGACAGGGCCACGGCCACTGACGTCGCCTTGATCTCCGCGCTCTCGACGGCACTGAGCGAAACAGCGCCGGCCGTGGCAGTGATACCCGCTCCCTTGTTTCCCTTGGTTTCCTTGTTTCCCATGTTTGCGTTGACGATGGAGGCCGAGACGACGTTGGCAACCTCGTTCCGCGCCAGCGACACCCCGATCGCGACGCCGGCGGCGGTGCTGCCGAAGGCGGCCGTCACTGAAGCCCCCACGGCGGTGGCTGTGATCGCGCTGTTGTCTTGGGCCAGGAGCGTCACGCTCTTGGCCGTGATGCTGCCGTTCGCTTGCTCGTAGACACCGGTCGGCCCGCCCACCACCTGCACGTTGGAGACGTAGTCGATCGACGCCTTGACGGAGGTCGCAATCTTATTCTTGGCGGCCGCCCCTGAGCCGTCGACGGCGATGCCGACGCTCGTTCCCTGCGAGATCGCTGCGGATACCGCCACGATTTCGGCGCTGATGACAGCGGCGTCCGTATTGGCGGTGATCGTCAGATCGCCCTGGGCAGTGATGGTCGAATTCCGCACGTAGGCCTGCACCTCGGCGTAGTCTGGCGTGTCGCTGTCGAGGTCGTAGCCGATGAAATTTGTCGAGACAGCCGCTCCAATGGCAACGCCGGCTCCCACGGTCGTGCCGCGGCCGAGTGCCATTGCCAGGGTCACCACCGTCGCGTGGATCGAGGAGGAGCCGTTGCTGGCGAGCACCACGTCTTCGACCGCCGTCACGGCGCTGTTTTGAATGCGGGCGTTCGAACCGGAGAGAATGATATTCGTTGCCTCGGCGCCACCGCCGCTGAGGCCCACGCCGTTACCGCTCGTTCCGGCAGCGAATGCGACTGACGCCGCCACCGAGACGGCTTTAATCGTGCTGCTGCTGGTGCTCGTGAGCCCCACGTCTGTCTTCGATGTCACGTCGGCATTGAGCAGTTCGGCAGTCACCTGATCATTGATACGATTGCGGGCGATCGATACGCCGATGGCCAGGCCGGCCGCGTTGTTGTCGCCCTTGGCAAACGAGAGGCTGGCCCCTACCGCGGTGGCTGTCACCGTTGCAGTGTCGCTGGCGGTGAGGTCTATCTTGCCGCCCTCCGACCGGATCGGTGAAAGTGAATTGATTTTCTGCGGTGTGTCGACGATCGCAGTTCGTACGGTCGTGTCGATCTCGTTCGTGGCGGCCGCGCCAGCGCCGGAAGCCGCAGCGGCAGTGGCTCCGCCGTTGGCAAAGGCTAGCGATCCGGCAAACGCCACGACCGAGATCGTGGGCTGCGAGTCGGCAACGACACTGAGGTTGCCAGCCGCCACGACGTACGAATCGCTGATGACAGCCTGCACCCCGCCGGACGCGGTCTTGTCCTTGATCTTGTTATTCGCCACGGACGCGCCCACGGACAAGGCCACGGTCGATTCTCCCCCGCCACCGAGGCCAACGCCGATGGCAATCGCCCCGGCGATCGAATTGATCGTCGATTCGTCCTTGGCTGATACCTTCACCGGGCCGCTGCTTTGGCTGGTGACGTTACTGCCATTCCTGATCGACGCCGTGACATCTTTGGAGATGGTGTTGAACGTGAACGCTCCGACGCCTGCGAGGGCCGTGGTCGCACCACCCGCGCCGCTACTGGCGCTGGCGACTGCACCACCGATCGCATAGGCCTCGATCCGCCCCTTGGAATGGGCTCTCACGACGACACCGTCCGCCGCGGTCGTGGTGACACTGGCTTTGTCGAGATATGCCGAGACAACGCTGTCGATCTTGTTGAAGGCAAACGCCGCCCCGCCGGCCGCGGCGGTAGCGTCCGCATTCTCCGCCTTGGATAGCCCCACGGCGACGCCGCCCGCCACCGCGACAATCCACGAGTCGGCATCGTCGGCCACCACGCTCAGGCTCCCCGCACTCACCAGACTGCCGTCATCGCTCACGTAGGACGTGACGGTGGCATCGATCGAATTGATCGCGAGTCCGACCGCGAGGGCCATGCCCTTGGGAGTGGCGTTTGGGTCGTCTTCCGGCGGTTTGGCGACGACGACGGCGATGCCTGCGGCGACGGCCGTGATGTGCGCGGCATTCGTGGCCGCGATATTCACGGCATCGGTTACGGTGAGCGCGGTGTTGCTCACGTGGGCATCGATATTCTCCTTGATGCGGTTGATCGCGATGCCGGCACCGATCCCGATCGTGCCGCCATAGGCGAGGCTGCCGGCCACCGTGATGATCGAGGTGCCATCGTTTGCGGTAACAGCGAGGCTCGTCCCGGTCAGGGAAGAGTTGGCCAGATATGCGGCCGTGTCGCTGTCGATCGTGTTGTAGGCCACGGAACCGGCGATGCCCGTGCCGCGGGACGACCCTCCCAGACCAGCGGCGACCGAAACAATGTTGGCCGAGCCAGCGGCCGTGACCGTCACGGCGCCCACGTTGGTCAGTGCGGCGTTCTGGATGAAGGCACGCGTGCGGTTGGTGACGAGGTTCACCGTCACGGCGCCGGCCAGGCCGACGTTTCTTGCCGAGTCCTTCGAATTTGTAGAGATCGCGGCACCGCCGGAGACCGCAACGATCAGCGGCGAGTTTTTCGCCGACACCGTGACGCCCCCCGCCTGCGTCAACGAGATGCCCCGGATGATGGCTTCGCTCGTGTCGTCGATCGTGTTGACGGACACGCTTCCCGACACCGCCTGCCCCGTCTTCTGATCGCCACCGGGAGCTTGCGGGGCATTGGCGTCCTGGCTGACGTCCGATGACGTTGGATCCGAAACCACCGCCGCCGCGAGCGTGACGGTGACGATCGTTCCCTTGTTCTCGGCGGCAACGTTGATCACGCCCGCCGCACTCATGGTTCCCGTGCTCGTATAGGCACTGCCCAGAGAGTGATGCGTGCCGGTGGCCCCGGACGGATCCAGGTTGACGACCGTACCCGCAAGGTCGGCCTTCGAGGTCGAGAGCTTGATAGCGGAATTGCCCACCTTGGTGACGTAATACGTCGTGCCGTCGCTCAGCCCGCGGATGCTCGTTCCACCGCCGTTGTGGTAGACCACGGCCTCGCCGTCCTGGAACGCATTGGCGTTTGCCACGCGGATGGTGTTTGCGAAGTCATCGACAGCCGGCACCGCCCGGAATGGACTCGCGATGGTGTGATACGACCCGGTGGCGACCGTGGCATCGAGTCCGAGATACACGCCGCGCTGCGCGTTGGCGAGCGAATCAGCCAGCCGGATCTTCGTGGCATCGACGACGATCACGTAATAGAAGTTCTTGTTGGCCAGCCCGCGGATACTCGTGCCGCCGCCATGGCTGTAATACACCTTCTGCCCGGTGATGAAACCGTGCGGGTAGCCGAGATTGATCACCTCGGCCGAGGTCGCATCCCCGCCGGTGACCTGTGTCTGGGGATTGATTGCGATAGGGACGCTGTGCTGCGTGCCGGTGGTAGCGGTCAGACTCACCGTCCCGCTGCTGCCGGCCGGTGTCAGGCTGACCAGCATCGGCGACACCTTCATGGCGTCGGCGTACTTCGCCGCCAGGTGGAAGGCGTTGGGGCTGTTGGTGTCGGGCACAACGTAGTAGACAGCGCCGTTTGTCAGCCCTCCGATCGCCGCATCGCCACCTGCCGCGTAAACGACCGCTTGCCCAAGCTGGAAGCCGTGGGGAGAGCCCACATTGATACTGTCGTAGCTGCTCGTGACCGCCGTGGTCGGCACGAATGTCCGGCCGATCGTGTACCGACTCCCGTTTGCACCTGAGGGGTCGAACGCGAGCCTCAGGCTGTGGTTCGTGCCGGAGCCGGTCGGGCTCGCGGGGAGTGTGAGAGCGGTAGCCTTGTTCGCATTCTGCAAGCTGCTCGCCAGTTTGACGTGAGTGGCGTCCACCCGAATCACATAGTAGGTGACGCCCTTGACGAGGCTGCCAAGGTTCGCGGCCCCGGCCCCGCCATTGTCGTAGACCACGGCATCGCCCGTCTGAAAGCCATGGGCATAGCCCAGATCGAGCACATTGCTGCCCGTGAAGGCTGCGCTGCCGAACGTGGGCGCCGTTTGATTCGCCTCCTCAGGAGAACGCCCCAGGCCGATCGTCGTGTCATTGATCCTCCGCGCGTAATACACGCCGCCGTCGGCGAGACCGCCGATTGCTCCATCCCCATCGCCGGCGCTACTGTAGGCGACCTGGTCGCCGGTTTGGAAGCCGTGGGCGTATCCCAGGTCGATCGTATTGGTGTACCTGTTGACGCCAGTGTTCGGCGCAAACCCATCGTCACCGAGCAGCACATCCCTCTCGCCGATGAGCGCCTTGGTATCCCGCTTGATGACATTCGTTCCGACGGTCAGGCCAAACCCCACGCTGGTGCCGATGCTGACGCCACCGGCGATATTCACGACCACGGGAGTGTCGTTCGCCGTCACGTCCACACTGCCAGTCGCGTAAACCTCCGCACCCTGGCCGATCTGAGCGAGGGTGGTGTCGATGATCTCGACGTAATTCACGACGCCGTTGACCGACGTCTCGCCTGACTTCCCGTAGGCGATGCCCATAGACAGGTTCTGGGTCTTCGAGTCCGCATTGACATGCAGGTCATTGGCCCTGACGATCGCCTTCGACGCCACCACGGCCTCAGCCGTGTTGTTGTAGCGCACGACCGAGAATGACCCGCCGACGCCCGTGGCATCGCCGCTATTTCCGAGCTGCTTTTTCCGCTCGGCAGCCGTCGTGGTTCCAGTCGAGATGTCTCCGATTTGCCCCTGTCCGAGCAGTGAATCGAGTAGGTTTGGGAAGTTTCCGACGAGGTTCCACGTCTGCGCGTTGGTCACGCCTTTGACGCTCACGTCAAAGGCAGTTGTGATCGAGGCACCATCTTCGACGCGGGCCTTCGCACTGGTGGTCAGACCGATGTAGGTTCCCGAAACCGCAAAGCCCGTCTTTTTGCCTATAGCCGAACTCTGCGTGAATGTCGAAAGTGCCGAGGCTGCACCAAGATTGTCGTCCCCGAGATGCTGCAGGAGCCGCGAGGTCACCTGCAGACCCTTCTTGGTCTCATCGCTACTGAAGATATCCCAGGTGGTTTCATGAGGGAGATACGTGTTGGCGGCGACATCGACCGTGGAGCCAGCAATCACCTGGGCACCGGACGCGACCACCGCGTCCGACCGGTTCGTCACGAGTGTGACGTTCGCCGCGATCGCGAGAACGAAACCGCTGCTGTTCCCCTGCGAATCGACGACCTTTGAGTCCTTCCTATTTTCTCGGACAGCGGCCAATCCCTGTGCCTGCGATGTCGGACGGTCGAGGACATCGGCGTTGAGCCGAAACTGCCCTCCTGCGTTGACGCGAGCGGACCCTGCGACGGTCGCTGTTGCACGATTCAAGTGCGTGCCAAACGTTGCGTCGATGACGCCCAGGAACTTGCTTTCATCCCGCTCCACAGCTGCTATCCAATCGGTGCTGACTAGAGACTTAAGCCTCTCTTCATTCGAATATGCGTCTTTTGCAGCGACGCCGCCGATCAGTGCGCCAATCAGACCGGCTGCTGCGCCCGCTGCACCCGAACCAGACCCCGCGGCAAATCCCAGCCTCGCCCCCTGGACAAGGGCAAACGCCGCATTGGTCACGTTGCTCCTCATCGGCTGGCCGACCTGCATCTTCGTGGCCGTGCTGTTTTTTTCGCTCGTCGTCTTGGCAAGAATGCGGATGTCGCGGCCCGCGGTCAGCTTGCCGCTGACAGTGGCATCGCTCGTGGCCTCGTCGATCGCGACCGCAAAGCTGATACCTATGACGGCGTACTCGATGTTGCCCGTCACCGACACCGACATGTTTTTCACGGTGATGGCGTTGACGACAATGTCGCCCCCCGCTTGGACAACGCTCGACGGGCCGATCGTCACCGTTGAATGAGAATAGCCCTCCGTCACGGCGCCCGAAAGCTGGAACCTGGCGGCCTTCAAATTGCCAAAACTCGACGTCAACCCCGTAACGGCTACCGTATTGCCTGTAACGGCCGCGAACGTCACGTTGCCCATACTGGAGCTAACATTGCCCTGGACATCCACCGTGGCGGATGCCTCGGTCCGAGCGTATGTAAAGCCGATGACAAGCCCGAACGTGAACGCCTGGGCGATCGAGTTGGCGAATGCCTCCGTGAACACATTCCCTGTCGATGCGCTGATGCTCGCGCCCGCCGCGATCGAGATATCGGCCGTCGCCTTCGACAGGCTTACTCCGACAAGCGGCCGAATGCTGATCAGGAAATCGATCAGACCAACGGTGAGATTCTGCCACCCAGCGTCGGTGTTGAGGCCGGGCTTATCCGCCGAACTGTCGAACAGCCGGCTGTTGTCGGCATCAGCGAGAATGTTGACATTCCGACCACTGATCACGGTGTTGTGACCGATCGTGACGCCGACACTGATCGGGTTGTACGACCAGGCCACCGCCTGGGCATGGTGGTAGGCGGAGAGCGTGATATCCCCGCCGACGCCCTCACTTGTGACATCCCACACCTTCGCCGTGACGGGGCTACCATTCTGGGGCGAGTCGCTGCCCAGAAAGGACACGCCGGGTTCACTGACGGTGATTTGATCCTGAGCGTGGAAGCCAGTGCCCGGAGTCCGGATACTTATGGTGGGGTTGCCTTCATTGTCGGTGACAATATCCACCGTGAGTCCCGAACCGCTCCCCCCAGTTGCGAGCACGTCGCGGTACACCTTCCCTGGCCGCCACTTGGTGGCAGGCACCGACTGGTCCGTAAGCCGCAGGGGGACCCCGGTCGGGCCTTTCGATCCGGTAGTCGACAGGATCTGCGCGCCCTGCTCGATCGTGACGTTGTTGGCCGCCAGCGTGATGTCGCCGCCCTGTGCGTTGAGTGTCACGCCTGACTTCACCGTGATATTCCCGAGGCGATTATTCACCGTCTGGGTGTCACTCGGCTGGGGAAGCGTGACGGAGATCTTTCCGCCGCCCGTCACCACGCTCGCTGAAAACGTGTAGTTCCCTGTGGCGTCAGCGGTTAAATCACCGCCCTGAGTATCGATGACGACAGCGATGTCGAAGGCTCTTCCACCAAATTTGTAGTCGCACCCACCGGAAGGCAGGGCTATGGATACTTCATTGACGTATGCTTTCGTCGGCTGGTTGAAATAGGACAACCGGGAGGGATCGGTGTTCGTCAGCTTGATGTGACCTGCATCATTCCCTTGGACCACGCGAACGGCGCCCGCGAGAATTCCAGCGTTCAACGTCAATGTTTGGCCGGACAAGTCGGCACTGAAGGCGTTTTCGATGCCCTCGAAGGCGATGCTCGTCGTCGCCAGATTGAACTTGCTTCCGGGCAGGGAACTCGTCGCGAGGGTGCCACTCCCCATGGTGCCCGGCTTTATCACCGATCGAAACCCGGTGCCATCGTCGATCGCAAGTCCGCCCGAACGATCGGTGCCGCCAGCGACCGTTCCACTGATGCTGCCGCCGTCCTTGAAGACGAAACCATCCCTGGCAACTTCGGCCCCCGTTAAATTTTCAAAGCCAGAAAATGAGACGGGGGCGAGATACCTGATGCTATTGACGTTGAAGGCTACTTGGTCGATCGAACCGGCATTGGCTCCGGTGATGGTCCAGGTCGCATCCTGATTCGGACCTTTCAGCGTGTCTGTAGAACTGGTTCCAACCAGTGCGGTGATGTTTCGAATTCCCCCGCCGACACCCGATGTCGCGCCCGCCGAAGAATCCCCGAGGTTCACCGTGACGGCGCTGCCATAAGAAGAAAAATCGAGCGTGTTCGCGCCTGCGCCGCCGTCGACCGTGCCGGTGATGGCCGAACCGCTTGCCATGTGAAACGTATCTCTCTCCATCCGGCCGGCGAGATTTTCAATATCGCTGAACGTGACGGCCGCTATCTGCACCGGATGGTGCTCCAGCAGGCTGTTCCCAGTTTTCCAGGCGACCTGCGACAGCTGGATCGCAGTGCCTCCAGAGGCGAGGCTGAGCTGAATCTCGCGCGGACTGATGAGCTTCACGTAATATGTGGATCCGCTCGTGAGCCCGCTGGTGTCTGGCGACAGGTCGCTGGCGTACGTGACCTGCTCGCCATCGTCCAGGCCGTGGTTGAGGGCGAAAGTGACAACGCCGTCGGCGTTCACGGTGGTTGTTCGATCCAAAGACGATCTGGCGTGTGAAGTCGCCACCAAGCCGCCGGAATTCGTGCCGGAAATGCTCCAGTCGTTGCTCTCGGTGGTCCCGTAGAGCGTGTCTGCGAACTGGCTGCCGATGATCGTGTCGATACCGTTGTTTCCGAATCCGATGGAGACAGTCACGCCAGCCGTCATCGCGGAATAGTCGAGCGTGTCGATCCCGCCCGACCCACCGTCCACGAAATCCGTGGCAGCCGTCTTCGTGGTGTAGCGGAAGGTGTCATTCTTGTTGCCGCCGACGAGTCGGCCGACGCCCTGGAACGTTATGGCTGCCGGATATCCGTCGTGGGCGACGGATCCTTTGCTGTCGCCGTCGATGGTCCACGTGTGATCGATGCCGTCGCGGGCAATCAGGGTGTTGATGCCAGTGCCACCGAGAACTGTGATCGCTGGCCCCGCGGTCTCCTGCAGGCTGATGATCGTGTTGGCGTTGCCGAGCACGACGCTCAGGGAGTGTGTCGGGGTCGGGAATGAAAGAGCCTCGACAACCTTTGATGTGGCGACGTCGTAGAAGAAGGCGGTTTCGTTGGTGAGGGTCATCTGTCCAGCGGGGCCATCAGTCAAAGTCCATTCGCTGTCGACCTCGCCCCCGAGGATGGTCATGTCGGCCATCGTCGTGGGCGATACCACGGGCTGCAGGCCGGTGAACGTGATGGTGGTGCCGTGGATGGTGGCGGTCTGAAGGCCGCCTCCCGGAGTCGGATTGACGACGGTGTAGCTGTCGTCCTCGTCACTTTGAACGAGCAGGCCTGCCTTGCCCGACGACGAACCAGCAAACGTGCCGGTGAGGCTTCCGCCAGTCTCGATGAGGAGCGTGTCGCGGCCCGCGGCTTTGCCGGTGATGTTTTCGAAGCCCTCGAACGACAGCACTGGGTCTTGCTTGTTGCCGATGGAGCCCGTGTTGAGGCCGGTGAGACGCCAGACTGGATCGCCGGTCGGCCCGGTCTGGGAGTCGCCCGTCGGCCCGGTCAGCGTGTCGCCGGTGTTTTTTCCGGCCTTCACGGTGGCGATTCCCGAGGCCGAGAGCGTGCCAAAATCGACGGCGACGGCGGTCGTGTACTGTGAATAGTCGAGGGTGTTTTGGCCGTCCTTGCCGTCAACTGTGCCGCTGAGGGCGGCGGCATCAGCAAATGAGAACACGTCCCTGCCGCTTGAGCCGACGAGATTCTGGACATTCGTAAACCAGACATGGCTGAGCAGCGAGCCCTCGTTGAGCTTGGCGATGGCCCAGGCGTTGTCGGCAGCCTGGCTCGTGATCGTATTGCTTCCCGTGCCGCCATCGATCGTGAGATCGCCGTCCGCGAGAGCCGTCTCCACCACGGCAGCAGCGATCACCACGGCATCGTCGCCGTCTCCCATGCTGAGGCCGACCTCCGTGCGCTCGGTCTGCGACACGGTCACCTTGCCGAAGGTGGCGACCTGGTCGGTGCTCAGGATGTCGACGGTCCCGACAGTCGCGCCCGGCTGCAGGCTGATGGTGTCGTTCGACGCGGTGGCCACCACGGTGAGGCCAACGGGCTGGGAAATCCCCGTAAAGGAGACGGCCTTATTTGCGTCGCGAACGACGCTGCCCGAGTTGGCGTCACCCCCGGCCACGAACGACAGGGTATGGACGGAGCCGTCGGCCTGCAGTTCGACCGTCACCGAGTCTCGTCTGCCCGCTGCGTCCTTATCGTCCGCCTGTCCGGTGAGCGTGCCCGTGAGACTGCCGCTGGGCGAAAACAGGAATGAATCGATACCGCCGGCACCGCCAGTGAGGTTTTCGACACCGCTAAAGCTCAGCACCGTATCGAACGTGCCGTCAGTCTGCGCAGTAGCGAGCGTGCCCAAGTTGCTGCCGGTGATCCGCCACTGGTTGCTCATGACCGGCCCCACGATCGTGTCGGCGCCGCTGCCGCCGGTGT
>JBILKZ010000227.1:0-4155 GCA_044376405.1 Pirellulales bacterium
GGCCGTGCCTCTGCCAGATGGTGACGCCATGCGGTGAAAGTGCCCGGTGGGGTCTCGGTTTGGATGCACCTTCGATTGGAATCGCCATGCGAGAATGGTTTCGAAATCTATTCACTGCCGTTCGGACTGTGGCAGACGGCATGCTGGTAACGCTGCGGGTATTCAGCAGCACGTACGACCAAAAGCGTCGTACGTTCACCGAGCACTTTGAATACCCGGAACTCCCGGCGCCTGTGGCGGCCCGCTACCGCGGTTTTCATCGGTACGACCTGACGACTTGCATCGCCTGCGACCAGTGCGCCAAGGCCTGCCCTGTGGATTGCATCTACATCGGCAAGGAACGCGTGAGTGGTGGCAAAGGGTTCCAGGTGAGCGGCTTCACCATCGACTATTCGAAGTGCATGTTCTGTGCGCTCTGCGTGGAGCCTTGCCCCGTCGACTGCATCTTCATGGGCTCGACCCTCGACTTGAGTTGCTACAGCCGCGACGGCACGATCGTCGATTTTGCGAGGCTGCCGGTGGAAGTGGCATGGGGCCGTTCCACCCTCAACCCAACGGCCGTGGCGGCATCGAAGGTGATCGTCGATCCGGTCCACGGTGGCCCCAACCAGTAAGCATTCTGCCTGATTTCCTGCCGAGTGAGCACCGATGAATCCCGTACTGATTGCCGGCTACGTCGCGTTGTTCGTCGCCCTCGGGGCAGCGTTTCTCTTCGTCAACCTCCTCGTCGGGTGGCTGGTGCGGCCGCGGGCTCCCAACGCCGAAAAGTTGGAGGTGTACGAGTGCGGTGAGCCGACGATCGGCTCCAGCTTCGTGCAGTTCGACCTTCGTTTTTACGTCGTGGCATTGCTGTTCATCATCTTCGACGTCGAGGTCGCGCTCTTCTTCCCTTGGGCGACGGTTTTTGGCAAGGCAGTGCAGTTGGCGGATCCGGCGTTGGCGACCGTGCAGGCTGATGGCAGCACGTTGACGCCGGCGGCCGCCGGCCTCATCAGGGAACTTGGTGTCGAGAACCCCACGGTGCCTTTGTTCCCCGAGTTAGCAGGTGGTGCGACAGAGGCCGTCGCCCATGCCGGCACGCTGCTCGCGCGGACGGCGGCTGTGGATATGGCCGCGTTCTTCGCCGTGCTCCTGACTGGTTTTGCCTATGTCTGGTACCGCGGCGACCTTGACTGGGTTCGTGCCGTTTCTTCGCAGGTTGCCGCCGGGCAGAGTTCAGGCGTTGGCGGGCGAAACTCGACAGGGTAGGCGTGGCAAGCCCGTACGTTCGGACGAAGCTGGGCCGGGTGTGTCCCGTTCCCCGGTGCCACGTCGATGCCGATTCTCCCGCGAACACGTTTTCCCCTCGAACGATTGAGAACACAGGTCTGCCATGAGAGGTCCCGGATTCCTGGAACAGTTGGAGCAAGCCTTGCCTGGCGCCGTTGCGGGCAGTCGTCTCGACGCCCTCGACCCCTGGATTGAGGTTGCCCCCGAACGCCTGGTGGAAGTCTGCCGCTGGCTGCGCGAGAAGAGCACCGTGCGATTCGATGCGATCGAGTGCATCACCGCCGTCGACTGGTTCGAACCCGATCCGAAGAAGGCGGCCAAGGTGACCTGGCAGCCGCACACGGAACTGGTCTACCACCTCTGGAGCACCGCCTCGCGGGTCAGCATCGTGCTGAAGGTGAAGCTGCCGCGGTGGAAGGGGGACGTGCCCGGTCAATTGCCCGAGGTGGGAAGTGTGGCCGGTGTGTGGCGAGGTGCCAACTGGCACGAGCGCGAGGTCTATGACCTGTCAGGTGTGTGGTTCACCGGCCATCCTGACCTCCGGCGAATCCTCTGTCCGGAGGACTGGGAAGGCTATCCGCTCCGCAAGGATTACGAGCAACCACTGGAATACCACGGCATCCGCGGCCGCTAGCGAAACAGATCGCGGAAAAATCAATAGGTTCTTTCGCGTTGATCGATCGTCATCAGGCTTCACATCGTCATCAGGCTTCAAAAGGACGAACATACCACCATGGCACCGCTCATCGACGACGATCCGCGGATCATTGAATTCGACGTCCGCACGGACGAGATGCTCGTCAATATGGGGCCGCAGCATCCCAGCACGCACGGCGTGCTCAGGCTCGTGCTCCGCACTGATGGTGAAATCGTGTCGGAGGTGGAGCCCCATATCGGCTATCTCCACCGCTGCGCGGAGAAGATTGGCGAGAATCTCACCGCCCGGCAGTGGATTCCCTACACCGACCGGATGGACTACCTCGCCGCGATGAACATGAATCTCGGCTGGTCGCTCGCCGTCGAGAAACTGATGCAGTATCAAGTGAGCGAGCGGGCCCGGCATCTCCGCGTCCTCATCGCCGAGATGGGGCGGATCGCCAGCCACCTCGTGGGCATGGGAGCCTACGGCCTCGACCTCGGCACGTTTAGCCCGTTCCTCTATGCCTTCCGCGAGCGGGAGAAGATCCTCGACCTCTTCGAGGAGGCGTGCGGCGCCCGGCTCACCTACAGCTACATCACGGTCGGTGGACTGACGGCCGACCTGCCCCCCGGCTGGCTGCGGAAGTGCGAGGCATTCCTCGAACAGTTCGAGCCGATCATTCAGGAATACCATGCGCTGCTCACCACCAATGCGATCTTCGTGAAACGCACGGCGGCCATCGGTGTGATGTCGCCGGAATTGGCGATCGAATACGGCTGCTCCGGGCCGGTGCTGCGGGGCAGCGGCGTCGATCAGGACATGCGGCGAGATGGCGAGAGCATCTATACCGCGATGTACGAAGGCTACGCCTTCGAGGTAGCCGTGATGAAGAACGGCCATTATCCGCGGGACCATGCGTATCCGCCCGTGCCTGCGGACGCCATTCTCGGCGACTGTTGGCACCGCTTCTTCGTGCGGATGCTCGAGGTCGTGCAGTCGATGGATCTCGTACGGCAGGCGATCGACCGCTATTCCGCCTGCAAGGGCCCGCTTGGCGAACCGGTGAAACTCACGGAAAAGATTCCCGCCGGTGACGCCTACCTCGAGACTGAATGTCCGAAGGGACAGATGGGCTTTTATCTCGTCAGTGATGGCTCGGCGATTCCGTGGCGTGTGCGGGCCCGTTCGAGTTCGTTCTCGAATCTTGCCGTGACGCACGAACTCTGCCGTGGGTGCCTGATCGCCGACGTGCCGGCCATCGTCGGCAGCCTCGACATTGTGATGGGCGAGATCGACCGGTAGGGCGATCCCTCGGCAGACTTTCGCCCGGTTTTTCACCGCGGCACTTGTGAATTGGGCCGACTTGGTACAAACTTCGTGCGATTTTTCACGAAGTCGGTTTCCCCCCCGGAAATCGTTGGTTCGAGGGCAGTTTTGCCCACCTCAAACCCAGCCTGAAATCCAGCACCGATGGCTGATTTTCTGATCAACACGGTCGGCCTGCCCGAGTGGTTGGCCTGGACGATCACGGCCTTTGTCGCCGCCGCCCTGATCCTCAACGTGATCGCGGGTGGTGCTCTCGTATTCATCTGGGCCGAGCGAAAGATCGCCGCCCGAATTCAGGACCGTCTCGGGCCGACGCGGACTGGCGGCCGGTTTGGCTGGCTCCAGTCGCTGGCCGATGGAATCAAGCTTCTCGCCAAGGAGGACCTGATGCCGGAAGGGGCCGATGGCATGCTCTTCCGGCTCGCCCCCTACATCAGCTTCTGCGCCTCGTTCTGTGCGTTCATCGCCCTGCCGTTTGCCTTTGACTTCGTGGGCCAACGGCTGAATGTAGGGGTGTTTTTTGTGGTCGCCGTACTGGGCCTTGAGGTCTTCGGCGTGATCCTTGCTGGGTATGCGTCGGCCTCGAAGTGGTCCTTGTTCGGTGCCATGCGTGAGGCGGCCCAGGTGGTGAGCTACGAGGTGCCGCTGGGCATGTGCGTGGTCGTGCCGGTGATGCTCGCGGGCAGCATGGACCTGGTCACGATCGCGGAGAAGCAGGCGGGCTGGCTTACCAGTTGGTATCTGTTCCACGACCCGTTCACCTTCGTGATCTTCTGGGTCTACGTCACCTGCGCCGTTGCCAGCGTGAATCGTGCTCCCTTCGATCTGGCCGAGGCGGAAAGCGAGCTTGTTGCCGGCTTTCATACCGAGTATTCGGGCCTGCGATGGAGCTTCTTCTTCATGGCCGAATACGGCTCGAT
>JBILKZ010000120.1:0-12591 GCA_044376405.1 Pirellulales bacterium
CGACCGCCAGCCGCTGGCCTGCGGCCGGCAGGGCCTGGGGTACCGCCGAAATTCTCGACACGCCGATCGGCATGAACGTGCTGGTGGAGGCGACGGGCAGCGAGCTCGCCATCTCCAGCACGCCGCTGGATACGCAACTGGCCAACAACGCGGCCGTGGCGAAGGGCCGCGAGGCCGGCGCGGCGATTCCGCTCTGGAGCGAGCCCCGGGCCACGCTCGTGCTGGAAGTGACCTGCCCGCCCACGCAGACGCCCGAGCGGATGACCGTGAATCAGCTCAAGCTCGAGTCATCGACCGTGGCCGTCGCGGCCGCGGGCAGCATTGGCGAACTCTCGTCACGGCAGATGGTCGACCTGGGGGGTAACGTAGCCTATGACTGGGAGCAGGTGTCGCGGCTGCTGACGCCCTGGACCGGCGGCCGGCTCCGGCTCGCCGGCGCCGGCGCCAGACCCTTTTCGCTCCGCGGGCCGCTCGGGAAGTTGGTCGTCGGTGCCACGGCGGCGGCAGAGAATGCCGAACAGTCGCTCGTGCTTCCCGAGGACTGGTTGTCGTCGGCCCGAGGTGCCCAGGGTGAGAAGCTGGCCCGTGTCGCGCTGCCGCTGCCGCGGCCCGCGGCGGCACGTTCCGCCGCGGATCTCTCCGACCGTCTGAGAGCGTTCTCGATCGATACCTCGGCGGCATGGACCGCGGCGGAGGCCGCCGGTTTCCAGTTCGCGCCCGGTGAGATGCCGGTGCGGTTTTTCGAGGGCCAGCTGGCGCTTGGGCCGTTCGACTTGGCCGCCTCCGGTGGCCGCCTCCGCGGAGCGCCGTGGCTGCGGCTCCTGCCGGCGCCGGGCGAATTGATCGTGCCCCCTGGCCGCTGCCTCGACCGTGTGGTTCTCACGCAGCAGATGTGCGATCGCTGGGTCAACTGGCTCGTGCCGCTGATCGGCCAGTCGACGCAAACGCAAGGATTGATGAGCGTCGATCTGTCTGGTGCGCGGCTGCCACTGGCAGATCCCTTCGGCGGTGAGGCATCGGGGCAGGTGATTTTTGAGAACCTCGAGTCCACGCCGGGCGAGCGGGTGCAGCCGCTGGTGAACCTGATCGTGAAGCTGCAGACCGCGATCGATCCGCGGTTTGCGTTTGGCGACAAGGCCGTGCTCCTGCGGGTGCGGCCGGAGCCGGTCAGCGTGCGACTGGCCGATCGCCGCCTCTGGCACGAGGGCCTCGTGATGGACGCCGGCCAGCTCGTGATCCGCTCCGCCGGCAGCGTGGGCGCCGATGGCACGCTCGCGATGATGGTCGAGGTGGCGTTTCGCGGCGACATCATCGGGGCCACGCCGGTCGTGGGAAAGCTGCTGCGGACGCCACTTGTCATTCCACTCAAGGGCACCGTCAGCAGGCCGCAGTTCGACGCGCGGTCGATCGACCTGATCATTGGAAGGATCGTGGAGAACACCACAGAGGCGGTGATCGGGCCCAAGCTCAGCCGCGACCTCGAGACGCTCTTCGGCAATCCGCCGCCGCCTGAGGCCGCGTCACCTTCAGGCCCAGTGTCAGGCCCGGGTCTTGAGTTCCCGCAGCCAGCAACGCGCTAGCGGCCGCCAGAATCCCTTCTTCAGGATCCGGCCGCCAAGATCTGGTTTCAGGATCGCATCTCCGCGTGTCTGAAACGCTGGGAAGAATGGCGAGCCTGCCAGATTACTCCAGTGGGGGGGTCGCAGTGTTAAATCCTGCGCAGGCCGCAAAACCTAATGCAATTTGCGGTGAGGATCCTCCGATCGAAGGGTTTGTAGCGGTTGCGCGGTAATTGCGGCCCGCTTGGGCGCCCCCCCCCGAGGTTTCGGCATGTCTTCGCGTCTCCGGTGTGCGTTGCGATACACAAGGTCTTGGTGTCTCCTGGCTGGACTTACCTCCTGTTTGGCGGCCGCCTTCGTTTGCCCGGCAGTGCCGGCCGTGGAGTTTGCGACGCTCGTGGAAGAAGCCGCCGAACAAGAATATGAGCCGACGCCGCGGGTCAATTTCGATCCGAATCTCTCGCTCGCCCAGGCGATTGGCGACCCAGCCATCGAAACGGTCGACGAGATGACCGTCGGTGCGTCGCCGGGCAGCGGCCGGACGGTCAGCCCCGGTGACGACTCCTTCATGAGCCAACTTGGGCGGCGGATGGCCAACATCCAGGATCCAGCTATCGAGACGGTCGACGAACAGACCGTCGGTGGCATCGACCACTCCGGCGAAAAGCATTGGTACGACAAGATCAACATCCGCGGCTACACCCAGATGCGCATCAACAGCACGCTCTGGTACGACGAGGACCAGGCCGGCCCCTATCATCCCAACGACAAGTCGGTGGGGCCGAACAACAACTTCTTCCTCCGCCGTGTCCGTCTGATCTTCTCCGGCGACATCAGCGACCGGCTCTACATCTACATCCAGCCCGACTTCGCCTCGAGCCTCGCGGGCGTGAGCGATCCGGGAGCGATCAACTACGCTCAGCTCCGCGACTGCTACGCCGACTGCTACGTCACCACTGACAAGGTGCACCGCTTCCGCGTCGGCCAGTCGAAGGTGCCCTACGGCTGGGACAACATGCAGTCCAGCTCCAATCGTTTGCCTCTCGACCGTGCCGATTTCATCAATGCCACCAAGAGCGAACGTGGCCTCGGCGTCTTCTACTACTGGACCCCCGAGGAGTCCCAGGAACTCTACAAGTATGTGCTCGACGAAGGGCTCAAGGGCTCGGGCAACTACGGTAACTTTGGCGTCGGCTGCTATAACGGCCAGGGCAACTCGACGCTCGACCAGAACAACAACCTGCACTTCGTGATGCGGCTCAATCAGCCCTACCAGTTCGACAACGGCCAGGTGGTGGAGGCGGGCGTGCAGGCCTACTGCGGCAACTACGTGCCGACGCTGGCCGACATCAAGATCGGCAGCAACACCTACAAGCCGGTCGTGGTCTCGCCGTCCAACGGCGTGCTCGACCAGCGGATCTGTGCCACCTTCGTCTACTATCCGCAGCGGCTCGGCGTGACAGCCGAATGGAACGTGGGCCTCGGGCCGGAGCTGTCGAGCCTCAACAACGTCTCGAAGTCGAACCCGCCGACGATTTCCAGCCAGCCGGTCTCCGGCGGCTACGTGCTCGTCAACTACAAGGCCGACACCGACAACTACGGCCGGCTCTTTCCCTACTTCCGCTGGCAGACCGGCCGCGGTGGCTTCATCTGGGAGCGGAACTCACCGAACACGTACCTCGGCGAGTTTGACCTGGGCCTCGAGTGGCAGATCACGCCGCAGATGGAGCTGACGTGTGAGTATGACTGGGTGAATCGGACGAACACCTCCGGCAAGGCACCGATTCGGCCCGACGGCCAGTTTGCTCAGTTCCAGGGCGACCTCATGCGGTTCCAGTTCCAGTTCAACTACTAGGACCGTCACTTCGGTATCCCATGCGAATCATCTTCATGCAGTCGGGAGGGTTTGCGGGCATGCTCAAGGGCTGCACGATCGATGCCGCCGATCTTGCTCCTGACCAGCGGCAGGAACTGGAGTCGCTGGTCGCCGCCAGCGGGCTCAGTGAATCGTTCGAGCGGTTTTCATCCGCGGGCCGCGATCTGCGGCAGTACGAGATCGTGATCGAACAGCATGCGACCGTGCAGCGCATCGTCTGCGACGACCGTTCCGTACCGGAATCGGCGCGGCCGCTCCTGGCATTTCTGGTGGCCCGGGCCCGGCCGCAGCCGCCCGGCGCCGGCTGACACACGTCAGCTCACGTGGACGCGGAGCCGGCGATCGATCGCCGTGATGAGGTGCTCGAGCGCTCGTCGATAGGAAAAGTGCTCGACCTCAAGGCGGTGCCGTGGCGAATCGACGTAGCGGACCGAATGAGATTGCGATGGTTGGCACCGCATCCGATAGAGCCAGGCCGCGGCCCGTGGTGACTGTTTCGCCGCAACCGCCATCCGGGCCACGAGCTTTCCCTGCAGGTCGGTGAGGCCCCACTGGCCGCTGTCGGGCTGAATCAGCCCCACGACCGCGATGTCGTCGCGGGTGGGATGCAAGAGATTCATGAACAGCCGTGGCACACCCTCGGCATCGCCGCAGAGATGCTCTGGAGCGATGAAGGGGAGCGTGACGCGGTAGCCAGTGGCACAGATGACGATGTCGAACTCCGCGCGGCTGCCGTCGGCGAACACGACCGCATTGCCATCGAACCGGGCCACGTCGCCCGCCGGTCGGACGAGCCCTGAGTCGATCTGCCGGCAGAGGTCGCTGTTGATGACCGGATGCGTCTCCCAGAGCCGGTGGTCGGGCCTCGGCAGGCCATGCCGCCAGGACAGGCCGATCTCGCGGTCGATCGCCCGCAGGCTCACGATCCTGCGGAGCCAGAGCGGCAGCCGCAGCTTCAAGAGGCGTTCGCCCCGCAGGTCGGCCGGCCGGCCCATGATGAACCGCGGCACCAGGTAATAGCCACGCCGGAGAGAGAGCACGGTGGCGGCCGCATGCGGTGCGCAGTCAACCGCGATATCACAGGCCGAATTGCCGCCGCCGATCACCAGCACCCGCTTGCCCGCGATCTCGAGCGGCTGCGTGGGCGACTTGAAGTGGCAGGCATGCAGGAGCGTGCCGGCGAACGTGCCTGGGATTTCTGGCCAGCGCGGCTCGCGGTTGTGGCCGGTGGCGATGACGACACCGGCGTAGGGTCTGGCTTCACCGCCTGCCGTGAGCACCGTCCAGCCGCCGCCTGGGGCCGGCTCTATCCGCTCGACGGCCGCGTGCGTGCGGATGTGTGGCACGAGATCGAAGTGCCTCGCATAGCCACGCAGATAATCGAGGCATTGCGTGTGATGGGGATAGGCCGGCCACTCCCGCGGCATCGGGAAATCGGTGTAGGCGGTGAGCGACTTCGAACTGATCAGCCGGGTCGATGCGAAGACGCTCGACGCGGCCGAGCCGAAATACCAGTTGCCGCCGACATTGTCCTCGCGCTCGAGGCACTCGGCAGGAATGCCGGCGGCCAAGAGGTTCTTGAGTGTGGTAAGGCCTGAGGGCCCGGCGCCGATGACGCACCACGTGTCTTGTTGCGATCGCATGGGCGGCTTCAGGAATCGGCGGGGTTGCGGAGAATGGAGGTGATGGTGCCGGCGAGCCGGGCGACGTCGTCGGCCGTATGGTGCCAGGAAAGGCTCACCCGCACGAGGCTCTTTCCGTCTGGCACGCTCGGTGGCCGGATCGCAGGCACGAACAGACCGGCCTCGGCCAGCCGCGTGGACACCGCCACGGCATCGGTTGCGCCGCCGACGACGATCGGCACAATCTGGGTTGTGGCACCGGCGACGTCGATGCCGGCCTGCGAGAGCCGCTCACGAAGCCCGGTCGCCCGAGAGAGGAGTTCGCGGCGGCGGTACGGCTCTTCGGCCACCAGTGCGATGGCGCGGGTGGCTGCGGCAGCCACGGCGGGCGGATGGGCCGTGGAAAAGATCCAGGCGCGGGCCTTGTGGCGGAGCCAGTGGATCATGTTGGCATGGCCGGCCACGAACCCGCCTGCTGCGGCCAGTGCCTTCGAGAGCGTGCCAACGCGAACGTGCACGCCGTCGGCGCAGCCTGTCTCCTCGACTAGTCCGCTGCCGCGGACGCCAAACACACCCGTGGCATGCGCCTCGTCCACCATCAGGATTGCCCGGTGCTTTCGCGCAAGCTCGCAGAGGTCGGCCAGCGGCGCGACCGTGCCATCCATCGAGAAGACCGTGTCGGTGACGATCAGTCGACGGCGGGCGGAGCCTGCCTGCGCGAGGAGCGCGTCGAGCGCGGCCATGTCGCGGTGCGGATAGATGCCGACCTGTCCGCGAGAGAGCCGGCAGCCGTCGATGATGCTCGCGTGGTTGCGGGCGTCGCTGGCGATTACATCGTCGGGACCGACGAGCGCTGCGATCGTGGCGGTGTTGGCGGCGAAGCCGCTGGGAAAGGTGAGGGCGGCATCGACCGCGAGCAGGTCGGCCAGCGCCCGCTCCAAGAGTTCGTGGGCCTGTGAGTGGCCGCTCACCAGCGGGCTTGCGCCTGCGCCAAACCCCTCGGCGCAGGCGGCCTTCGACGCGGCCTTCGTGAGCCGCACATCGCCAGCAAGCCCGAGATAGTCGTTCGACCCGAAGTTGAGCAGCGCCTGCCCGTCGAGATCGACCTCCCTGCCCTGCCGGCCCGATCGCACGCGGTGCGGCCGCTCGAGGCCTGCGGCACGGAGGGCGTCGAGGTCGTCGGCGATCCAGTCGAGCGGCGCCGGCAGCGGCGCGGCGTCGCGAGGCGGCTGGGGCGGAAGCGCGGCGGCGTCGAGACGGCAGGTCATGCCGAAATAGTAGACGAAAGGTCAGGCCGGACGTTGGCTGCTTTTTTTGCCGAGCTTTTCGATGGTGCGAAACTGGGCCTCCGTGACGGGCTGGACAGAGAGCCGGCTGCCGCGGCGCAAAAGCTCCATCCCTGCCAGGGCCTTCGCTGTGCGGAGTTCATCCAGCGGGATGTCCCTTGGAAAAATCTCCACAAGTTTGACGTCTACCATCGACCAGATCGGATTCTCGGGCGACGCCTTGGGGTCGTGGTAGTCGCTCTTCGGGTCCCAGGCCGTCGGATCAGGATAGGCCGAGCGGACGATCTCGACGACACCAGCCACGGCCGATGGCGTGGCGTTGGAATGGTAATAAAGCGCCAGGTCGCCCACCTGCATTGCCCGCAGGAAGTTCCGGGCCTGATAGTTGCGGACGCCCTCCCAGTGGGTCGTCTGTCGTTTTGCCTTGGCGAGGTCCCGGATCGAGAAGACGTCGGGCTCGCTCTTGATCAGCCAGTGGTTCATGGTGCGGATGGCTAGGCTTGCGTAGGATGGTTCGCGATCGATGATACCGGACGAGCCGCCATGCTGACGAACCGTTCATGGATGATCATTTGTGGAGCCTGGATGCTTCAGGCGTGGTGGGTGTCCACGGCCTGTGGGCAGGTATCGATCCGGGAGCAGTTCACGAGCAAGGGCACCGTGGAGGCGGTGGCGGCGGGTCGCCTGACCGTGCGGGACGACCAGGGCAGCCGGCTGGAGGTCCGCCTCCAGGGGAGGAACGACCGGGGGGTGATGCTGTCGGACGGAGGCCTGCTTGCGTTTCCGGCTGAGGTGCAGATCACCGGTGCGTTCGACGTGGCGACGCTGAAGCCCGGCCAGATGGTCCGCTTCCGTGGGCGGCTGAATGCCGGCGGTCGGTCTGACGGCGAGGTCGACGCGATGACACTCATCGACGCCGAAGGAGCCACCCTCGGCGTGACCTTCGACGAGGAGCCGCGGACGCCGCTGGAGTTTGTTGCATGCTGGGTCACGGCTGCGGTCAAACAGGCGGCGAAGGGGAGGCTCACGGTGCAACTGCCACAGGAAAAGGCCGCCAAGGGCAAGACGGTGCTCTCGTTCAAACTCGCTCCCGACGTGAAGGCCCGGCTTGCCAGCAGCGACCTGCGGCGGGTCGAGGCGGGGGCGAAGGTGGTCCGGCTCGAGGCGGTGCGGCTCAACACCGGCGACGTGCTGGCGAAACGGATCGTCGTCGAGACGGTGGCGGGCACGGCCGTCAAGGAACGTGGCGACGACAGGCTGGCCAACAAGTATCGGGCCTTGTCGGACGAACCGAAGACCGAGCCCCGGTTGATCCGCTCGCCGCACTTCGCGTTTCTGACGGATGTCTCCGACCGCGAGGCCCGTATCATCCTCGACAAGCTGGAGCGGATGGCCGGCCTGCTGGAACGCTTCTTCGGCCGCCGGCCCGGCGGGGTCGTGGAGGGATTCATCGTCCACGACCTCAACGTGTTTCCGGCGGGCACGTTGTCCGAGCCCGCCGGCGTCGCCAAGATCCGTGAAGGCGCGGGCGTCTGTTTCAACCTGTCGCTCGGCAGCCAACGGAAAGCCACTCTCTATTCCTGCGTCGATCATGGCGTGATCCAGCATGAGTGCACGCACGGGTTCTGCCACATGACGTTCGGATCGACGGGGCCCACGTGGCTCTCCGAGGGCGTGGCGGAACTGGGCAACTATTGGAAGGATGGCGAGCAGGCCGTGGCCATCGAGCCGGCGGTGATGGCGTACCTTCAGCGGGCCGAGCCCAAGCGGTCGCTCCTGGAGATCGTCACGCCCGGGCGGGAGCCTGCGGGTGACTGGCAGGACTACGCCTGGCGGTGGGCCCTGTGTCATCTGTTGGCAAACAACCCCAACTACGCCGACCGGTTCAAGCCTCTGGCGATCGCGCTGATGGAGGGTCGCCTGGACGTGTCGTTCGAATCGGTCTACGGGCCGGCGGCGCAGGAACTCTCCTTCGAATACGAACAGTTTCTGCTGACGGTGGGCAACGGCTACCGCACCGATCTGACGGCCTGGCCCTGGAAGGCGAAGTTTCGGCCGCTCACTGCATCGGGTGGCAATGTGAAGACGAGCGTCGAGGCGGCGGCGGGATGGCAGGCGAGCGGCCTGCAGGTCGAGAAGGGCGTGATGTACGAGATGACTGCCGCCGGCACCTGGAGGACCGCCGCAGCCGGCGCGGCTGTGGATGCCGCCGGCGATGCGACCGGTCATGGCCGGCTCGTTGGTGCCGTGCTCGAGGGGGGAGAGAAGGATGGCGACACGACCGCCCGCTACACGCTCTCGGCCGTGATTCCCCTGGGGACCACGCGGGCTTTCGTGGCTCCGGCGGATGGCCGGCTCTTCCTGCGGTGTGACGATGACTGGACGCAACTGGCCGACAATACCGGCGAGGTGTCCGTGACCCTGCGAAGAATCGCTTCAGAGTGAGCCCAGCAGATGCCAGGCGGAGGGTCGCGACGGAGTTTCGATTCCGGCGGCGGGTGCGGACTACGTGGGGCAGCGGGCGCCGAAATACCCGTACTTTTCGATGTGGGCGGCGACCTCGGGAGCCACGAGGTCCTTCCACGAGGGGTCGCCGGAACAGATCCGCGACCGCACCTCCTCGCTGGAATAGGTGCGGAGCGCCGACTCGTCGCAGGGCAGGCCGCGGATCAGGCCGTTGACGCGGAGATGTTCGAGCAGATGCGTCAGATGCGGGGCCACCGTCACAGTGTCAGCGGTGATCACCCGGCCGTCGAGCAGGTCTCGCGTCGGATGCACGTAGAGCCGGACCCGATGTGTGAACAGTCTGCCGAAGGCCTCGAGAATGCCACCGTCGAGATGCTGGTAGTGGCTCTCGTTAAAGAGTTCCCGCAACAGCGGCACACCGAGGACGAGGCCGGTCTGCTCGACGTGACGGTCGGCGAGATATTCTCCCAGCGTGTGAAAGGCGCCAATGTCGGTGACGAGCACCATCTTGCCGGCGGCGGAGAGGAGGTCGACGCGGGCCAGGAAATCGGCATCCTCCGCGGTGCCGCGATCCCGCAGGTTGTTCATGGTGATTTCCATGATCTCGCGGATCTCTCCCTTCTTGCCGGTCGGGGCGGCCGCAGGTTGCGGAGCGGGCTGCGCCGGTTCTGCCTCGAAGCAGGCCCGCGCGCGGTCCATCATCTCGAGATTGAGTTTGGTGACCGGCGCGAACCGTCCGCGCTCGACGAGTACACGGGTTTTCCGAATCGATTCCGATGCCAATAGCGGCGTGCCGTCCACGTCGAAGAGGAGCGCAGGCGTGAAGCCGATCCGCACCAGATGGAGGCTCAGCAGTCGGTTGTCGATGCCTCCGAAGGCCGGCCCGCGCATGTGGATCCAGTCGATCTCCAGCCGCTCGCGGCCGATGGCATCGAGCAGACTTTCAATCAACGCCCGTGGATCCTGCCAGTGGTGGAAGGCGGCATGGATCAGGTTCACACCCAGCCGGCCCACCGCCTCCTGCTGCAGGGCGTTGGTGGTGTCGAGCATCCGCACGTGGAGAAGGATGTCACTGGTCGGCGACCGCACGGCGTGCTGGAACCGCAAGCCCATCCAGGCGTGGCATTCGTTGCCACCCTTGAACGAACGGGCCGCCGCGGTGTCGGCAAAGACAAAGAACCGCGTGCGGTCGCCCCGCACGCTGTCGAGACGCTCGCGCAGGAGGTCATACTCATGATCGAGCATCTGCTCGATCCGTTCCCGTGAGACATAGCGCTGCGTCTTGCCGTAGATGGCATCGCTGACGGTCATGTCGTAGGCGGAGATTGACTTCGCCACCGTGCCCGCCGCGCCTCCCACGGCGAAGAACCAGCGGGCCACCTCCTGGCCGGCGCCGATTTCGGCGAAGTTGCCGTAGATGGAGTCGTCGACATTGATGGCGAAGGCCCGCTGCGCCGTCGGATCGACGGCCTGCATCGGGCCCGACATGGCAAGCGGTGGCATGGTGGGCTTCCTGGGGGTGACGCACCTCGTCCCGGCGGGATGCCGATGATACGCCGTCGTTGGCTCCCGTGGCAGGGGGCCGGTCAGGCCGCGGCCCGTTCAGACTGGCCGGATCGACCCGAGAGCAGCAACTCGACAACGTCCCGCAGTTCGATCGGATCGACCAGCAGATCGGAATCCCCGACCGCCGTCTGGGGATTGAAGTGTCGGATTCGCGTGGGACTGGCCATGTGCAGGTGGTAGTCGAGCTCGCGGTGATGAGCGATCTCGTAGAAGCAGGCCCAGGGGCGGTAGGGCGTGCCGATCTCGACGACCTTCGTGCCGGGACGGCAGAACGCCAGGTTGGTCAGCCCCGCGCCATGCGGGCCGATCACACACTCGGCCCTCGAAAAGACCGCGATCTGCTGGGCCAGCGGCATACCCTCGAGCCGGAGCCGTTCGAAGCCCAGCGGACGCAGGGACCGCAGCACCTCCCGCTCGTTCACGATCGACCGTGGGCCGCGGCGGGAGATGAAAATCCGTGGCGCCGGGCCGGCCCAGGGGCCCACATCAGCAGTGAGCCGGCGGAAGAGAAAATCGGTCTTTGCGCGGGACAGGCTGCCGTGGAACGAGGAGACCACCAAGCGAGCCGGAGCCAAGTGGGCATGACGGGTTGCCGGCACGATCTGCTCCCGTGGGATTCCCAGAAGCGAGAGCGTCTCACGCTGGAAGCGTGTTTGGATTGGCGCGTAGAAGCGGTCGATGGCGATGCCCGACCGCTCGTAGAGATCGAGCCTGGGCAGGGCCTCGATGAGCCAATGGTAGTAGTTGTGGTTGGGGCCTGTGGTGAGCACCGCCACGGTGTCGTGTGTCGGGCGGGGTCGCGGCAGATGGGACATGCAGAGCGGATTGGTGGGGTTGTCGCTGGCAAACCCGAGGCCTGAGACATCGACCAGCACGTCGTCACCAGCGTGCATCACGACGCCGGCATCGTGGGTCACGTGTCCGGTCATCAGCGTCGCCACGAACGACTGCACAGCCGGCTGGATCACGGTGCCTTGCAGCAGCCGGTCATACTGTGCGCGGGTCACCGGATTGTCGATCTGTGCCCGGACCCGCGCCACGGCGAGGAGGTCGCCTGTGACATCGTGTGCCGGGAGCGCCTGCCGCGGGAGATCGTCGAGGCGAACCGATTCGCACCGGCCGGCGGCGGCCAGTCTGGCCAGGGTGGTGGCGGTACGGGGCGTGGGCACGCCGAGGCCGAACCGCCGGCGGACGGCCGTCAACAGGAGAGGCTGCAGCCTGCGTTTCCAGACGCCCGTGATCTTGCTCATGGTGTGGGGAGGGTCGCAGTGGCGACGGCCGCAGACAAGGTCAAAAGACAGGAAAAAGCCACAGTCCAAAACGCGGGCGGGCCGGGCGTTTGCACGCCCGGCCCGCCTCTTCTTGCTCATGCATCACCCTGGCCAGTGGCTCAGGGTGGGGCTCAATTAGCAGCCCTTCTTGCAGCCGAGGAGGCCACGCTTGCCGGCACCGTTGCCGGAGTTGCCGTTCGAGCAGCCGCAGCCGTTGTCGGCCGGGACCTGCTCTTCGACGCACTTGCGGACCTGGGTGCAGACCGACTTCGTGACCTTCTTGGGCACGCGGACGACGTACGACTCAGTCTTCGTCTCCGACACGTTGTCGCTGACGCACACCGTGTAGTTGGCGGTCTTCTGGACCGGCACCATCACCGTGTAGTTCACTTCCTTGGTCCGCGTCTCGGGCACGCACTTGTTCACCGTGTACTCGCGGGTGCGGGTCTCGGTGCGGCACTTCTTCACGCACACCGTGCGGGTCCGGGTCTCCGGAACCATCTTGGTGACGCAGTAGGTGGCCGACCGATCCTCACAACGCGACTTCTTCACGCAGATCGTCCGAGTGCGGCACTCCGGCACCATCTTCGTGACACAGTAATTGCGGGTCCGCTCTTCGCAGCGTGACAGCTTCACGCAGTAGTTGCGGGTCCGCTCTTCGCAACGGCTCTTCTGCACGCACACCGTCCGCGTCCGCTGCTCGCAGCGGCTCTTCTTCACGCAGTAGGTGTAGGCAACCTGCTCGCACTCGACCTTCCACAGCGTGACCTCGATCTCCTTGGTCTCGCAGGTGGGGACCCAGCGACGGCAGCAGACAACCTTCGGGCAGCAGGGATTGCCGGCGGCGTCATACTTGCCGTTGGCGGAAATCTCCTTGGCCTCGGTCACCCAGTGGCCGCCACGGCAGGTCACGGTCTTCGTGCTCTTGACGGGCACGCGCTTCGA
>JBILKZ010000228.1:0-4102 GCA_044376405.1 Pirellulales bacterium
GAAGCCGCCGCATCCGTGACTGGTGACACGAGCCTGGGGGTGCGGCTGGGCCATAGCGAATCTCCTCGGCGGGTGGGACGGATCGCGGGATCGGGAACTGAGGAAGGACTATCGGCACAACTGTCAGGCCAGATCAAGCTTAGCCGGGGGGCATGGAGGTGGCAACCTTGCGGAGGCCGCCTTCCTGGTCTTTGACGTAGGCTCCCGTCCCGCTTTTTCTCTCTTCGCTAGACGAGCTTGGTCCGCCCCGGCACGGCCACCGTCGGTGGTGGAAGGGTCGAGTCCCATGTCAGGCTCTTGGGGAAGAGATCGAGTTGCGATTCCTCGGCCGCGAACTTCCAGGTGACTTTCTGGCCTGTATACGCAGCCATCCGCCCCATCACGGCGACGAGCGAACTGTCTGCCATCTGACGCAGTTCCACGATGGGCTTGCCAGATCGGATCGAGTCGATGAGATCCTTGTGCTCCTGCTTGTAGGCATCGGCAATCTTCCCTTCCGCCTCCCAGACCCGCTTGCCGGCGCGGTCAACGATCCAGGAGCCGCGGCTGCCGGCGGCAATATGGCAGTCCCCTTTCGAGCCATGGATGACGTTGCTCACGTCCGACATGGTGCCCGGCGTCTGCCAGCACTTGAACGACACGAATCGCTCGCCCGGATACTCGTAGTCGATGGCGAAGTTGTCCCAGAGTTCGCTGTCGTCCGGCCGCGTGAACCGGCCGCCGGAGCCGTAGGCTGACACGGGGTTCGCATCCATCACCCAGTTGATGGTGTCGATGGTGTGCACCGCCTGCTCGACGATGTGATCCCCCGAGAGCCAGATGAAGTGATACCAGTTGTTCATCTGGTACTCGGCGTCGCTCATGCCTTCGGTTCGCGGGCGGTACCAGATCCCCCCGCCGCCGCAGTAGCGGCCCGTGGCGCTGATCACGTCGCCGATCGCACCCTGGCGAATCTGTTCGACGGCCGCGATGTAATTCGTCTGACGACGGTACTGCGTCCCCGCCACGATCGCCGTGCCTCGGGCGACGGCGGCATCGTGGGCCGCGAGGCAGATGCGATACCCGGCCGGATCGACGCACGCAGGCTTCTCGGTGAAGACATGCTTGCCCGCCTCCACGGCGTCGCGGATGTAGCCCGGGCGAAACCCGGGCGACGTCGTGATCAGGACGACGTCCACATTGGGATCGTCAAGGATCCGCTTGTAGCCATCGAGTCCGGCGTGGATGGTGTCGTTGGCGGCTACCTTGTCGGGATGGGCCTCGCGCATCCGCTTCCAAAGAGATTCGCATTTCGGGGCATACAGGTCGGCGGCGGCGACAAGCCTCACGCCCGTGTTGATCGAAAGAGAGTCATTGATGGCGCCGCTGCCTCGGCCGCCGCAGCCGACGATCCCGAGCCGCAGTTCCCGCGTCTCCTCCGTGGCGGCGAGTGACGAATGGACCATCGTCGCCGAGAGTGTGGCTGCCGTCGCGGCGGTGAACGACCGGCGCGACATGGCGGGAGTTGCGTTTGAGGTGCGCGTCATGGTTTGTGTCTTCCTTGTGTCGATCGATCTGGACTAGGTCATCGGGCAACCGGCGTGAGCTCCACTGCCGGGGCGGCCGTATCGGCCGCGAACTCGCGTACAACCCCCGACCAGTCGCCCGCGAGTGCCTGTTTTCCATCGTGGGAGAAGGCCACACGAAACGCCGAGCCCGTGAGCCCGCTCGACTCGCAGATCTTCGTGCCATCCGCCGACCAGACACGGAAGGAAGCGTCGTGGCCACCCGATGCGAGTCGGCCATCGGCGGCATACGCGACTGCGGTCGCACCATTTTCATGAGCCTTCCACTTCGAGGCGATGATCGCTTTTGTCGGCTCGTACACGAGCACGCTTCCGTCCCCCGTCGCCACGGCCAGAGCCTTGCCGTCGCGGCGCCAGTCAAGGTCAGCCACGCCCCCGACAACGCCGTCGAGCAGCCGCGGATTCGCCCCATCGGCGGCGGCCGAGAGAAAGAGCCCGCCGGCGCGGTCGCCGCTGGCGATCGTGGCGCCATGCGGCGAGAACTGCACGGAAGTCACGAAGTCGGTGTGTTTCTTGATCGTGAAGGCAAGCGAGCCGTCGGCCACCTTGTAGACCCGCACGAGCTTCTCGGGCCCACCGAGGGCCACGAGCGATTGATCTGGGCTGATGTCGGCCGCGAGGACGACGTCGAAATCGTCGCCGACGCTGGCAATCGTCTTGCCGGTGCGCACGTCGACGAGCATCGCCTTGCCCGATGCGGTCGGCTTCCCACCGGCCATCAGCAGCACCTCGCCGCTGCGAGAGAATCGCAGCACATGAAGCTCTCCATCGGGAAAGGCGACCGCGCCGATCCGACTGCCCGTGGCAGCGTCGTAGAGCACCGCCTCGGAGACGCCGCCCACCGCGACGATCGGCGCCCAAGGGTTTGCCGCCAGAGCCATGACTGGCAGCAGGCGGCCTGACTTCGGCGGCTTGGGCGCGGGCAGACCTGTCGCGACGGTGATCACCTTTTCAGGCCCCCGGCCGAGGGCTGCGACATCGACCGCGATGTCGACGAGCGGCTTGCGTGCTTTGCCCGAATCGGCACCGGTGAGCTTGAGCCCCCCAGTGATCCAGGCGGCGACAAGCTCGATCTTGCCAGTGGCGATCTTGGAAGAATCCGGTGGCATCGGCGACTCGCTGCCGATGTGGGCCATGGCACGGTAGAGCGGGCTATTCTCAGGCACGCCGGCCACGACCGCCGGTCCGGAATCCCCCCCCTTCTCCAGGGCGGAGAGGCTCGTCACGTCCAGGCCGGCGCTCGTCTTATCGGCGCGGTGGCACTGGCCGCAGCTCTCCCGCAGGATTGGCAGAATGTGCTCTTCGTAGTTGGGGGCTTCCGCCGCCCAGGCGCCGGTCATGAGGACGAGTGCGCTGGTGGCTGCATGGACGTATGTCGTGATGCGCATGGTGTGCTTCAGTGGTTGAAGAGGAACTCGGCGGAATTGAGCACGGCCCAACAGGTGTCCTCGAGCGCCTGAAGAGGCTTGTCGGGCGTGGATGCCAGTCGCTCCTCGAACGCCTGAAGTTCACCGGCCGTCGGATCGCGGGCCAGCGCTGTCTGGAATATTCGGCGGGCAGCGGCCTGCGGCGAGCCCTCGCTGGCGAGCCAGTCGCGCATCCGTCCCCCCCGCTCGATGGCCTGGGAGACCGTGTCGCCGTTGACCAGTTCGAGCGCCTGCGCGAGCGTCGGCTGCGTCTTCACCTCGCAGGTGCAGGGCGTGCTGCGGGACGATCGGCCGAAGGTCGTGAGGAAGGTATTCGACACCCCGCCGTCGGCAATCTGCACGGCCCGCGTTTCAGGCCGCTCCATATAAAAGGCAGGACGACTGCCGGTGACCTGCGTGATCGTGTCCCATACCACTTCTGCACCCGGCCGACGCGGCAGACACCGCCCGTAGTTGCGGCGGTCGCCGGCATTCGTCTCGTTCGGCACCGCCGAGAGCTGGTAGGTGCGGGAATTCAGAATGTCGCGGATCAGGGACCGCTGGTCGAAGCCGCTCTCCCGCAGTCGGCCCGCGAGCGCGTCGAGCAGCGCGGGATTCGAGGGTGGGTTCGAGATGCGGGCATCATCGACCGGGTCGATGATGCCGACGCCGAAAAAGTGGTGCCAGAAAATGTTGGCGAGGTTGCGGGCGACAGTCGTATTGTCGGCGGATGTCAGCCAGTCAGCGAGCACGGTCCGGCGGTCGCGGTCGCCGGTCGGAGGAGCATCGCCGCCGAGAAATTTCGGCTCCATCGGCTTCTTGCTCACCGGGTGGAGCATTTCTCCGGTCGCTGACTCGTAGATGAACATGTCCATCGGATCTTCCATCTTCTTCTGGTTCACGCGAGCGAAGAAGGCGGCGAAGTTGTAGTAGTCGTTCTGCGTCCAGCGGTCGAAGGGGTGGTTGTGGCACTGGGCGCATTGCACCCTCGCCCCCAGAAAGAGTTGGCTCATGTTTTCCATGAGCACCTTCGAGTCACGCTCGCGGTAGAAGTTGGTCGGCGGATTGGCGATCCAGGTTCCACTGGTGGCGATTAGGTCGTGAAAGATCTGGTTCACGGGGACGCCAGCG
>JBILKZ010000030.1:0-35190 GCA_044376405.1 Pirellulales bacterium
GCCGCCGAACTCGATTTCGAACGGGCCGCACGGCTGCGCGATCAGATCGCCGCCCTGCGGGACGGAAAAACCAAGCCCGGCCGTGGCGGGCCACGTGGTCGGGGCCGGGGAGCGAAGGGCGGTTCTGCCGGTGGTTCGTTCAATGGGCGGATTCCGCGGCCGAAACGCTGACATTGCAGGGGACCATCCGATGCCACAAGGCAAGCGACACAAGGCCGAGCAGCCTGCGGCATTGGTCCCTTTACAGGGTGTCGACGCCGCGGATGTCTCCCGGATCGACACCGCCGCGCTCTGGCAGGCGGTCTGCCGCATCTCGAGCAACTCCATCGCCGTCGTCGATCGCACCGGCGCGATCCGCTTCTGCAACCGCGTGGATGACGGCTGGTCGCCCGAGCAGGTGATCGGCCGCAGCATGCTCGACTTCACCACGCCGGAGTCGACCGCGCAACTGTATCGGGTGATCGAAGAGGTGTTTGCAACGGGGAGTGAGCAGGCCATCGAGACCTCCGTACGACGGTCAGATGGCGGTCTCAACTACTTCTCGCTGCGGCTGGGGCCGGTGCTCGTCGATGGCCGCACGGCGGCCATCCTCGTGTGCTGCGAAAATATCCTCCCGCTCAAGACATCGGAGAAGTCGCTGCAGCACGAGCGAAACCTGCTTCGGCGGCTTCTCAAGATCCAAGAACGCGAGCGGCAACTCGTCTCCTACGAGATTCACGACGGACTCGCCCAATATCTCGCCGGGGCGATGATGCAACTGGAGGCCTGCGAACATGGACTGGGTGGCTCGTCCAAGAACCGCGAACTGGGCGAAGGCTTGCGTCTGCTGCGGGCGGCGGCCGACGAGGCGCGGCGGCTGATCGGGGGCCTCCGTCCGCCAGCCCTCGACGAGTTGGGGATCATCGACGCCGTCGAAACGCTGGTGGCCGAGGCCCGAACCGAAGTTGCACGGGTCGAATTCACCCACCAGTTGCCGGCCCGGCGACTGCCTCCCGATGTGGAAACAACGATCTTCCGCATCGTCCAGGAGTCGTTGTCGAATGTTCGCCAGCACGCCCACGCCGGAGCCGCGAGCGTGCGGCTCGAACAGCATGGTGACAACGCCGTTCGGATCGTCGTGCATGACGATGGCATCGGCTTCGATTCACTCAGGATCGCCGACGACCATTTCGGCATCGAGGGCATCCGCCAACGTGCCTGGCTGCTGGGTGGCGAGCCGCTTATCGCGAGTAGCCCTGGCGGCGGGACGACGGTCACCGTCACGCTGCCGATCGAACCCAAGGACCCAATCCCGGCGTTGGGCTGACCGGCCACGAGTTGCCGCGGCAGCCGGCCGCAAGGCGTCGAATGCACGACGCGACGCCGCTCAGGCGGCCTTGCGAAGCCCGTCGCGTGCATGGTCGAGCGAACGGCCAAGACGGCGGCGGCCCGATGTGGCGGCGATCGGCGATGCCTTCGATTCAAGCACCGTCGGTTCCTGCGGGGCATCCCGGTGGATGGTGAGCCGTTCGCGGAGCGACTGTGCCAGGGCCGGACCGAGGTCGTCACCCTGATTCCGCGTGCCGACATCCTCTACCGCGTCGGCCAGTCCCAGCACCACCGCCTGCCGCACACCTTCCCGCAGCCACTGAAAAAAGCTCATGGTCGATTCTCCCTCGCGCCCCCGGATTCGCAAACACCCGAAACGTCACCGCGGCAGCATGGCCGCTCGGGCCGCACCGCGTATGCCAGTGGTATCGGATGATCAGGCCTCGGGCTTCACGGAAGACCTGCCTTGGGCGGTTCTTGGACTCTGGGCAGACTCTGCCGGTGCCCGGGCGGCGGCCAGCCGACCGACGCATACCAAGCACATGTCATCACTGCGGATCTGGCCGGCCGAGTGTCGCTCCACGTCTGCAAGCAGCCGACGGCCCAATTCGCCGGCCCCGCCGCCCTTTTGCGTCAACACCTTCTCCATCCGCTCCAGACCGTAGAGCCGCTGTTCGTGATCCATGGCCTCGCTGATCCCATCGGTGTAGAAGACGAGCGTGCTGCCGGCAGCGAGATCCAGCTCACACGCCTGATACCCGCGGGTGGCATCGAGGCCGAGCGGCAGGCAGCCCAGGTCGGTACCGACCGTCTGGACTCGTCCCGACGCCTCGCGAAGGAAGACCGGCAAATGGCCCGCGCTCACCAGAGTGACATGGTGCGACCGCGGATCGAGCACAGCGACCACCATGCTCGCGAACCGATCGTCCCAGCCTCCGCGCAGGAAACTTTCATTGATCAAAGACACGGCCTTGGCAAGATCGCGTTCGCTGGCGAGACAATACCGCACGTCGGCCGAGAGCGCCGCCATCACCAGGGCCGCAGACACACCCTTCCCGGAGACATCGGCCAGCACGAACGCGAGTCGCCCCTCCGACAGCGGTACGTAGGCGAAAAAGTCTCCACCCACGTGCTGCGCGGGTTCGTAGTAGTCGAACACCTCGTAGCCTTCGATCTCCGGTGGCTTCGTCGGCAGCAATCCCTGCTGCACGCGGTGGGCCAGTTCCAGATCGCGCTTGATTTGCTCCTGCTGAACACGGCGGTCGTGGGCGACGGCCTGCTCAACGGCCTGCGCCGCCTGGCCGGCGATGCCTGCGAGCACCTGCAGGTCGGCCTGATCGAAGCCGTTGAGAACGTCGCGTGAATCGACATGGATCACACCGAGCACATGGCCGTCGACACCCAAAAACGGCACGCACATCACCGAACGAATCCGACAGTCGACGATGCTCTCGCTTGCATTGAAGCGGCTATCGGTGGCGGCGTCGGCCGAGAGGATCGCCCGCCGCGACTGCACAACCCGGTCGATCAGCGAGAGACTGAGGCGGAGCGGACCGGCCTGAACCTGACCTCGGGTCTTCCGGGCCCGTAGCAGCAGCCGTCGCGAGGAAGGATCTCTCAGGAGCACGAAGCCCCGTTCGGCTCGGGGAAACACATCGAACAACCCGTCAAGCAGCCGTGGCAGCACTTCATCGAGGGACAAGGACGCGCCGATGGCGCGATTGAGCCCGATCACGGCCCGCAGTTTGGCCTCTGCATGCTCGCCGATCGCCACATCGCCCGCTGGCTCCCCGATGGCCAACTGCGACACGATGATGGAATCGTGATCACCCTCCTCGACGACCTCGTCGAAGAGCGAGGTTTGCGACCCGAAAATCGAACTCGATTCCGCCGACTGTTGGATCCGCGACGGGCGGTCGCCGGAGACAAATACGAGCAACTGTTCACAGATCTGGACCTGGTCGCCATCCGCGAGCAGGTGCGGCGCGGCGAGCACCCGGCCGTTGTACAGGGTGCCGTTGCGACTGCGGAGATCTTCGATGGTGGCGTGTCCGTCGTGGATCGTGACGGCCGCGTGCTGGCGACTCACGGCCGAGGCGTCGATCACGATGTCGCAGGCCGGATGGCGGCCAATGACGACCCTTCCGGCGCGGAGAGAAACGCGTTCGCCGCTGCGGGGTCCGGATTTCAGTTCGAGAAACGCCACGGCCTGCTCGCTCTGGTGCACAGCCCGCGGAAAGCGGCACTCGGAATTGCCAGCCCCAAGTCTGCCGAGTAATCTTTTCGCTGTTGGCTGGCTCACAGCATACCCGGATCGTCTCGATCCGTGTTGTCAGGCGAACGAGCAAGGCCGACAGGGATCCCTCCGATGGGGAATGGTGTAACGGTAGCACGACTGGCTCTGAACCAGTTAGTCTAGGTTCGAATCCTAGTTCCCCAGTTTTTATCCCTCACGCGCCGGGGGGCTGGCCTTGCAGGCGATGCCTGTGGGCTTGGCTTGCGACGCCGGGGGGCTGGCCTTGCAGGCGATGCCGGTGGGCCGGCCTTGCAGGCGATGCCGGTGGGCTTGCCTTGCGACGCCGGCGGGCTGGCTTTGTAGGCGATGCCGGTGGGCTGGCCTTGCAGTGCCGGCGAGCGGCCTGACTTCGCCTCCGTGACCGTGGATGATCTCACAGCATGGGTGATCCTGCCATTCCGTCGCCTCTTGCACCGACCGCGCATCGCGTGCTGCTCGTCGATGATCAGGCCATGATCGGCGCTGCGGTCCGCCGCCTCCTTGCCGGCCAGTCCGACATCGTCTGCGAATTCTGTCAGCAGTCGAGCGAGGCGCTGGCGGCAGCCGAAGCCTTCCAGCCGACCGTGATCCTGCAGGATCTCGTCATGCCCGGCATCGACGGGCTCGACATGGTGCGGAAGTTTCGCGGCCTGCCTGCGACTGCTGACGTGCCGGTGATCATGCTCTCAGCCCAGGAAGAGCCGATGGTCAAGGCACGGCTGCTCGAAGCGGGGGCCAACGACTACCTGGTCAAGTTGCCCGATCAGGTCGAACTCATCGCCCGCATTCGCGTTCACTCCGACGCCTACCGCCGTCTCCTCGAACGCAACGCCGCCTTCGCGGCGCTGGAACGGTCGCTGGCCGAACTCAATCTCGAACGAGAGAAGTCGGAGCGGCTGCTCTGCAACATCCTGCCTGAGAAGATCGCCGACCGGCTCAAGAACGGCGAATCGACGATCGCAGACAGCTTCCAAGAAGTCACTGTTCTCTTCGCCGACCTGAAGGGCTTCACCGAGTTTTCGCAGCACACCGACGCCAGGCATCTGGTCGGCCTGCTTGACGAAATCTTCTCAGCGTTCGACCGCCTCGCCCACATCCACGGGGTCGAGAAGATCAAGACGATCGGCGATGCCTACATGGCCGTGGCCGGACTGCCGGTGCTCCGGCCCGACCACGCCGACGCGGTGGCGGCCATGGCGATCGGAATGCAGGCGGCGTTCCGCGATGTGATGGCCAGCCGAAGCCTGGGACTCGAGGTGCGGATCGGCATTCACTCAGGGCCGGTCATCGCGGGAGTCATCGGTCGGCACAAGTTTACCTACGACCTGTGGGGCGACACCGTCAACCTCGCCAGCCGTATGGAATCTCACGGCGAGCCGTCGCGGATCCATGTCTCGGAGGCAACGCGACTGCTGCTGGCCGACCGCTTCCGCTTTGCCGACCGTGGCGAGGTGACGGTGAAAGGCAAGGGCCCCATGCGGACCTTCTTCCTGCTCGGCCGCGAGTGAAGTGTGCACGAAAAACATCGGCAGGATGCCGTTGCAGCGGCTCTACGCTGGCCGCCTGGAGGGCGGCCTCGTGCCAGCGGGCTGTGTTCACGCCAGGGTCGCCAAGCAAAACGGGGCCATGGGTGGCCCGTTTTGCGTGAAGTCAGTGCCAGCGTTTCAGCCAGCCGCGCCGCCAGAAGAGCATCACCATCCCAACGGTCGTCGCCACCATCATCGCCGCCGCGACGAGGCCGCCGTACCGAAAGCGGAGCAGCGGCATGTTCCAGGGCGAATCCGTGTCGAAGTTCATCCCGTAGTAGCCCGTGATGAACGTGAGCGGCATGAAGATGGTGGCGATCACCGTCAACACCTTCATCACGTCGTTCATGCGGTTATTGAGGCTCGCCAGGTAGATGTCACGCAGGTCCGCGCCGATTTCGCGATAGCTCTCCATGAGGTCGAGCAGTTCCATCGTGTGGTCGTAGCAATCGCGGAAGTGGGTCCGCGCGTGGTCGCCCACGAAGGGCGTCTGCTCGCGGCCGAGGGCGTGGAGAACGTCGCGCGTGGGCCAGAGGGCGCGGCGGAGGGTCATCAGGTCGTTCCGCACATCGTGGATCCGCACGAGCGAGTCGCGGCTGGGATTGTTCATCGCCTCGTCCTCGAGCGACTCAAGCCGGTCGCCAAACTGTTCGAGCACGGGAAAATAGCCGTCCACAACGGCGTCGAGCAGAAGGGCGCAGAGCGAGTCGGCGCCGAGGTGGCCGATCCGCGTGCGGCCGTGACGGATCCGCTGTCTGACGCCGTCGAAGCCGTCGTGGGTGAGCCGGTCGCGAAACGTGATCAGGTAGCGGTCGCCGAGGAAGAGACAGACTGGATCGGTCACGATCACGTCTCCGTCGAACCGTGCCATCCGCACCGCCACGAGCACCTGATGGCCAAACACCTCCACCTTGGGCCGCTCGTCCGGGGTCGTGGCATCCTCGAGCGCGAGGTCGCCAATTTGGAACACGTCGCCGATCATGCGGATCGACTCGGCGTCGTTCAGTCCTTCGACGTCGATCCAGACCACCGGCCACTTCTCGCGTGCGACGGCGAGTTCCTCCGGCCGCAGAACGACGGTTTCCTGACAGGTCTCGCCGTCGCAGCCGAGCATCCGCAGGGTCGAGACGGGCAGGCCCGATGCTGCCACGGCCCCGACGGCAGCAGCATCCCCGCGGCGTTGACGACGGCGACGGCGGTGTTTGCGATGAGCCATAGACGGCCAGAGCGAAAGGAGGAAACGACGAAAGGAGGACGATACGAGCAGGAATGGGGCAATGCGGAAGACGCTGCCACGATGGCAGTGGAGGTCGTGCCTCAACCGAGGCGAGCCTGGCGAGTATCCTAAACGGCGTACGCCCAAACCAGGAACGTCGCCGTTTCCCGCAGCTGCCGTCCATGACCTCTCTCGACCACCGCGACCACCGCGACCACAACGACCAGGAGTCCCCCGTCGGCGAGGCCATGGCCTGGGCATCGCGAATCATCGCAATCGGAATCGCCATGTTCCTGCCAGCCGTGGCAGGCAACTGGCTCGACGGCCGGCTGGGTACGGGATTTCTAGGAATGGCCGGACTGGTGCTGGGCTTCGTCCTCGGGCTGACGTGGCTGGTGCAGCTGAGCAGGAGAAAGAAACCGTGACCGCACCATATCGGAAGGCGGAGCTCGGCTGGACCCTCTTCGGAACCGCCGTCCTCGCGGCCGTGCTCGCCGGCGCGGCCGGACTGGCAATCGTAACAGGGGGGGAGACGCCGCGAACGAGCGAGGCGGTTGCCTTCGCGGCGATGATCTGCCTTGCCGGTGGAGTCGGGGGCTGGATCGTTGCCCGGTGGCCAACCACCAATCCGGCCTACGGGGTGGCGAAGGGCCTGGGGGCCGTGACGCTAAGGATTTTCCTGCCGCTCGTGGCTATGGGGTGGCTCCAGGCAGGAGGCGGTTGGCTCCGCGAGGCCGGCGCCGACCAATTCGTGCTGATTTTTTACCTCGCCCTGCTTGCCACAGACATTCTTCTGCACATCATGGGAGAGCGTGAAGTCCGCAGGATTCGCGGTAAAAATTCTCCTGATTGACGGGAGCGGCCTTTTTCATCCACACTCTGCGTCCCACTGAAAAAAATCTGTCGCGTCCGCACGCCGACAGCAGCCAAGGAAAACTGGACCCGATGTCCGACCACAACCCGATCTACCACCTGAAAGACTGCTACTTCTTCGAGGTGCCGAAGGCTTTGTGGCGGCAGGGCTGGCAGACGCTCGACGCCGTTCCGCAGTTCCTGCGTGATGGCCGCCCCGACATCACCGATGTCGCCGAGTTCAATCACGCGATGGACGGGAAGATTTTGATCCCGCAGCCGTTCGCGACGCTCGACAGCCTGTATGCCGTGAAGTCGGGATTCGGGATCTCGAAATACATGATCCTGGAACTGGTGCTCGCCGGAATTCTGTTCCTGCTGTTCACGCGACTGGCCGCAACGCTGCGGCAGGGCGAAGCACCTAAGGGTCGGTTCGCCAACTTCTTCGAGGCGATGATCCTCTTCGTTCGCGATCAGATCGCCCGCCCGGCGATCGACAGCCATGACCATCACGATGACCACGGGCACGACGACCATTCGCATGAAGGCCATTCGCATTCGGGACACTCGCATGGACATGCGACCGCGGCGGTGCACGCAGTCCGCGAACACCACGACGGCGATCAGTTCGTACCGCTGCTGCTGACCCTCTTCTTCTTCGTCCTCGGCTGCAACCTGCTCGGCATGGTGCCCTGGGCAGGATCGCCCACGGCTTCGTTCTCCGTGACGCTCGCCCTCGCGGGCGTGACGTTCGCCACGGTCGTCGTGGCCGGAATGATGAAGTTCGGCTTTCTCGGGTTCTTCGGCAACCAGGTGCCTTCGATGGACCTGCCGCTGCCGCTGGCCATCCTGCTCAAGCCGATGATCTTCGCCATCGAGATGCTGGGCCTGCTGATCAAGCACCTGATCCTCGCCGTGCGGCTCTTGGCCAACATGGTTGCCGGCCACCTCGTGCTGCTCGGCATCATGGGGCTGATCACGGCTGCGGCGACCCAATCCGTGGGCATGTGGGCGACGGTCACGGGCATCAGCGTTGTCAGTTGCACGCTGTTCAGCTTGCTGGAACTGTTCGTCGCCTTCCTCCAGGCCTACATTTTCACCTTTTTGTCGGCGCTCTTCATCGGGGCCTCTGTCCACCAGCATTGAGCCCCCTTCAAAATCACCAGAATTTCCGTAAAACTCAGGATTTCCGTAGAACTTCGGTCACCGTTTTTCCCGTTTTTCGTTTCCCTTGCCGGACTTTTGTCCGGTCCCTCGTTATCCAAGGAGCTTGATCCCGTGATGATCCGATCTCTCACTTCCTTCCGTACGCTCTCCACCCTTGCCGCCGTTCTCGTCACCGTGTTGTGCGCCAACGTCGCCAGTGCTCAGGAAGCCATGGGCGGCCGGTCGCTCATCGACCTCACGGCACCGTTCAGCGTTGGCCTCGTCGTGATCGGCGCCGCCTACGGCATCAGCAAACTCGCCTCGGCTGCCTATGAGAGCATGGCCCGTCAGCCGGAAGTCTCGGGCAGCATCCAGACGGCGATGATCATCGCCGCCGCCCTCATCGAAGGCTTCACGTTCTACGCGTTGTTCATCTGCTCGCAGAAGTGACGCCATTCTGGGCTTGTGTATTTCCACCATCGCGGGCGGGGAGCGACAACGCTCCCCGCCTCGCGGAGGCTGGCGATGCAGCGGGCCGCAGGAAATACAGGCCCGACAAAACGAATTTCAAACCCGATGCCGGATCAATGTTGCGGAGAAAGACTTTGAACCAGATTCACGCCACCCATCGCGATCGCATCGCATCGCGGCCGCGCATCGCGGCGGCGATCATGCTGTGCGCGATTCCATTCTTCGGTGGGTTCTTCGGTGGGGCCGCGCTCGCGGCCGATGCCAAGCATGCCGACGCCTCGCACGCAGACCATGACGCCGGGCACGGCGACCACGGCCATCTGCCGGAGATCGGCCACAATCTGCCTGCCGGCACAACGCAGAAGGCCTTTGAGAGCCCTGCCTGGTTCCAAACCGACCTTGCCGTCTGGTCGTTCGTCGTTTTTCTCGGCCTGCTCGGCCTGCTGACGAAGTTTGCCTGGAAGCCGATCATGGACGGGCTCGACAAGCGGGAGCAGGGGATCGCCGACACGATCGCTGCAACGCAGGCTGCCAACGAAGACGCCAAACGCATGCTGGCGTCGTATGAACGTCGGCTGGCGGAGGCCACCGACGAGGTCCGTGGCATGCTGGAAGAGGCCCGCCGCGATGCCGATGTGACCCGGCAAGCAATCGTGGCCGAGGCCCGCAAGGCCGCCGACGAAGAAAAGAACCGCGCACGCCACGAAATTGGCCTCGCGAAGGATGATGCGCTCGCCCAGATCGCCGACAGGGCGGGTGATTTGGCAGTCGAGGTGGCGGGCAAGTTTCTCCGTGAGAAACTGGGCCGCGAAGACCAGGCCAGACTCGTTCGCGACTCGGTCGCGAGCATCGGCACGAAGCCCAGCGTGAACTGAGGCCATCCCGATGACCACCGCACAGCATGATCATCACGACAACCAGCAGCCAGCCGGCCCAACCGGCGCAGGCCCCACCAACATCGGCGTTGAGCGGCTGTCGAAGGTCTATGCGCAGGCGATCATCGAGGCCGCCGATCGCAAGCAGTGCCGCCGCGAGGTGATCGCGGAACTCGGCGCGATGGTGCGTGACGTACTCCCCAAGGTGCCGAAGGCGGGCCTGGTATTCGACTCCCCGAAGGTGACCCCCGAGGAGAAGTCGGCCGTCATCAACAGGATTTGCGCAGGCCACGTGCTTCCTACCACGCTTCACGCACTGCACGTGCTGGCCCGGCATGGACGGCTGGGCATGCTGTCCCACGTGGTCGCCGCGGCGGAGAGGCAGGCCGACGAACTGGAAGGCCGCCGTCAGGCCACCTTCACCACAGCCGTGCCGCTCGACGCGGCCGAGCAGAGCCAGATCGTGGCCTCCGTCGAACAATCCATTGGGGCGAACGTCAGCCCTACCTTCATCGTTAATCCCGAACTGATCGGCGGCCTCATCGTGCGGATCGCCGACACCGTCTATGACCATTCCGTTGCCACGAGCCTTGTGCGGCTCAGGGCGCGGCTCAAGCAGAGGAGCATTCATGAAATTCAATACGGACGAGATCGCCTCGGTACTGCGTGAGGAGATCGATCGGTTCGAGTCGGGCATCGACGTTCGCGAGGTCGGTCGCGTGCTCGAGGTCGGCGACGGCATCGCGCGGGTGTGGGGCCTCTCCGGCGTGATGGCCGGTGAAATGGTCGAATTCCCCGGTGGCGTCACGGGATTGGCATTCAATCTCGAGGAAAACTCCGTCGGTGTGATCATCCTCGGCGACTACCTGAAGGTGACCGAGGGCGACGAGGTGCGGAGCACCGGCAAACTGCTCAGCGTGCCGGTCGGCGAGGCTGTGATCGGCCGCGTGCTCGACCCGCTCGGCAATCCGCTCGACGGCAAGGGACCGGTCGTCACCGAGCACCGGCGTCCGGTCGAGACGCTTGCCCCGGGCGTGGCCGACAGGCAGCCTGTCCGCGAGCCGCTCCAGACGGGCATCAAGGCGATCGACGCCATGACTCCGATCGGCCGCGGCCAGCGAGAACTGATCATCGGCGACCGCAAGACGGGCAAGACGGCCATCGGCATCGACGCGATCATCAACCAGAAGAACAGCGGTGTGAAGTGCTTTTACGTCGCCGTCGGCCAGAAGGATTCGTCGGTGGCCGTCGCCATCGACATCCTGCGGAAATATGGCGCGATGGACTACACGACGGTGATCGTGTCGGGGGCCAGCACCGCGGCTCCTCTGCAGTACATCGCCCCGTACTCCGGCACCGCGATGGCCGAATACTTCATGTACAACGGCGAACACGCATTGATCGTGTACGACGACCTTTCGAAGCAGGCCACAGCGTATCGCCAGCTGTCGCTGCTCATGCGGCGTCCGCCTGGGCGTGAGGCGTATCCGGGCGACGTGTTCTATGCCCACAGCCGTCTGCTCGAACGGTCGGCGAAGCTGTCGAAGGAGAAGGGGGGCGGTTCGCTCACCTCGTTGCCGATCATCGAGACGCTCGAGGGCGAGGTCTCGGCCTATATCCCCACCAACGTGATCTCGATTACCGACGGCCAGATCTACCTGCAGCCTGACCTCTTCTTTGCTGGCCAGCGTCCGGCTATGAACGTCGGCATCTCGGTGTCGCGAGTCGGTGGTGCGGCCCAGACGAAGGCCATGAAAAAGGTTGCCGGCGGCCTGCGTCTCGACCTGGCGAGCTTCCGCGAACTCGAGGCGTTTGCCCAGCTCGGCACCGACCTCGACGCGGCGACGCAGTCGCGGCTCGATCGCGGCTACCGCATGGTCGAACTGCTCAAGCAGGGCCAGTATCAGCCGATGGACGTGGTCGATCAGGTACTGAGCATCTACGCCGGCACCCGCGGCCATCTCGACTCTGTCAAGCGTGAGGAGGTCGCCGAGTGGGAGCAGGGCTTCCTGACCTTCATTCGCGACCAAGTCCCGGAGCTGCGTGCGAAGATCGAGCAGACGAAGGAACTCGACGCCGAGTCGGAGCGACAGTTGGAGGCGTCGATCGCGGAGTTCAAGCGGCAGTGGGCCGCCAAGAATGGCTCGGCGGGCGGCTCGCGGTCGCTGGCCGGCACGGCGAAGTAGTTGCGGACCAGTCCAGACTGAATCGAACCAGACTGAAGGTTTACAAGTATGGCCAAGGCGAGAGCACTCGATCGACGCAGGCGTTCCGTGCGGAACATCCGCAAGATCACGCGCACGATGGAGCTGATCGCCACTGCGCGGTTTAAGAAGGCGATGGACCGGTCGGTGGCCGCACGGGACTACACCAAGCAATTGGTGAAAATCCTGGAAAACATCGCCAGCGTTGGCGCCGACGTGGTCCATCCGCTGCTCGATGTTCGGCCGACAAAGCGTTCCGCTGTGCTGGTGCTCTCGGGCAATCGTGGCCTCTGCGGCGGCTACAATTCCAACATCGTTCGGCAGGCCGTGGCAATCCTCGGCCAATGGCGGAGTGAGCACGTCGACACCGACGTGGCCGTCTCCGGAAAACGCGGGATTTCAGCCCTCAAGTTCCGCGGCATCGACATGGATGAACGCTACACCTCGTTCGAGGACAAGCCCGCGTTTGATGCCGTGATGCCGATCGGCCGCGCCTACCTCGAGGCCTACGCCGCCGGGAAAATCGATCGCCTCGACGTCGTCTACACCCGTTTTCACAGCATCGCCAGACAGGAAGCTGTCACGGAGATGCTCCTTCCGCTGAAGGCCCCGGAGATCGCCGGGGCGTCGGCAGCCACAGCGGCCTCGGGAACGTCGACTTCCAAGCTTGCATCGCAAGAGTACGACTTTTATCCGTCGGCGGAGAGCATCCTCGAGGAGATCCTGCCGGCGAGCTTTCTCTCGCGGCTCTTCAAGTGCTTTCTGGATGCGGCCGTGAGCGAGCAGGTGGCCCGCATGGTCGCCATGAAGGCGGCCAGTGAGAATGCCGCCGGCCTCATCAAGAACCTGTCACGGCGTTACAACCGGGCAAGGCAGTCACAGATCACGGGCGAGATCATGGAAATCCTCGGCGGCGTCGAGGCGTTGAAACAATAGCACGCAGGCAAGAGCAGCCTAGGACATTCCAACCAAAACATCCAACCAAGACATCCCACTCTTTCGATCGTTACACGAACAGGAACCATCATGGCGACGGCGACCAAGACAGCAGGCAGAACCATCGGACACGTCACTCAGGTGATCGGCTCGACTTTCGACGTCGAGTTCGCGGAGGACAGCATCCCCGCGATCTACAACGCCGTCCGCATCGACAGTGAGAAGAAGGGCGTGTCGCTGCACCTCGTCGGCGAGGTGCAGCAGCATCTCGGTGGCGGTAAGGTGAGGTGCGTTGCGCTTGGCAGTACCGACGGCCTGATCCGCGGTGCCGACGTCATTGATACCGGGGGTCCTCTCTCCGTGCCGGTGGGGCCAGCCACGCTCGGACGGGTTTTCAACCTTCTGGGCGAGCCGATTGACAACCGCGGCGAAGTCAAGACGGCAGAACGCTGGCCGATCCATCGCGATCCTCCGCCGGTCACCGAACTGTCGACGAAGACCGAACTTTTCGAGACGGGCATCAAGGTGATCGACCTTCTGACGCCGTTCGTCCGCGGTGGCAAGGCCGGCCTCTTCGGTGGTGCCGGCCTGGGTAAGACGGTCATCCTCACCGAACTGATCGCCCGTATTGCCAGCGCCCACGGCGGCTACTCGGTCTTCGCCGGCGTCGGTGAGCGGACCCGCGAGGGCACCGACCTCTGGCTGGAAATGCAGGAGGCCAAGATCGGTGACACGGGCCGCAGCGTCATCGAACAGACCTGCATGGTTTTCGGCCAGATGAACGAACCGCCGGGAGCCCGCCTCCGCGTGGCACTCTCTGCGCTCACCATGGCGGAATACTTCCGCGACACGACCGGCGCCGACACGCTGCTCTTCGTGGACAACATCTTCCGCTTCTCACAGGCGGGTAGCGAGGTGAGTGCACTCCTTGGCCGTATGCCGAGCGCCGTGGGCTATCAGCCGACGCTTGCCACGGAGATGGGTGCCCTTCAGGAGAGGATCACATCCACGTCGAAGGGGGCCATCACTTCGGTGCAGGCCGTCTACGTTCCCGCTGACGACCCGACCGACCCGGCACCGGCGACGGCGTTCGGCAACCTCGACGCCTTCCTCTACCTGGAGCGTTCGATCTCCGAGAAGGGCATCTATCCGGCCGTCGATCCGCTCGCCTCGTCGAGCCGCATCCTCGATCCGCAGTACGTGGGCGAGCGGCACTACAAGATTGCCCGCCGCGTGCAGCGAACGCTGCAGCGGTACCGCGAACTGCAGGACATCATCGCCATCCTCGGCGTCGATGAACTGTCTGAGGAGGACAAACTCGTGGTGCACCGGGCCCGCCGCATGGAGCGTTTCCTGTCGCAGCCATTCCTCGTGGCCGAGGTGTTCACCGGCAAGCCCGGCGAAATCACGAGCCTCGCCGACACGATCCGGTCGTTCGAGGAGATTGCCGACGGCAAGTGGGACCATCTGCCCGAGCAGGCGTTCATGTATGTCGGCCCGATCGAGCAGGCTGAGGAGCAGGCCAAGAAGATGGCCGCCAAAAGCTGAGCCCAGGACTGAAACTGCTGCCCGCGGACAGGCGACCCCGAGGAACACGAATGATGGCCGAGACAAGTGGATCGAAAACAGGGCGAGATGGCGACGCTTTCGGCGTTCGCTGTGTCATCGTGACGCCCGAAATGACGAGCCTCGACACGCGGGCACGCTCCGTCACGCTGCCGCTGTTTGATGGCCAACGGGGCGTCGCTCGTGGCCATGCGCCCTTCATTGGCCGCCTCGGGGCTGGCGAGGTGCGGATTACCGGCGAGCAGGGCGGGGCAGCCGATGCCGTACGGCGAGTGTTTGTCGAAGGTGGATTCGTCGAGGTCGGCCACGATGCCGTCACCGTGATCACCCAGCGGGCTGTGCCCGCCGAGAAAATCGACCTCACACAGGCCCGCGAGCAACTGGAAAAGATCCAGGGCACGGTCGCCACTGGCGACGAGGCGATCGCCACGAAGATGCAGTCTGAGTCCACGGCCCGCGAGGTCGTGCGGATCGCCGAACGCAGCCGGTAGTCAGATCTGATAGTCCGATTCAGGCTGCGGAGCTTCGCCGCGCATCCGGAGCTTGGGACGTTCGAGCACGACCGTCGTGTGTGGATCGACCGACCGAGTCAGCCAGACATTGCTGCCGATCACCGAGTCGTGACCGATCCGCGTCGCCCCGCCGAGCACCGTCGCGTTGGCGTAAATGACCACGCGATCCTCGATCGTTGGATGGCGTTTTGTGCCCCGCACGAGATGCCCCTCCGCATCGGTCTGGAACGAGACCGCGCCGAGCGTCACGCCCTGGTAGAGTTTTACACGACTGCCAATCTCACAGGTCTCGCCAATCACGACGCCCGTGCCGTGGTCGATGAAGAAATGATCACCGATCGTCGCCCCGGGGTGGATGTCGATTCCAGTCCGCGCGTGGGCCCACTCCGCCATCATGCGAGGAATGAGCGGGACCTCCAGACGGTGCAAGAGGTGGGCCAGACGATAGATCGTCACGGCCTCGAGGCCCGGATAGCAGAAGATCACCTCGTCGAGGGTGCGTACGGCTGGATCGCCGTCGTAGGATGCCTGCACGTCGGTGGCGAGAATCCTCCGGAGGTCGGGGATGCATTCCAAAAACTCGACCGCCTTGGCCTGGCCGAGTGCCTCGAAATCCCCCTCCTCGGTGCAATGCTGCACGGCATCGGACACCGTGGGCGGGTCGACACCCTGTTCGGTGGCCGCACGCTGCGCTGAGAGGCTGTGCCGCAGCGCTCGGCCAATCTGCGTGGTGAGCTTGTCGTGCAGCCCGTCCACGAGGTCGCCCACGTGGTAGGTGACGTTGCCCATGTGCAGGTTCTCCCGGCGGCGGTAGCCGGGGTAGAGGATCTCCTTGAGGTCCTCGCAGGCCGATACGATCGCCTCATAGTTCGGCAGCGGGCAGTGACCGAGATAGTGGATCGTGGGAACGTCGCGATACGTCTCGACGATACGCCGGGTGAGTTCCGGCAGCTGTTCCTTGATGCGTATGTCGGTGGCCATGGAAGTGGATGGTAGAGAGGGCCGGCGGGCCAGGCAATCTGGAACGAAAGCCGAACATCAAAGCGGTCGACGCGAACCCCGGAAGGAATTGAAGGTTCTTCCAACTTTTCCTGCAAAAAACAGAGGCAGCGTGAGGCCCGGGAAGCCCGGCAGATTAGGAAGGCTTCCGGCCGTCGTCGGAAGCGGCCCGCTCGCCGGCAGCATCGGCCGCTGCGGCCAGTGTCAGGCTGCCCTCGTACAACGCCCTCCCCACGATGCAGCCGGCGGCTCCGGCCGTTGCCGTTTCCCGGATATCACCCGCATTCGAGACGCCTCCCGACGCGATGACGGGCAGGCGGACCGCGCGGACCATCTCCGCCAGGGCGGGAATGTTCGGCCCCGACATCATGCCGTCCTTGGCGATGTCGGTGTAGACAATTCCCGCTAGGGGCAGTTGCTCATGCCGTTTTGCCACGTCGATGGCACCGAGCGGACTGGTCTCGAGCCATCCGCGCACAGCGACCTTCCCGTCCCGTGCGTCGATCCCCAGCACGATCCGACCGGGAAAGGCGTGGGCCAGTTCCGCGAGGAGTGCGGGGTTCTCGATCGCCACACTGCCCACGACGAGGCGATCCACACCGGCAGCCACGTACGCACGGGCCGTCTCGACCGAACGGATGCCGCCGCCCAACTGACAGGGGACTCCCGCCGCAGCCACCATCCGGCCCACGAGCTCGGCCTGCACGGGCGTTCCTACCTTGGCGCCGTCGAGATCGACGATGTGCAGGCGACGGGCGCCACCGGCGGTGAACCGGCGGGCCATCTCCACGGGGTCGTCACCAAACACGGTCTCGCGGTCATAGTCGCCCTGCAGGAGCCGCACACACCTGCCGCCGCGAAGGTCAATGGCGGGCCAGAGTTCCATGGTCAGGGTCTCCTCATACAGGTACGGAGCAGTTCCATGCCAGCCGATTGGCTCTTCTCAGGATGAAACTGCGTGGCGAACAGCCGGCCACGGGCCACGGCTGCACAGAACGGACCACCGTAGTCGCTCGTGGCGGCGATCACCGTTTCGTCGCGGGGCCGCGCCACATACGAATGAACGAAATAGAAGTGGTCGCCGTCGTTCCCCGCCGGCTGTGACGTGCCGGCAGTCCTCCAGGAGACCTGATTCCAGCCCATGTGCGGGATCTTCATGCCACGGGGCAGCTCGAACCGGGTCACCTCACCGGCAAGAACTCCGAGCCCCTCGTGATGCCCTCCCTCGGAGCCGCTCTCGAAGAGAAGTTGCAGGCCCATACAAATGCCGAGAAATGGCCTGTCGGCCCGGATGTGTGCAAGAATCGGCTCCACTAGCCCGCGGCCGCGGATCGCTCGAATCGCATCTCCGAAGGCGCCCACTCCGGGCAGCACGAGATGACTCGATTCGGCCACGACGTTTGGGTCGTCGGTGATGCGGGCCTCGACGCCCACCCGCTCCAGCGCCTTTTGCACGCTGCGGAGGTTGCCGCTGCCGTAGTCGATGATCGTGACCATGGGAAGATTTTAGGGCCGCGAGCGTCCGGCTGAAAGTGGCTATACGGGAGGTCGGCCACTCGACTGAAAACGTCCCGGGCGGGCTCCCCGAACACGCTTCGCTCGCTCGGCGGCTCGGCGACCGCGTCGGGGATGATGGTGCGCCTGCTGCGTTGAGGCGCCTGATGCTCGCTTCGGTGTTCGGGGAGCCCGCCCTCGTCCAAGATGGCTTCGGAGGATGCGAAGCGCAGCACCAGCAAACTGCGTTTGCCAAGCGAAAATGGCAGGATGCCATGTTTCGCGTGAAGACAGCTCGCTTCGGTGTTCGGGGAGCCCGCCCTCGTCCAAGATGGCTTCGGAGGATGCGAAGCGCAGCACCAGCAAACTGCGTTTGCCAAGCGAAAATGGCAGGATGCCATGTGCAGCACCAGCCGGCGGATGCCGGCCAAGAAATAGCTGAGGACAGTCATCCACCTGTCAGGGCGACACGATGTCGTGTTTTTCGTGAAGCTAGTCGCCGCCCTCGTCTTCGCCGCCGATCCGCTCGGGGTAGATGACAAACTCCATACGACGGTTGCGGATACGGCCCGCGGCCGTGGCGTTGGACACGACCGGATGATTCGCGCCGTGCGCGACGAGGAACAGCTGTCCCTGTCGCAGCGGCGTGCGGGTCGTGAAGAAGTCAAACACCGTCGCGGCACGAGCCGAGGTGAGCTGGTGCGGAGACCCCCACGAGGTCTGCGAGAGCGGCTCGGTATCGACGTGCCCCTCGATGCCCACGAAATGTCTCGGAAAGACTCGATCGATCTCTCCTGCCACCTGCGTGAGGATCGCCGTGCCCCCGGGGAGCAAGGTGGCACTCTCACCATCGAAGAGCCGGTCGGCAGGCACTTCGAGCCGCACGACGTTGCCGTCAAACCTTGTCTCGACGCCGGGCACTGCCAGTTGGCCCATCGCCGCGTGCATCGCCGCCGGGCCGTTCACGACAGGACTCGCCGCCACCAACGCGGCCGAAGGTCCGCTGGGCTGCAGGGCTTGTCCCGCTGGCGGGCCGATACCCGCTGGCCCAGGAGCCTGTGGCGGCCCCCATGGTGTCGCCCCACCCCCGGCCGACGGAAACCGCGAAGCGGCCAATTGGTTGGAGGTGCTCGCCAACTGCTCTCGCAGCACGGTGATCTCGTCTTTCAAAAGTTGATTCTCATCCTGACTGCGGGACAGGGTCGTCTGCAGTTGGCGGCCATCGACATCCGCATAGGAGGGCAACGGTGTTGCCGCAGAGGACGAGAGCTGCGGCAACGTGGCCGCCGGTGCCGCCACACCCGGCGGCGGCACAAGGCTCACCGGCACCGCGGCCGTGGGCTTTTGAAACAGGTGGTTCGAGCAGCCGACCACCATCGCAAGCGCCGACAACAGCACGCAGCGAGCGGCGAAGGACTCAGTGGTGGCGCAAAAAGGGATTGACATGCCTCGGCTCCTGCGCCCGAAGGGGGGGCGGGATCGTAGGAAAGGCCGGCAGGCCGGGCAAGGCCGGGATACCCCATGAAAAACACGACATCGTGCTGCCCTGACGGGCGAATGCCCGTCCTCAGCCAGTTCTTGGCAAACGCAGTTTGCTGGTGCTCCGCTTCGCATCCTGCGAACCAGTCTTGGACGAGCCGGGGATCGGCGGAAGCTCGAGGAGCTTTTGGATTTTTCGCCCTGTTCGGGAGGGCGCTGCCGAAATGCGTGATGGCGAAAAAGCCACTGCGACGAGACTTCTGCCGTCCCCGGCGGTGCCCACCCGGCGGTGCCCACCCGGCGGTGCCCACCCGGCGGTGCCCACCCGGCGGTGTTGTCACCGACGCAACCGCTGCCACACGAAGAGCGTGATGGCCGTCAGCACGACCACGAGACCAATCACCATGGCCAGTTCGAGCGGCTGCGCGAACGGGCCGCCAGCCCATTGCCACAGCGGCCGCCAGCCCACTATCACGACCGCACAGGCGAGGCACAGGCTCGGGCCATAGGGCAGTTCGTTCTCACGATGCCGCACCATCTGGACGAGTCCATGAGCCAGACCGATGAAGGCGGCCAGGAAGAACGTCAGCACGCTCGCCTGCCAGCCGACCCATGCCCCGACCATGGCCATCAACGTGACGTCTCCGAGGCCCATCGCCTCGCGGCCAAGACTCCGCGAAGCACCTTCGCGGATGCTCCACACCAGTCCGGCCGACACCGCAAGCCCCACGAGCGCCGACTGAAGTCCGCGAAACCGCTCACCGCCGACGAACCAAGCCGCCACGATCGCCGCGAGCCCCGCCAGCAGGATGAGGTTGCGCGGTTCGATCCGGCGCCGCGTCACCGCCGCCGATGTTGCACCGGCAGGAGCAGCCTCCGCCGGCATCAGGACGGGGGCCGTACAGACGATCCACCAGACCAGGAAGATGACCGCCGGCACGATGAGACCGAGCACCTGCGGTGCTCCCTCCATCCTCGGTGGCGGAGCCTGCGTGCGGAGCCCGCCGAACCAGCCGAGCACATCGGCCTCGAGCAGCGGCGGTGCAAACGATCGCGGCACTTCGCATCCGATGGGCAACAGCACATCGGGCAGGAGCCATACCACCACGAGGCCAAGGATCACTCCCGGCACGGTCACACAATCGGGAATCACCCGGTATCGAATGTCGATCCACGCCGCGGCAGCCAGCAACAGGCCGAGCACGGCATGCGCGGCATACCGCGACACGGCCACGGTTCCGGCGTCTCCGGCCGGCAACACCACCGCTGCCAGCCCCTGGCAGCCGACCTCCCACCACCAGAGGCCCAGTGCCGCCACCACCACAGCCAGCTCGATCCAGCGGCGGCTCGGAGTAGCAGACGCGGCGACCTTCGGGGCTGGCAACTCCTCTGTGTCGAAGGCCCCTGAGTCGAGTAACCCACCCACGCTCCATGTGAGCAGTCTCCCCGCCACTCCCCCCACGACCGCTATGACCAGCATGAACACCATGCGACCGCCCCAGAGGCTGCTGTCTGCAGCCGGCAGGAGAGCAAGGAGGGAACCGGCGAGGTTCACAACGTGGCTCCTGTGCTACGGTCAGTTGGCTGGATGGTATCCGGCGGAATCATGCCGGGCCGCCTCGCCCAGTCTCCTTGCAACCATGCCACCACCTGGGCGGCCACCGTTGCCGGCGGCGCGATCGAGGTATCGACCTGGAAATCGGCGCACGCACGATACAGAGGCTCCCGCTCCACAAGCGTCGTCGCCACTTCATGCAGTGGGTCTCCGTGCGCCGACGGCCCGCCGGAGGGCTGCACGGCCAGAGCCGGACGTCGTTCCGCGGTGGTGGGATCCGCGGCCAACCGCCGCCGGACCACCTCTGCTGGTGCCGTGAGCCATACGACCGGGCGGCCCGATTCCCTGATCGCCTCGCGATTCTCGGCCCGCAACACCGCACCGCCTCCGGTCGAGAGCACGCCGGGGAAGCGGCCGAGAAGTTCGGCGAGCACGATCGCCTCCTCATTGCGAAAGACCGGCTCACCACGCGTCCTGACCAACGACGCGATCGAACAGCCGACCTTTTCCTCGAGCACGAGGTCGGCGTCGCACCACCCACACCCGAGGATCTCGCCCAGGAGGGCGGCCACGGTCGATTTGCCCGTACCTCGATAGCCGATGAGGGTAATGCGTGGCATGAATTCACAAACCTCTCGGGGCGGCCGGCGGCATCCGTCGACGTGACTCAGTCCGGTGCCCGTGCCGATGACGTGGCTCGCTTGAGCGCGTCGCGCATCACCTGCTCGGGGGCATCAGCTCCGTGCCAGATTCGAAACTGGATCGCCGCCTGACGTACGAACATATCCACACCGGTCACGATCTGGCAGCCCAGGGCGCGGGCCTCTTTCACCAACAGCGTATTCTCAGGATTGTAGACAGTGTCGAAGACGACCATGTAAGACCGGAGATATTCCTTGGCATAGGGGGTCTCGTCCACGTTCGGGTGCATCCCGACGGGCGTGGCATTCACCACGCAGTCGTAGGGCACGCGGTAGCGGGCGATCCAGTCGACCGACTTGCAGCCGACCTCGGTGGCAATCCGCTTGGAGCGCTCCAGCGTGCGGGAACTCACCGTGACATCGACTCCCTCCTGCTTGAGGCCGAAGGCAACCGCCCTCGCCGCGCCGCCGGCACCGAGCACGATCGCCGTTTTCAAGCCAAAACCTTCTGGCTTGCGCGCGGCCTCGCCAGCGGCGATCCCCTCGGCCTGATGTTCCACAATCGCAGCCCTCAGGCTCTCCACGGCCGCCGTGGCATCCGTGTTGGAGGCCGCCACCCCGGCCGGTTCAAACGAAAGCGTGTTGGCTGCACCAATCGCCGTCACCAGATCCTCCTGGCGGAAAGCATGTTTCAGAACGGCCTCCTTGTGGGGAATCGTCACGCTCAACCCCGACAACGGCCAATCCGCCGCCCGCTCCAGAAACTCATCGATCTGCTCTTCAGGCACGCGGAAAGGAAGGTAGACCGCGTCGATGCCGGCTGCCTCGAGCGCCGCATTGTGAACGACGGGGCTGAGGCTGTGGGCCACTGGATCGGCCACCACCCCGTAGATGCGAGTCGCCGGTGTGATCGAGTCATAGCGGTAGAGGTCGCGCATCTGCCGCCAGCCGATCTGACCAGGCGCCATCACCCGATCATCGTGGAACGTCGCGAACGTGAATGGCGCCCCGCAACTTCCGACGAGGACGCGGGTCGGCATGCCGATGTCCCCCATACATATGCCCACCGTCGGAATCGTGGCCGACCGCACCAATGCCATCATCCGCAGGTTGTCCATGGGATGATTCGCCATCGTGGCGATCTTCACGATATCGGCATCCATGGCGGCGAGCCGGGCGTGGAGCGACTCGAGATCGACGGGTGTCTTGTGAAAATCGTGGTGGCTGATGATTCGCTTCGTCCTGCCATAGCGTGGCACGCTCTCGGCGATGTCGTCCTCGAGATCGACGTAATCGGCCCCCTCGACGATCGCCGTCCGCAACACCAGCCTGCGGGTTTCCTCGGGCTGCCCCCAGCGTCCACCATCCGCTGCGCGGCGGCAGGTGGCAATCACGGGGCAGTGTCGTTCCCTGAGCAGCCGTGCCACCTGCACGGGGCCCTCGATGTAATCGAGCCGCAGTTCCACCAGACGGATGCCGTGGTCGGCCAGATACTTGTGTTCGGCGATGACGTGCCGATGTCGGCCCCGTCCGATGCTGACGCAGATCATGTCGATTTCCGTCGGTAGTGGTTTTAGGTGCGGCGAAACTGCCGGTCGAGGTCCTGCCGCGACAGCACGAGGGAGGTGGGCCGGCCATGGGGACAGTGGTGTGATTCGCGAACCATTCTCCGGTCGCGCACGAGCGCATCGACCTCCTCCCGCGAGAGCGGATCACCCGCTTTGATGGCGGCGCGGCAGGCGAGACCGTGCAGGACCTCGTCGACGAGCATGGCGGCATCGCCGCCGGCTGCGACCGCCGACAGCCGATCCACCACCTCCCGGACGATTTCCGCGGCCGGCGTGTTGCCGGCCAGTGCGGGCTTGCTGGTCACGATCACGGTGCAACCGCCGAATGGCTCGACGCGCATGCCGGCCCGGTCGAGGGCCTCGGCATGCTCCGTGACGAGTTCCAGGTCTGCGGCCTCGAGATCGACCTTCTCGGGGATGAGCAGCGGTTGCACTTCCAGATTCCCGTCGGCCACGGATGCCTTCAGCCGCTCGTACAAGACCCGCTCATGGAGCGCGTGCTGATCGATCACCTCGATCCCATCACCGCACTCGACCACGATGTAGCGGTTGTGCATCTGCACGGCCCGCTCTCCAGTTCCGTGGCCCGCCGCGAGAGGCGCCCCTGAAGCCCCGTTCTCGGCGGCGAAGGCAAGCGGCGTCTGCTCGTCCTGCTCCCACGAGGGCGTCCGCTGCGGCGATGGGCTCCCCTCTGCCGGCGCGGTCGCCCGCGGGTGCGGCTGTCCAAACCAGGGAGCGAATGCCGTGGAGGCTGCCGACTCATTCCTGGCGCCGGTCCGCTCCCATGCTCCGCCCGCACCATCGAGGCCGCCCGTCCCCAAAAAGCCATCTGGTGAAGCGCGGCCACCGTCATCCCTCGGGGACGGCCAGGCGGAGGCAGGAGCCTTTAGACGGGTCCCCATGTCCGCCTGAAGAAATGCGGTCCGAAGCGCGGAAAGGACGAGCCGATAGAGCCGCGACGGCTCGCGGAACCGCACTTCGATCTTGGACGGATGCACGTTGACGTCGACCATGTCGGCCGGCATGTCGAACGACAAAAACACGATCGGCTGTCGTCCGGAAAGGAGCAGGCCCCGGTATCCCTCCTGCACGGCATGGAGGATCGAGCGGTCGCGAAACGGCCGGCCGGCCACAAAGAGATACTGCAGTCGGGTGCCGGCCATGTCGTCCTCGGGCCGCCCCACGAGACCGCGCAGCGAGATCTCGCCATCTTCCGCCGTGATCTCGATCAGCCGCGTGGCGAGGGCCGCGCCAAAGAGCCCGCCAATTCGGTCGCGCCACGCCACCACAGCCGGCAGGTCGTGAACGCGACGGCCGTTGTGCGAGAGTGACATCGCCACCCCCTGGTGGGCCAGGGCCGTGCGGACGAAGGCTTCCGATGCATGCGACCACTCCGTCTGCGGCGCCCGCAGAAACGCCCGACGGGCGGGCACATTGCCGAAGAGTTGGTGCACTTCGACCGTCGTGCCAAGGCCGCACCCTTCGGGCACCACTTCGCCCATGTGGCCACCGTCCACCGTCAGGCTGGCCCCTGTACCGTGCGGAGTGCGTGACCGGATCACGAGACGGGCCACTTCGCCAATGCTCGCGAGGGCCTCTCCGCGAAACCCGAGCGTCTCGATGTGTTCGAGATCCTCCGCCACCCGCAGCTTGCTCGTGGCATGAGCCGTCACGGCAAGTGGCAGATCGTCGGCCTCGATGCCGCCGCCGTCATCCACCACCCGAACCAGCGCGATCCCGCCCTGTTCGAGTGCCACATCGACCCGCGAGGGAGATGCATCGAGCGCATTCTCGAGCAATTCCTTGACCGCGCTGGCGGGCCGTTCGACCACCTCGCCCGCAGCAATGCGGTTGACCACCGACACCGGCAGTTTGTGAATTCTTGCCATGGATAGTCCCTGCCCCTATTTGGCGCTCCGTCCTGTCGGCGCTCCGTCAGGGCAGTTGGTACTCCTTGATTTTCCTGTAGAGCGTCCGCTCCCCGATGCCGAGCAGTTCGGCCGCCTGCTCCCGGTTGCCCCCCGTCAGCTTGAGGGTTTCGGTGATCAGAATCCGCTCTACTTCCTCCAGCGGGCGGCCCACGAGTGCCGCGAGGCCAGCCTCCGCGACGACCGTCGGCACACCGTCGAGGGCGGGCGTTCCCGCCATGTCAGTCGCCGTCTCTGGCTCGAGTTCCAGCGGCAAGTCGTCCACGTCGAGCAGTTCATCGCAGTCGACGACCACCATGCTTTCGATGACATTCCGAAGCTGTCGCACATTGCCCGGCCATTCATAGGAACCGAGCTTCATCCGGGCTGCCAGTGACATGCCCTTGATCGTCTTGCCATGACGCTTGGCGAACTGCTTGATGAAGTGCTCGATGAGCAGGGGAATGTCAGCTGCCCGCTCCCGAAGCGTCGGGATGGCGATCGTGACGACTTTCAGCCGATGGTAGAGGTCGCTGCGAAATGAACCTGTCGCGATGGCGTCCTCCAGGTTACGGTTCGTGGCCGACAGAATCCGCACGTTGACGCGGGTCGGGGTGTTGGAGCCGACGCGGGTGATCTCCCCCGACTCGAGCACCCGCAGCAGCTTGATCTGTGTCGGCATCGGCATGTCGCCGACCTCATCGAGAAACAGCGTGCCGCCGTTGGCATATTCGAATTTGCCGACGCGGTCGCTCGATGCGTCGGTGAACGCGCCCCGCACATGGCCGAACAGTTCGCTCTCGAGAATATTCTCGCTGAGCGCCGCGCAGTTGAGGGCCACGAAGGGTTTGCTCTTACGCGGGCTGTTCTGGTGGATAGCCTGAGCCACGAGTTCCTTGCCAGTGCCGGTCTGCCCTTGGATGAGCACCGTGGCGTCTGTCGGGGCGATCCGCTTGAGACGCTCGATGAGGGAGAGCATCTGTGTGCTCGATCCGACGACTCCCTCAAAGCCGAACTTCTCATCGAGGCGGCGATTGAGTTCGAGGTTCTGCCGCTTGAGGCGCACGCCAGCGGAGGCCTTCTCGACGGCCGCCCGCAGGTGGGCGAGGTCGAGCGGCTTTTGCAGGTAGGTGAACGCTCCCTGCTGCATCGCGGCGACGGCCGATGGAATGGTGCCATGGCCGGTCACCACGATCACCTCGGTATCGGCAGATGCAGCCTTCGCTCGCGACAGGATCTCGAGGCCACCGATGTCGTTCATCATCAGGTCTGTGACGACGACATCGAAAGACTCCTGCTCGATCTTCCGGGCACCCTCGGTGCCGCTCCCCACCACCACGACCTGATAGTCGAGCCGACTCAACACCTCGCCCATGGTGCGGGCGTGGACGATGTCATTGTCGACCACCAGCACGCGCACGAGCCCCTGAAGCCCGGGGGCAGGGGAGGCTTGAGCGGCAGGTGCGTTCTCGCGAGACTGATTCATGATGCGTTCGATGGTACGAAGCCGCCCTTTGGACCGTCCAGTTGCGCCGGAGCGCCATCCCCCACCCTGACGGAACGGGCGTCGGCCGTGGGCAGCCGCGGCGGGGCGGGCAGCCAGATCGTGACCTTCGTGCCCCGTCCGGGCGTGCTTTCGATGTCGATCGAACCGCCATGGGCCTCGACGATCTTCCGTGCCGTCGGCAGCCCCAGGCCCGAGCCCCCCTGTTTGGTCGTGTAGAAAGCGCGAAACGCCTTCGCCAACGTCTCCGGCTCCATGCCCGGACCGGTGTCGATCAGTTCCAGCAACACGCCCAGCCCGGCCGGCCGGGTCCGCACGACGAGCTGACCGCCACCCTCCATCGCCTGCACCGCATTGATCAGCAGATTGAGCACGGCGGATCGCAGGGTCTCACGGTCGAGTCGCACCATCGGGAGTTCGGGGTCGAGATACCGCACGATCTCAACGTGCGCATCGCGGGCCTGCGGGGCGTAGAAATCGAGCAACTGGTCGATCTCCGCGTTCAGACTCCCGGGTTCGAGGGTGAGCTTTTCCTGACGGGCGAAATCGAGGAAATCACCCAGCAGCTTCTGCAGCCGGTCGCACTCCTGCCTCACGAGGTCGATCTTCGCCTTCGCCCGACGATCCCGCTGTTTCGTCGGCGACTCGGGCTCGGTCTGCTCGAAGTCCTCGGCGAGGAGTTCCATGTTGAGGCGGATCGTGGAGAGCGGATTGCGGATCTCGTGGGCAAGAGCGCCCACGAGAGCCGCAAATTCCGCATATGTTTCCGCCCGCGAGCGGCTTGAATCGTCGGCAGACGACATGGCCCCTTCCACAGAATTTTAGGATGCCACGAAGTTTCCCGGTCGGTTGCCGCCCTACTGATTGCCGCCCTTGTTGCCGGCCTCCGCCTGCTCACGCATGGCGGCCTTGCGGCTCAGCTTCACACGATCCTGATCGTCGACAGCAATCACCTTCACACGCATGATGTCGCCCACGCGACACACGTCTCCGACGCTGGCCACATACTCGTCCGACAGTTCGCTGACGTGGCAGAGCCCGTCCTTGCCGGGCACGAGTTCAACGAACGCGCCAAAGTCCTTCACGCTCGTCACGCGTCCTTCGTAAATACGTCCGATCTGGATCGATGCGGTCAGCGCCTCGATCTTTGCCATGGCCGCCATCGCCCCCTCGGCGTCGTGGCTGGCCACCGTCACGGTGCCGTCATCCTCGACCTCGATGCTGGCGCCCGACGATTCCTGGATGGCCCGGATCGTCTTGCCACCCGGACCGATCAGCAGGCCGATCTTCTCGGGATCGATCCGCGTGCGCAGCAGACGCGGCGCCCACGGGGAGATCTCTTCACGCGGCCGACGGATCGCCGACAGCATGTTCCTCAGGATTTCCAGCCTCGCTTCACGAGACTGCCGCAACGTAGCCTCGATGATGGCCGGCGAGATGCCGTCGATCTTCAGGTCGAGCTGGATGCCGGTGATGCCCTGGTGGGAGCCGGCGATCTTGAAGTCCATGTCGCCGTAGTGATCCTCGTCACCGATGATGTCGGTGAGCAGCACCCACTTCTGTTCAGACTGCTTGACGAGGCCGACCGAAATGCCCGCCACGGGATTCGCGATCGGCACGCCTGCCGCCATCAGCCCCAGCGTGGCACCACAGACCGACGCCATCGAACTCGAACCATTCGACTCGAGGATGTCGGAGATCACGCGGATGGTGTAGGGGAAGACGTCGGGATCCGGCAGCACCGGCTTGACGCTCCGTTCGGCCAGGGCGCCGTGACCGATCTCACGCCGACCAGGGCCGCGAATCGGCCGCACTTCACCGACCGAATAGGACGGGAAGTAGTAATCGAGCATGAACTTCTTCGAATACTCGTCGACGAGTCCGTCCACCCGCTGCTCATCCTTGCCGGTGCCGAGCGTGATGGTGATGAGGGCCTGAGTCTCGCCACGCTGAAAGAGCGACGAGCCGTGCACCCGCGGCAAGAGGTCGACATCGCAATGGATCGGACGGAGCGACGTGTAGTCGCGGCCGTCCGGACGCTTACCGTCGAGGATGTTCTCACGAACGGCCTGCTCCTCGAGGGCATGCCAGACGTGGGCGAAGTCGCCGTCGCTGAAGCCGCCCGCGTCGCCAGCCTTCGCCGTCGCGGCCGGCTCGGACGGGGCGATCTCCGCCTTGGCCCGTTCCCGCAGAGCCTTGACGGCCTGTCCACGCTCCTGCTTGCCGGCGATGGCCTTGGCACCCCTGAGCTCCGCGAGGTAGCCACGGGTCAGGCGGTCACGCAGGCCGGAGTAGTCGGCCAGCACATATTCCTTCTTGGGCTTGCCCGCCTTGCGGACGAGCTCTTCCTGCATCTCGCAGATCGTGCGGATGTGGCGATGTGCCTCTTCGAGCGCCTGCAGCATACGATCCTCGGGCATCTCGCGGGCAAAGCCCTCGATCATGAGCACGGCCGTGGGGCTGCCGGAAACAACAAGATCAAGGTCGCTCTCCTCGAGCTGGTCCTGCGTGGGGAACGGAATGAACTGGCCGTCCACCTGCGCGATCCGCACGCTGCCCAGCGGGCCGCGGAAGGGAAGCGGCGAGACGCACAACGCCGCCGATGCGCCCACCATGCCGAGGATGTCGGGGTCGTTCTGGCGGTCGCTGGCGAGCACCTGCGCCTGAACCTGCACTTCGTCGAAAAAACCCTCGGGAAACAGCGGGCGAATGGGCCGGTCCATGAGCCGGCTGGTGAGCGTCTCTTTCATCGTGGGACGGCCCTCACGCTTGAGGAAGCCCCCGGGGAACTTGCCGGCGGCGGCCACGCGTTCGCGGTAGTCGCAGGTCAGCGGAAAGAAGTCGATGCCGGGGCGGGGCGCACCGGTGGCAGCCGCCACGAGCACCCTCGTATCGCCATAGCCGACGAGCACACTGCCCGCGGCCTGCTTTGCCAGAAAACCCGTCTCGATAAAGAGAACCTGCTCGCCGATCTGTCGTTCAACGCGTTGCTTCATAATTGCTTCCTTTTTCTTCTCTTCCCTTTGGTCTTGTCTTCAGCTGGTCTTGTGCTCAGGCGGCGGCCGGGAACGCTTCCCGGGGGAGCGGCCCACGAACGGGGCCACACTTCAAAATCGCAGCTCGAGGTTTTGGATTGATGACGAACGGACACGCCACCAGACACCCGTCCAGATCGCACCGAGCCACGTTGGCCCAATATGATCACCCGGACAGAAATAGCCTGGGAGCGAACCTCATCAATCAATGCCACGCGCCGACTGGCGACAGGCAGAACGCCTACTTGCGAATCTCCAACCGCCGAATGACGTCGAGATACCGCTGCGGAGCGACTCGCTTGAGGTAATCAAGAAGTTGGCGTCGACGGCTCACCATCATGAGCAGACCGCGGCGACTAGCGAAATCCTTGGAATGCTTCTTGAAGTGATCCGTGAGATGCGAAATACGCCCCGTCAAAAGGGCGATCTGAATCTCGGCTGATCCGGTGTCGGCAGTCCCTCGCCGATAGGCACCAATCAGTTCGTTTTTGCGTTCTTTTGTAAGCGTCATCGAGCCTAAATCCACCCGTCCACGGGCGGCATTGATTGTTGAAATGAAGTTTGGTTACGCGAAGTGTATCGAGGCTCGTGGAGATTGCAACAGCAGCCGCTAAATCCACTCCCGCTCGTGGTCAATTCGCCGTCTTTCCACGGCTGTTTTTCCCATACGGGGTATGCACCACGTTCCAGGCCAGCCCCAGCTTCTCGAGCGTGAGGATGCCCAGGTAGGTGGGGTCGAACTCCCACCAGCGATGTCCGTGCCTCGCCATCCGCTGATAGGCATGGTGGTTGTTGTGCCAGCCCTCACCGAAGGCCAGCAGCCCCACCCACCAGAGATTGCGGGAATCGTCGGTCGTCTCGTAGTTGCGATATCCCCACATGTGGCTCGCCGAGTTCACCAGCCAGGTGACGTGGAACACGATCACCATCCGCAGGGCGAGCCCCCAGACCAGCCACGAGATGCCCAGTTGCGGCCCACCCAGCCACCAGCCTCCAGCCAGCAACGCCGACCCGATGAGGATATGCCACAGCAGAAACGTGTTTTGCAGGAAATGCAGGCCAGGTTCACGATCAAGATCCGGAGCCCAACGACTGATGTGGGCCGCCAGTTCCGCTGGGGTGCGATTCGGAAACATCCACAGGATGTGGGACCAGAGTCCGCCATCCCGCGGCGTATGAGGATCGCCATCCTGATCGCTGAAGGCATGATGCTTGCGATGATTTGCCACCCAGAGCAGCGCCGAACCCTCGCCCGACACGCCACCCAGCCATGCAAAAAACATCCGGACGGGCTGCGAAGTGGCGAAACTGCCGTGCGTGAGCAGCCGGTGGTAGCCCATGCAGACGCCAAAACTTCCGGTCACGTAATACAGCGTCAGGCAGATCGCCAAGCCCGACCACGAGAAGCAGAACGGTGCCGTCAGGGCAGCAAGATGCACGCCCACGATCCAGATCAACACGGGCCAATCGAGCCCGCTCACAGCCCCGACGCCATCCTGCCGCGGCTCCACGGCGAGGTCGTGCGCACCCGTCTCGTCACACTCCCTGGGGTCGTACACGGCAGACCGCCCAAGCTCGTCAGACCGTGCATCGGCTACGGCTGTCGCATCGAGGTCTGTCTGGGCGATGCCGTGATGATCAGCCCGCTGGGCTGCTTTGTGGTGAACGCTCTTCCGGTGGCGAGTGGGAGTTGAGGGCATTATCGTTTCCTTTCGCGAGGCCGCACGATCATCCTGACGTGACCGCCCGACCAGGCCCGACTCTGTCATGCGAGAAGTCGCATGCGGAAGACGAGTTGCGTTCGCAGCGGATCGCGGGGGCCAGCACTCCGCTGGCGAGCCATACTGTGACGTATTTCGTCAGACTTGCCAGTCTCGCCGGTCAGCCCAGCGTCCGACCAGTGTCAAAACTGGGTCAAAATCCCCTGCGTTGCGACGGCCGCCCAGCTTGAACCGGCGGACTGCCGGAAAAATCGCCGGCACCGGCTGCCTCCCCCACGCCGACCGACCCGACCGGGGCGTCGATGGTGAAGAACCGGAGCAGCCAGGCCGTGGTCTTGGACGCCGGAACGGCCACGGTACCTGGGGGCGAAAGGAGCCAGGCCATCCGGTCGAGCGGCGCCGGCGTGAGCGGCTCGTCGAGGATCGAAAGCCCTTGAATCCTGGCCAGGGAGCCTGTCCGGCCCGGCGCGGCACGAAGATCAATCCCGGCAGAGTCGATCCGCAGGACCGCCGCCACATCGTCAAAGCTCCTGACTTCTTCTCGGGCCAGCGAGCGGTAGGCCGGTCCCGGACGACAGCCGAGCACCGACACGAATGCGTCGAGCAGACGTTGCCCCACGCGGCCGCGGGAGACCGAACACTGGCATTCGCATGCCGTGATCTTGCCCTCGTTCCACTCGAGCCGGTCGATCGCCAACAACGACTCCCCCGCGCCCCGGTGGGGCAAATGGAGGCTGGCCGCAGCGAGATCAATCCGGTCGATCCGCCCACTCGATGAACCACTTGACCGCCCTGGATCGAGCACCGCTGTGACGGTTCCGCTCACCACTGCTTCCTCGCCCAGCGGCAACGTACCCGCCTCCAGGCCGGCCAGTGTTTCGAGAATGGCGACCGGCAAGGGCTCCACGATGGTGCCGTGGACCTCAAGAACTCCCTCGGAGAATTCCTCCCACGACCGAGCCGCCTCCGGTTCCGTGGGCTCATTCCCACTGTCAACGCCTGTGAGGCGTCCCGCCACGACGCGAACCTCATCGCCAGCCAAGCCGTCGGCGGAATTCCGCCGCACGCGGACGGCTCGGGAACCGTTGGCCGCGACACACTCAACATGCAGCGATCTGGCATGCAACCCGGCCGGAAGCGGATCCCCGGCCTGGCCGCCACGAACCGCGGCAGGCGGGCGTTGCCGCCAGGAGAAGTCGTCCACATCCACGACGCAATCCACCGGAAATCGGGCAGGCTGCCGCAGCCACTCGCCCGCCAGCCCAGCCAGCACACGGGCCAGTTCCGGCGTGCAGTCGAGCCTTCCGAGCGTCACCCGGAGTTCGCTGGCCAGGGATTCGATCTCGATCGCCGGCGTCACCAACACCACCTCGCCCGACGGCGCCGACAGCCGGCAGTCGCGCAGCCGCATGGCGTTGGGCCTCACATACTCGATGCTGCCGATCTGCAGCGGAAGGCCGATCACCTGCTCAAAACGGCGTTCCATCGCCTCACGATGGACGTTGGAATGCCGAACCGCGGCCCAGCTACACAGGCCGGCGCAAGGCACGATCCCCAGCAGCACGAAAAGCGTGCGAGCGAGCCGAATCCGTGCCGTCGACCGTTCGATGAACATCCCTGTTCCCTGCCGGTTCAAGGGATCGCGTCCTGCGACCCGCCAGTCTGTTGCCTCACGAGGCCACTACCGGCTTCTCGCCAGATCGTGGTAGAGCTTCCACCGTGCCCGCATCTCTTCGATGCTGTCGCCGCCGAACTTGTCGACCAAGGCCGCTGCGACCTCGAAGGCAACGACGCTCTCGACGATCACGCTGCAGGCACTGACCGCACAGACGTCGCTCCGCTCATACGCGGCCTCTTCGGCCTGCTTGGTTCTGAGGTTGACCGACTCCAGCGGCTTCCGCAGCGTGCTGATCGGCTTCATGGCCGCCCTCACCACGAGCGGCTGGCCATTGGTCATGCCAGCCTCGAGTCCGCCGGCATTGTTGGTGGGCCGGGTGAAGCCAAGTTGCGTGCCACTGCGGGCTGCCTCGTCATAGTGGATCGGATCATGCACCTCGGAGCCGCGTCGCCGGGCCGCTTCAAAGCCCATGCCGATTTCCACGCCCTTGATCGCCTGCACGGCCATCACGGCCTGCGCGAGCCGGCCGTCGAGCTTGCGATCCCACTGGGCGTGCGTGCCCAAGCCGATGGGCAGCCCATCGACACGCACCTCCACCACGCCGCCGAGTGTGTCGCCCTCCTTGCCGATGCGGTCGATCAGTTCGGTCACCTCGGCGTCGCGTTCGGGATGCAACGAGTAGATGGCGCTTGAGTCGCGCAGGATTCGCAGGTCCGGCAGCGTGCCAGAACGGTCGCCGAGCACCACGCCGCCAAGTTCCGTCACCCAGCCGGCGACTTCGATGCCGAAGAGGGCTAGCAACTGACGGGCCAGGGCGCCTGCGGCCACGCGGGCGGCCGTTTCACGTGCGCTCGCCCGCTCCAATACCGCGCGGACGCTGCCAAGATGCTTGACGGCACCGGGAAGGTCGGCATGGCCGGGCCGTGGACGGTCAACGTCCTCGAGCCGCTCGAGCTTGGCGTCTTTGTTGACAACTTCGAGCGCCAACGGACTGCCGAGCGTGGTACCTTGCCAGAGGCCCGAGAGAAAGGTGACAGCATCAGTCTCGATCCGCTGCCGGCCGCCGCGACCATAGCCACCCTGGCGACGGACGAGTTCGGCATCGATCAACGCCTTGTCGACGGCCATGCCGGCCGGAAACCCGTCTACGAGGGCCACGAGAGCGGGGCCGTGCGATTCTCCGGCGGTCCAATAGCGCAGCATGGGAAGGCTTCTACGAAGAAGTGTCGGTGGCGGGGAAGGTGTGGCCCGGCGTGAGCAGTCACCGTTCAGTCTAATTTCGGCAGGCACGCCACCCTAGGCCAGAAACCCGCCAGAAAAATGGCTCCGAGCAGGCCAGGCTGACGATGCGCTCACGGCACCCGCCCGGTGAGCAGGCGGCAGGCTTCCAGGTATTTTTCCCGCGTCTTGGCAACGACATCGACCGGAAGGGCGGGGGGGGGGCTCGATTTGTCCCAGCCGCTCGACTCGAGCCAATCCCGCACAAATTGCTTGTCAAAGGAGTCGGGAACACGGCCCGATACGAGTCCGTCCTCCGGCCAGAACCGGGAACTGTCGGGGGTGAGCACCTCGTCGACCAGGAGCAGCGAACCGTCGGGCAGGCGGCCCCACTCGAACTTCGTGTCGGCGACGACGATCCCGCGTGAGGCCGCATGCTCGGCACCACGGCGAAACACTTCTAGGCTCTTCTCGCGGAGCGTGGATGCCAACGGGCCGCCGATGCGATCGGCCATGATCTCGAACGACACGTTCTCGTCGTGCCCCGTCACAGCCTTGGTCGCCGGCGTGAAGATCGGCTCAGGGAGCGGCGATCCTGCGCCGAGGCCGGCAGGCAGTGGCACGCCGCAGACGGTGCCGCTGCGACGATATTCGGCGAGCCCCGAGCCGGCCAGCCAGCCGCGGACCACGCACTCGAAAGGAATCACCTCGGCCTGACGCACGAGCATCGAGCGGCCGCGGAGCAGGTCGCGATCAACCGAGGCCGGCAGGCCCATGGCATCAACGTCGGTCGTGAGCAGATGATGGGCCTGGGGATGCGGACCGGATGAAAGCCAGCCAAACCAAAACGCAGAGATCGCGGTGAGCACCTTGCCCTTGTCGGGAATGGGCGTCGGCAGAATCCAGTCGAAGGCGCTGATCCGGTCGGTGCTGACGATGAGCATCGCGGGACCAAACGCCGAGTGGTCAAGGCGGTAGCAATCGCGGACCTTGCCGCGGTAGAGCGGGCCTATGCCGAGATTCGTTTCCGTGACGGCGGAGGATGTCATAGCTGCTTTTTTATGACAATTTCCGGCCGCGTCCAGTTGCAGAAGCGACCGGGCCGATTCGGCACACCGTCCCCGGCGGCGTGGGATACGGAGAGGCTGACGCCACGCCCATTGGTTCGCCGGCTGCGGCATGCTCGTCGCCGGCGGATTCTGCTACGGGATGCTCTTGGACGAATCGCGCATCGCTCGTGAGTCGCAGAATTCACCGGACTCCTGCGCGTGCCTCCGACCGGCTCCTCAGCATCGGGAGATTGCATGCCTCCCGCCCTCGGCGGCGGCTTGTCGTTTGACTTATTCGCAGGATGCTGTGTTTCTCATGAAGCTAATACAACCCCGAGCACGGTGGAGTTGACTGTTTCGAATGCAGAATCCGTGAGGGGCTGGCCGGGCCCCGAGAGCCGGCGTTGCTGACCAGCGCAGGCAGGATGCCGGAGCGCAGTCAGCATCGAGTGAGCGAAGGCCAGGATGGCCGTAGCGAACGTCCGGCGATGGGGTCCGGTCAGCCCCGAACTGTT
>JBILKZ010000267.1:0-3132 GCA_044376405.1 Pirellulales bacterium
CGACGATGGATCGGCCGAGCGCCGGCAACTGCTCGGCTTCGAACCCCTGAAGTATCCCGCCAAGACGCGACTGCTGCCGCTGAAGGCGGTTGAGCCGACCGCCACGCCGCTGCCCGTTATCCTGCCCATCGCGGCGCTCGCGGCTGTGGACGGGGGTGTGCTCGCCGCCGTGCACAGTCCGGGCCGGAATCTCACGCGGCTCGACGCGAAGCAACCGGGGGCTTTTGGCGAACGCTGGCGGACCACGACCGGGCTCTTTTATCAGCCCTCCCAGCTGCTGGCTCATCCGTCGGGCGAAGCGGTGGTGGCGGACGGGATGTTTGCATGGCGGCATGCGGCCGATGGCACACCGCGGTGGAAGATGCTGGCCTCGCCGCTGACCGCTCCTGATGCAGCCGGACGGGTCTGGGTGCGGGCCACCGTGGGGGTGGTCGGCGATCGCTTCGTGCCGGGGAATCTCGAGCAGATCGACGCGGACGGCACGGTCGTCGCATCGCACCCGGCACCCGACAATCTTGTCGCGCTGGCCGCGGACGGCAGCCATCTGCTGGTGGAGTATCCCGGGGCTCCCGGCCGCAAGCTTGCAGACACGGCCCTGGCGGCCGTCGATCTTTCGGGAGGTCGTGAACGCTGGCGGGTGCCGAACCTGAAGGTGGATCGTGTCGCCTACAGCGCCGATGGCAAGATCATCGCCTGCCTGGAAAAAGAAAACCTGTCCGGCCGTGATGATCTAGGAAGCCCTCCGGCCTCCCGCCTGACTGTACTCGACGCGGCGACCGGGAAGGTGCTGCTGCGGCATCCGCTCGGCGTGGAGATCGACCATCCGCTCGTGACCGCCGACGGATCGCGGGTGATTGTCGCTGGCCACGGCTTTGGCGATGTCTTTTACATTGCCGACGTAGCGAGCGGGGCGATGCGTCGCGTGTCGCTGCCGGAGCCCGGGCATTGGGCGCGGGTGCTGTCGGCCGACGAGCGGGAACTCTGGGTGGCCGGTGCCTCGCTCTATCGGATCAACCTGGAAACGCTCGCGGTCACGGCGGTGGCCAAGGGGAATTTCACGGCGTTGGCCGCCCGGCCCGGCGGTGGCGTGTTCGCCGGCTCGGACGAGAATGGCGGCGTGGTGGCCTTCGGCGCCAACGGTAAGAGGCTGCAGACGATCGCGCTCGGGGCGGGCCTCGCAGACGGCGACCCGGCTGCGGCGATGACACCGTGGCGCGACGCAAAGCTCGTCGGCAGCGCGTGGCTCCGGCCCCATGAGATCGGTGAGGAGATCGGGCTGGGCCTGGAGTATCCGGTCTATGGCTCCAGCGACATCATCTCGCTCCGTCACGACGGCGTTTTTGCGGTGAGCGTCACCGTGCGCGTTCCCGAGGCCGGCCGCTATCGGATCGAGCTGGATGTCGCGCTGCCCAAGGACAAGGGCGATGCCATCAAACCGTTGACGGTCCAAATCGGCGCGAAGCCGCTGGGCGAAACCGCCCCGCTCAACGGCGATGCCTGGAAGCAGTCGCTGGAAACCGACCTTGAAGCGGGCGTGCAGACGCTCTCGATCCGGCCGGTTCCCGGTCAGCAAGGTGGCTGGAAGGAGGCTGCGCTGCTGAGCACGCTGCGCGTTGTCGCGGTCGAGCCAAAATGAATCAGCAAGTGAACATGCCCCCTTCCCCAAAAGCCCCTCGCGGAAGCGAGGGGATGACGCGATCCATTACCATGCGAGCATTTGCTCAACCGCGCCGATTGTTATCGCCACGCGTCACCCCACCGGCTCCCGCCGGGGGCTTCTGGGGAACGCGTCACCCCGCCGGCTTCCGCCGGGGGATTTTGGTATGTGGTGCCTGCCACCTTTTGCTGCTCGCGCTCGCCCACGTGGCAGCCGCGGCGGAGGTCGTGCCCTACGCGCTCGAACAAGCCGGGCGGGTGTCGGCGGCGGTCTATGACGCCGAGGGACGGCTCGTCCGCGAGTTGCTCCACACCGCGCCCCAAGACGCCGGCAAGCACAGCCTCGTCTGGGACGGCCTCGATCGCGATGGCAACTCGCTGCCCGCCGGCGACTACACCTGGAAGCTCTTGCAGACGCCGGGGCTGAAGGCGACCTATCTCATGAGCCTCGGCTCGAACTACCCGCCCGGCGACGACTGGCGGACCGCCTGCGGGCCCGGCACGCACAATTCGCCGTTTGGCATCGCCGTGGATGAGACTGGGATCTATGTCTCGGCTCACACGACGGAAAACATCGAGACTTGCATGCTGAAGATGACGCCCGACGGCGCATCGCGGCTCTGGACCACGCTGCACCCCCGGCCCTGGGATGGGGCACTGAGTCTGGCCATCAATGGCGGTGAGGTCTTCATGCTCGGGCATGTGAAGACCACGGATGGCCGCATCGCGCCGGCGCAGCAACGGAAGCAACTGCTCTATGTCTACGACGCCGCAACGGGCCGGTTGGCGAAGCGAACCGTCGCAGGCACAGCCGTTGGCGAGCAACCCGTGATGATCGATGTGCAATGGGATCCCGCGAATGACGACATGGACGCAAGCGACATGGACGCGCATGCGGGCGTGCTGGTCGTGGCCTACGAAAAGCGAAATGCGCTGCGCTGGTATGACCCGCAGAAGGGCTCCGTGCTCGACACGGCGGAGGTGCCAACGCCGGCCGGAGTCGCGGTGGCCGCCGACGGCACGGTCTTCGTCAGCACTGGCGACCGCATTGTGAAACTGTCGCAAGCGAACAAGACGCCAAGCGACGTCGTCACCGGCCTCGACAAGCCGGGGCGGCTCGATGTCGATCACGCCTCCGGCGATCTCTTCGTCTATGAAGCCGGCACGCAGCAGATCAAGCGGTTCTCGGCGGCCGGTGCTCTCCTCAAGACATTTGGCGCGAAGGGTGGCCGGCAGGACGGGCTCTATGACGACGCGGCCAAACGGAGCTTCGCGGGGTTTGCGGATCTCTGTGCCGATTGTCACGGCGGCTTCTATGTGACCGAAAACGGGTCCGCGCCACGCCGCACCGCCCACTTCGCGGCCGACGGCTCCGTCGTGCGGGAATGGTACGGCGGCCAACGCTGGGCACCCCATGCCGCCCCCGAGGGCGACAACCCAAACGTGATGTGGGTGGGATCACAGTATGGCTGGGTA
>JBILKZ010000229.1:0-4067 GCA_044376405.1 Pirellulales bacterium
TGGCGAAAGGCCCACGACGAGCTTCTTCGGCCCGGCGTCGGCCATCTCCTCCTGCTGCTTCTTTACCCGCAGCTGGCGAGCCGTCTCCACGAGCGCGGGCGTCAGCTCGAGAGCTTGCGGCGGCAGCCGCCTCACGGAATCGAGCCCCGTGACACGGCAGATCGCCGAGAATCCGTGGCCGGCGACGAGGTAGATGTTGCCGTCGGCGGTCTGGGTGATGCTCGGCCAAAACGCCTCTTCGCCCAGGCTCATCTCCTTGAGCGATAGGCCCCGCGTGGCCTCGGCAGGGCCCACCACGGGATCGGGTCCGCTTCCCTGACCGGCGGCGATCCGGTCGCGGAAGAGCTCCGTGACGAAGAAGCCGTCGGTGGTTAACATGAACAGGTTGCCGCGGTTGCCGATCACCGTCCAGAGTTCGCCGGCCTCGCCCGCCTTGGGCGTGACGTTGAAGCCCGCCAGGTGCGTGGTGCCGATGACATGCCCGGGATAGGCGGGCGGGCCGGATGGCTGCGAGCCCTGAATGCCCGCATGCGTCTGCGGATAGGTCCAGGGAGCCGAGCCGCTACGGGCCCCGGAGATCGGCAGCCCCACGCTGATCAGCCAGCCATCGCGGGAAAAGAGCGGCCCGCCCACCACCGGCTTGGCGTCTTTCTGTGGCTCCACCGCGGGAGCGAGCGTTGCCAGATCGTAGACCGGCATCCCGGCATCGGTGAACCGCGTCGGCACGACAAAAAGCCCCGAGCCGGTCGACACCCGCAGGCTCGGGTCCACCATCATGTTCCCCGAACCCGCGGCATCCGACACCGAACATTCCTCTGCCTGCACCCCGCCGTCGGCGTTGAGATCGGACCAGGCGAGCAACGTCTTGCCTTTGACAAGCGACTCGATCGCCGGCGTCTTGAGCGGCGGCCAGTCCCGCATGCTGGCGAGCGTGCCCACGACCGCCGCCGGCCGCAGGTTCTCCTGCTGTGCGTGCTGGTCTCCATACAAATAGACCGACACGAACCCCGGCCCCGACTGCACGCCCCCGGGCGTAAACGTGTTGACGAGATACCGCCGTCCGCCGACCACGAGCGGCGTCTCCGGCATGCCACCGGGCAAGAGCAGCCCGTCCCTCGCGTAGACATTCACGAGCTTCGACTGCCCCTTCTCCCAGTCGAGCTGAAACTCCATGCCGTTGTAGAAAAACCTTGTCTTGTCGGCCCCATCCAGAAAGCCGCCGCCGCCGTAGCCGGGCGGGCCATAGAAGGCCTTCAAGAGCTTGCCATCGAGCGTCCACACGCTCAGCCGCTTCGGCCGTTCATCGGCCTCGGCAACCCAGAGAACGGGCTCGCCAGCAGGAGCCCCTGAAAACGCAGCCTCCGTCGCGGTCGCCGGCGCGACCAGCCAGCAGCCAGCCGGATGATTCATGTGGCCTTCGTCGTATGCTCCAGTGACAGGCGGGCCGGCTTTGCCGATCGCGGCCAACGGCTTCCCCGTCAGGTCAAACAGTTTCACCTGCTGCGACGCACCCCAGTCGCTCACGCAGAGCCTCTCGCCGAAGACCCGCAGGCACCGCGGATCATCAAGCCCCTGGCCGACCACCGTCTGCGCCTTCTCTGGCATAAGCGCTGCCGCCGCGGTCGCCAGGTCGAACGCCGGAAAGCGTCTGAGTTTCTTCTCCGAGATCACGAGCAGTTCGCCGCCCGGCAGAAACGCCACGCCCTTCGCCGCCGGCATCGGCACGGTGGCGGCGAGCTTCCCTTCCTTCAGGTCGACCACGAGCAGCTGCTCTTCATCCGGCAGGCTGACGACGGCCATGTCGTTGAACACGGCGACGCCGGCACACGTCACGTCTTTCCCGTCCTTGCGCTTGTGGCTGTAGATCTTGAAATGGCCGCGGTCGGAGTGCTCCCACAACTCGAGGTACTGATAAAACGCCGTCGCGTTGAAGGCCTGCACCTCCGCGCGAGCCTTCGGCCCTGCATCCCGCGCAAGCCACTGCGCGCCGCACCAGCCGCCGCCCACGCCATAGCTGCGTGCCCCAGCCAGTTTCTTCCCGGTGGCGGGATCGAGATAGACCATGCCGTGGCCGATCTCGCCCACGGCGCTGGCCACGAGCAGCCGCTTCGTCTGGGGGATGAACACGATGTCGCTGGGTGGCGTGTGGTCGTGCAGCCAGCCGCCGGTGCCGGCGACGGTCTTCCAGGGAGGCGTGCCGCCGGTGTTGACCGCAAACTCGTAGCGGATGTCGACGGGGTCGTGCACGAGCGCGCGGGCGGTGTAGCGGCCCGGCTCGGCAAGTGCGAGCTTCTGGATGCCGTAGTAGTAGTGCCCGGGGACAACCGCCCGCTGCATGTCCTGCTCGACCAGCCCGTCCCACGACACGGTGTGTGTCCCCGCCGGAAACTCCTTCGCTCCGAAGAGATTCCGCACCCGCTTGCCCTGCGCATCGTCCACGACGATCGTCACCGCCTGCGGCTTGTCGAGCGTAAACGTCACCGGCACCACGACCCGCTCAGGGGCGGCCTCCTTGGCCTTCGCGGCCCCCGTTGCCGCAGCCGGCTTGGCTGCGGCGACCGCAGCCAAGAGCCCCGGCTGCACCTCGTTTGTCTGCTCGGCCGAGAGCTGCCGCAGTTCGACCCGGCGAAAGAACGTCTCGAAGTGTTGCTCCGGCTGCATGCCGTCGCGAAAGACCAGCAGCCGGAATTGCAGCAGATGGCCATCCCAGTCGGGCGAATCGACGTGAAAGACAACGCGGGCCGTCCGCCAGCCCTGCGAATCGGGCTTCGTGGTCTGCGACCAAACGGCTTTCGCGGTTCCCTGGCCGACGTTTCCCACGCCAAACGGAAACAGTTCCGCGTTGATGCCCGGCTCGCCGGCCTCGCCGCAGCGATAGTCGTAGGTGGCGAGAAAATAATCGCCCTGTTTGCGATCGATCCCTCCCTTGTCGGCGAAGAACTGCAGCTGATGGCGGTTCACCCGCGGCGCGAAGGCGAGCGTCACCTGCGCCAGCTTGCGGCCGTCGGCCTCCACCACATCCGCCTTCGCACCGGCGACGTTCATCGCATACATGCCGAGCTGGCCGTCGGCAAAGTCCCGCGACCAGAGCAGCGTGCCCGGCCCATCGGCCGCCTCCGCCGCCTCCGCCGCCCCGGCCCCCGCCACGATCGCCACGAGCGCAATGCCGCGTAGCAGGCGGCCCACGAGAATCGTTCCCATCACGGTGTGTCCTTTCACGGTGCGAATTTCAGCAGTCCCCAATATTGTGGCTCGATCTCGGCCTCGGTCGGGGCGTCCATCGTGATGGCGGTGTTCTGATTGAAGAGAAACCGCCGCAGCACGGTCCGCTGACCGCCATCATCGCTCACGAGCACGCCCACGTCGCCGCGAAGCGTCGCGCCGCTCGCCGGCGCGGTCAGCCCCAGTTCCTTCCACGGCACGCTGACCTTGGCCGCGTAGCCGGTTCCTGTCTTCTCGATCGCGCACGCGGCGCCTGGCAGCAGCGTTACCCGGTCGAACGGCACCTCCCGCACGGGCGACTTGTAGAGCTGCGGCTCTTTGGCCACGCCGCCGGCCACCTTCGGCCACATTCCGAAGGCCACGAAGCCCTTTTCATTCGCCGCCGGCGCGATCACGATCCGCACGTCGCCCGGCTGCACCGGTTTCGCCTCTCCACCGAGGCCAACTTGGATGTCGAGCGCGTCGCCGCCCTTGAAGGCATACCGCCAGTCGCTGCTCGTATTTTTCCACGGGCTTGCGTCGGGCACCTGAAACACGGCGTGCAGCCGCTCGGCATCATGCCCCAGTGCCACGCTCGCCTGGCCCGCGGCATCCAGATCGATCCGGGCCGCCGTTGCAGCGTCGACCGCCGGCAGGCCCGGCGTCACGGTGAGCGAGGTCGGCCGCGCGGTCGCCGCCGCCTTCTTTGCGATCGCTTCCACCACCTGCCGGTGCTGCTCGTCCGTCACCATCACGGGCGTCGGGGCGATCCGCTGAATGCTCTCCCAGCCGGCGATCTCCCAGATCCGGCCGTCGATGTCGCCGCCGAAGAGATAGAGTTTTCCAGTCTTCGGATGGCGGAAAAA
>JBILKZ010000121.1:0-12458 GCA_044376405.1 Pirellulales bacterium
CGAGTGCGACAACCTGCTCGTCACGTTCGCGCTCTCGGCCAGCCACGTCGCCTTCTCGAGCATCCGCATGGAGCCGGTGTTCATGGTGTCGAGCCAGACCGCCGCCACCGCGGCCGCGATGGCGATCGACGCGGGCGTGCCGGTGCAGGCGGTGGACTATTCGAAGCTCAAGCCGCGGCTCGTCGCCGATGGGCAGATCCTGGGCATGCCAGCTCCACCGCCCAAGGCCCCGAAGAACGCCGCGAAGCCGGAGGACGTGAACGGCAAGTCGTATGACCTCGTCGTCATCGGCGGCACGCCGGGCGGCATCGCCTGCGCGGTGCGGGCGGCGAGGGAAGGCCTCCGCGTGCTGCTCGTCAATCACACGCGGCATCTTGGCGGCTTTATCACGAGCGGCGCCGGCGGGTGGGAGGCGACATACGACGGCCACCGTTCGCCGCTCTACGGCGAGATGCTCGCCGGTGCGGCGGCGTATTACCGCGACAGATATGGCGATGGCTCGCCGCAGCACGTCCTTTCGATGCCAAGCACAACCAGCCGCGCCCACATCGACCGGGCGAAGGTCGAGCCCCGCGTTGCCGAGCTGCTGTTCAATCGGATGATCGAGCGGGAGCAGTCGCTCACCGTGCTGTTCGGCCACGTCGTCGGCAGGGCGGAATGCGAGGGGAAAATACTCAAGCGAGTGACCCTCCGCCCGATGCACGGTGAGGGCACCGTTGCCGTCAGTGGCACGGTGTTCGCCGACGCCATGTACGAGGGCGATCTGATGGCGGCCGCGGGCGTGAAGACGCAGATCGGCCGCGAGTCACGCGAGAAATATGGCGAGCAGCACGCGGGCGTCATCTACACGAAGGAACTGTCCCGAGAGCCGGGGCAGCGTGGCTTTCCGAAAGTCGCCGACAACGGCACGCTCAACATCCGCTACATCGGCCATTCCACGGGCGAGATCGTCGCAGGCCCGCACAGCGGTGAGGCCGACGATTCCGTGATGGCCTACAACTACCGGCTCATCCTCACCCGCGATCCGGCGAACCGGATCATGGTCGAAAAGCCAGCGAACTACGATCCTGCGATCGCCAAAGCCGCCGCCGGCGGCGGCTTCGTGCCCAACCTGCCCAACGGCAAGGTCGCCTGGAATGGCGGGCGGCTCATCGGCCCGCAGAACGACTATCCAGCGGCCGACTGGCCCGCCCGCGAGGCCATCGCCAAGCGATACCTCGACGCCATGCTGATGCGGCTGTGGTGGCTGCAGAACGATCCCGAGGCGCCCGCAGGCGAGCGCGAAGCATTCGCCGGCTATGGCCTCGCGGCGGACGAGTTTCGCGACAACCACAACGTCCCCTACGAGATCTATGTCCGCGAGGCCCGCCGTCTCGTCGGCCGCTACGTCTTCAAGGAGCAGGACAACCTCGTTGCCGAGGGCACCGCCCGCACGCCGGTCCATGCCGACAGCATCGCCATGACCGACTGGCCGATGGACTCCGTCGCCTGCCTGCCCCGCAGCGTGCCGGGCGGCAACGTCGACGGCATCTTCTTCATCGCCGAGCAGTCCCGCCCTGCGCAGGTGCCCTACCGCTCGATCCTCACGAACGAGATCGACAACCTGCTCGTGCCCGTCGCCATCAGCGCCTCACACGTCGGCTGGGGGAGCATCCGTCTCGAACCCGTCTGGATGCAGCTCGGCGAAAGTGCCGGCCACGCCGCCGCGCTCTCCGTAAAAAGCATGATCACTCCGGCGAAACTCGACCCCGACCACCTCGTCCGCAAGCTCGCCGCGAGTCGAGTCATGGTCACGTTCTTCAACGACGTCGACGTCGCCTCGAACGATCCCCGCGTGGCAGCCGCGCAGTATTTCGGCACGAAGGGCTTCTTCGCCGGATACGACGCGCAGCTCGACGAGCCGCTCACGGAGGCCGTGCGAGGCGTCTGGCTCGATGGGTTCGAGAAACTCAAGCAGGGAACGCTCGATGCGGCCAAGCTCGCGGCCGCCGTTCAGGCAGCTGAGTCGCAGGAGTCACCGGCCACCGGAGAACTCCGCGGCGAAGCACTGCAGCGGCTCTTCACGCAACTCGAGGTGCCGGCGACCTAAACCACCGCTCTCGAAAAGATCGATATCTTCGAGGCGAAGACCGGCGGATACATGCTGTACCTTATTCCGGGAATCGTCGTCACGGCGAAGGGAACGGTGGTCGCCTCCTGCGAGGCCCGCACGAGCGGCAGCGGCTATTGGGGCACGATCGACATCCTGCTCCGCCGCAGCACCGATGGTGGCCGACGGTGTGGCTCTCGACCGGCACGGGCGGCCACGCCCATCGCCCGAGCCGATCTGCATGGCGAGCATCGTGCGGTATTCCCTGGCCGGCGAGGCTCGGGGGAGGAATCGGATTCTGTTTGCCAATCCGCACTGGCTCGAACGGGCCGACGGCAAGGCCCAGCCGGGCTTCGGTCGCGATCGCAAGAATGTCTCCGTGAAACTGTCGTACGACGAGGGGCAGACCTGGCCGGTCAGCAAGTCGCTCGAAGCCGGCTTCAGCGGCTATAGCGACCTGGCGGTGCTCCCCGACGGCACGATCCTCTGCTTCTACGAGCGGGGGAGCATCGACGGAAAAAACAACTTCGGCACCGGCCGCTTGACCGTCGCGTGGTTCAACCTCGCATGGCTCACGGACGGGGCTGACCGGTGAGGGCCGCGAACCAGACGGCGGCGATTTGTTCCATGCCGGCGCGGCTGGGATGCACGCCGTCGGGCAGCAGGTCGTCAGAGGTGAGGGACGCGTGCATGTCCACGAGCGTGATCCGCCTGCCGGCGGCCTGCTCGGCGGCGACGACGGCCGGGAGCGAGGCGTTGTAGGCGTCGACATTTTCCCAGCCGGCCCGGGGAGCCTTCTGCGGCAAAATCGTGGCCACGAAGAGGTGGGCGCCGCTCTTCTCGCCGATCGTGCGGATGAGCGTGTCGCGTGCGGCGGCATCGAAGCCGTTGGCGCCCGACATAAGCAAGATCACGTCGGGCTTCTCCCGCGTGAGCACGTCCGCCAGCGGAGGCACGGTGATCTCCGTGGCGCCGCGGGCGGCGAGCACGTCGGGTGGCGTGGGCACCGTGCCGCCCGAGAGGATACGCGAGTTGCTGAAGCCGGCCAGGCCGTGATGGTGCGGATCGAAGTCCGGATCGACGACCCCGTCGCGGCCGTAAGCCAGATAGTCGAGCTCACCGACGAAATCGAAGGCGATGCCCGCGGCCCGCAGCCTGTCTTGCAGCCCCTTTCGCCAGCCGCCGCCGTCAGGCTGCGGCAGTCCGAACGCCTTGCCATCCTTGAGCGTGAGATACGACCCCCGCGTGATACTGTCGCCCAGGGGAAGAATACGGAGCGGCGGACGACCGGCAACCGCCGCCGGCTCGGCCGCCCTCACGGCGCAGGCGATGCCGCCGGGCGTGCCGCCGATGACGACGAGGTCGGTCTCACGGCTTGCCTGCCGCGCAGCCGCGTCGGCCCCGCGTGCGGTCGTGAAGACGGCGGCGGGCACGGTGAGGTGATAGAGGCTGGTCATGTTTTGGGGGGTCGCGGCGCGATAGTTGTGTCGCCACACCATGTGCAGGTTGCCGTCGATCCAGCGGATGGCGGGATAGTCGACCCAGAGGTCCTTCTCGGTCGCGCGATAGAGATCGGTCGGCTCCGACCAGGTGCGGCCGCCGTCGGTGCTCGTGCGAAACGCCAGCGCCCGCCGCGGGCCACCGTGCCAGCCCGACTTCAGATCGACCTCGGGATTCTGGATCAGCACGAGCGTGTCGGTGCCGGGCACGCGGGTGAGCACCGGCGGGGCGACCGGGTTGGGCACGGCCGTCTTCACGGGCATCGACCAGGTCGTGCCGTTGTCGGCGGAGCGGCTTTCCCAGAGCCAGCCGTTGGGCGTGCGGCCGAGCATGAGCAACTTGCCGGGGGCAGGCTCCACGAGCGCCGGCTCCCAGAAGCCCCACTCGTGCGCCCGATGCGGATTCTCGGCCACGTGCAGCACGTCGTCGGCGGGCGAACGCGACCAGGTCTTGCCGTCGTCATCCGAATAGACCGCGTAGCTGCCGAGCGGGCCGCCTTGCTTCGTGGTGTTGGGCTTGAGATTGCAGTGCAAAAGCGTGAGCACCCTGCCGCTTTCGAGCACGTAGAGCTTGTCCCACGGGCCGGTCGTGTAGGCATGCGCCTTGTCGCTGATGACGATCGGCTCCGACCAAGTTTTCCCCTCGTCGCTCGACCGGCGAAACACCTTGATCGCGTCGGTGCCGTTGGCGAGGGATGAGTGGGTGAGGCCGAGGTCGCCGCTCGGGAGCCGGGCCAGTGAACACTGGAAGAGCGACCGCTTGGGATCGCTGAAGACGGTCTCCGGCTCCGACCAGGTCTTGCCGCCGTCGCGGGAGCGGATCTGGCGAATCTGGCCGCGGTCCCAGTCACCCGGTTTGGAGTGGGCCCCGTAGAGCAACAGCAGCGAGCCGTCTTTCAGCGGGATGAAGGACGCCTCGCCATTCCGCCGCGCCTCCTCGGTGGCCCGCACGATCTCATGGCTGAGCACCGCCTCAACCACCGGCGCTGCAGCGGCCGCCAGGGCCGCCTGCGCCACCACGATCAGGAAACAGAGTGTCACGGGAATCAGTCGCATCGGTCGTACTCCGGCGGAAGAAGCGTCCTCTTTTTACATCCAGGCTTCCATCCTGCAAAAGCAGGACTGCCGACCCGCATGCCCCCGGCAAAACAGCGTCCGCATCCTCGGACGTGCCGCCACGGGCGGAAGCCCTGTTAGTCCGCCACCCGGTAGCTCGTGCTCCGCCCGCCGGCTGCATTGCGGACGAGCAAGCCGCGTTCCACGAGATCGCCGATGTCGCGGAGGGCGGTGTCGGTCGAACATTTGGCGATCCGCGCGTATTTCGACGTGGTCAGGAAACCTTCGAAGCCGTCGAGCATTTTGTTGACAACCCGTCGCTGGCGTTCGTTCACCGGCGGCCCATCGTGGAGCAGCCGCCAGACCGCCGCCTTACGGAGCACGCCGGAGGTGAGCGAATCGGCCTGATCGATGGCCCGCTCAAGGCAGCCGATAAACCAGGTCATCCAGGGGGTGATGTCGAGGCCACCACGCTGCGTGCGTTCGAGGATCCGGTAGTAATCCTTCCGCTCCGCTTCGATCCGGGTCGACATGCTGTAGAACCGCTCAGGGCAACCATCGGCACGAGCGAGGAAGAGATCCGCGAGCGCGCGGGCCAGCCTGCCGTTGCCGTCCTCGAACGGATGGATCGTGACGAACCAGAAGTGGGCGACGGCGGCACGGAGGACCGGATCGACGCCATCTGCCGCATTGCACCACTCGATGAATCTCGCCATTCCGCGGGGAACCCGTTCCGCGGGCGGCGCCTCGAAGTGGACGCGTTCCCGGCCGATCGGCCCCGAAACGACCTGCATCGGGCCGGCCTCGACAGGCCGCCACGTGCCGACGGCGATCGGCCGCGTGCCGCTGTAGCCGACTGGAAACAGGGCTGCGTGCCAGCCGCACAGCCGCCGCTCGGTGATCGGTTGCGTCGCATTTCTCGTGGCGTCGAGCATGACCTCCACGACGCCCTCGACATCCCGATTCCCCCGACGCGCTGCACCGTCGGGCAGGCCCAGACGACGCGCGATCGACGAGCGGACATCCGCCTGGTCGAGCCGCTCGCCCTCGATGGCCGAGCTCTGCACGACGTCGCTTGTCAGCACCTCGACTGAGGCCTCGGCCTGCAAGGCGAACCCCAGCTGTCGCATGCGGCCCAGGAGCAGCCCTTGTTTGTGCCGCGCCTGCACAAGGCCGCGCGTAACCTCCCCAGCGTCCCAATCAAGGTTCGGCCAGCCCTTTGTTTCGTGGATGAAAACCATATTCGCCGCATCTCGTGCGGCGATTATACCGTCGATTCGCCGCACGGACGCAAAAAGGGGACGCAGCTCATTTCGCGGCGGGCCGGCCTCGCGGTCGCAGCGTGTGCTTGATCTCCAGGCGGGCTGCGGTTTGCGAAACCCAGCGATCGTTCCCAAAGGGCATTCCGCGTGCGATGCTTTTTCTGATCGCCTCCACCTCGCCGGTTGTCTGGGACTGGTTGACGTGATCCAGGTGGTCTTCTTCGATGGTAAACGCCTTGAATCGACCTTGGTACAGATGGCCGGTCCCGACGGTGTGGTGGCTCGCGTGCCACCGCATCGTGTGGGTGTAGGTCAACCATCTGAAAAAACTCGAGACCTGATGATCGGCATCCGGGCGGACCACGAAGTGCAAGCCCTGGAAAAAGAGCTGCGTCCCCTTTTCACTCCCCCTTTTCACTCAGTTCGTTACTTGCCAAGGATCCGTTTGAGGTCCTTGATGAGCACGAACAGGTGCAGCGGATCGGATGGCGACGGGACGAAGTCGAACCGTTCGTAAAAAGTCCGGGCTGCTTCGTCTTTGGCGTGTACGACGAGCGCTCTCAGGCCGGCGATTTCCGCCGCACGAAGCGTGCGCAGGATGGCGTCCTTGAGCATGCCGCTGCCGATTCCCCGCCGCTGCCAATCGCCGGCAACGGCAAGCCGTGCCAGCACCATGATCGGCACCGGGTATCGCGGCAGTCCCTTGGCGATTCTCGGTGGAGCGATGTCGCGCGAGACCTGACCGAAGACGAGCGTGTAATAGCCCACGACCCGATCGTCAGAGACCGCCACGTACGTTTGGGAGGCATTGGCCTGCTGGCTGAGCAAGGCGTGCCGCACGAGAAACCTGTCGAGCGGCTCGCTTCCGGACACTAAGCCATCGACGTCGTGCGATCGGGCCAGCTTCTCGATCCGCAGACTGCCGCTCATTTCGATCCGGCGTCGAACGGACCCCGCGAACGAAGCAGTTTTGTGAGCCGGGCAAGCGGGCGGGGCCGGCCCTCCAGGGCGGCCATGAACTCTTTCCACCGCGCCTCGTCGAGCCCGAATCGTTGCCGGTCCGGCAGCGTCTCTGCCGCCCGCTGCAAGGCGCTCTCCAGCACGAACTCGCTGAGGCTTCGCGATTGCGACGCCGCGGCCGCCTGCAGCGTCCTCTTCGCCTCGGAGCTGATTCTCAGGTCGAGCTTTTCAGACCGTGTTGATGAAGAAGCCATCGGTAACCCTCACGTGGTGTGATCTCCGCTTCTCACTATCGTCAAATGCCCGACAATGTCAAGACGCAAAAAAGGGGACGCAGCTCATTTCGCGGCTGGCCGGCCCCGCGGTCGCAGCGTGTGTTTGATCTCCAGCCGGGCTGCGGTTTGCGAAACCCAGCGATCCGTCCCGTAGGGCATTCCGCGTGCGATGCTTTTTCTGATCGCCTCCACCTCGCCCGACGTCTGGGGCTGATTGACGTGATCCAGCCACCTTGCCGGCCTCGGAATCGGCAATGGGCTGAGAATGACCTCCGACATGGCCGTGCCGTTCGTGCGATGCCAGGCACTCCCGTATTTCCATTCCTCCGCACGCGGGCAGAGATTCGCCCGCAAGGGGTTCCGCTCCACGTATCGCATCACGGTCAAAAGGTGGTCGTCTTCTTCGATCGGAAACGCCTTGAATCGACCTTGGTACAGATGGCCGGTCCCGACGGTGTGGTGGCTCGCATGCCACCGCATCGTGTGGGTGTGGGTCAACCACCTGAAAAAACTCGAGACCTGATGCCCGTCATCGGGTCGGACCACGAAGTGCCAGTGGTTGGGCATCAGGCTGTAGGCGAATATCGGTAGCGGTTCCCTCCGCAAGGCCTCTTGCAAGACTTCAGTAAATGCCTCGTAGTCTGCCGCCCGCTCAAAAAGCGGGAGCCTCGCGACCGCGCGGTTGAGCACGTGGTAGCAGGTTCCGGCGGGGCAGCAGCGTGGGCGGCGAGGCATGGGCGAAAAAGCCGATTTTCAAAGCGACCGCCGTATATGTACACGCGTTCATTCCTTCTTGCAAGCCTCGGAAAAAGAGCTGCGTCCCCTTTTCAGTCGCTCGTCCAAGAGACTCCCGTAGCAGAATCCGCCGGCGACGAGCATGCCGCAGCCGGCGGGCTGACCACAGCACGCCATCACCGGCACGATCTCCACGGACAAGTTAAAAACTTGCCGCCACGGGAGAGGAGCACGTATCGTGCCGAACACTACTGGCTGCGTCCCCTTTTATTCTGAGCGTGGCTCGACGCCGACGCGGACAGGTTCTTTCTGCCCCTCGCGGAGGTGATAAAACGCGCCGCTGCGGGTTACGTCCACGGCCACGTCGCCGAAGCCGGGCACCTTCACCTCGACCGCGTTGCGGTCTTCGCGGGGCGACTGCACGTAGAGCAGCCACTCACGGTCTGACGCCGTGCCCAGCTCGTAGGCGAACGCCCAGACCTTGATCAACGCATGCTCGTCGAAGGGCCGCGTGTGGAAAGCGACCTGATATCCCTGCGGCCACTTGGCGAAGGGCGGATTGATCGGCACGGTCAATTGATAAAAGCGATCCTGCTTCTTCCACCGCTCGAGCCAGGGGCCGACGCGGCCCGACTTGTCGATGTCGGTAAGCTCAAAGAAGGGATGCTTCACGCCCGTCGCTGCCTCGTAGTCGGGATTGACCACGAGCGCACCCTTCCGCCAGAACCGCGTCAGCACGGGGTCTGCCCAGACCCGGTCGACGGCTCGCATGAGTGTCTGCCACTGCCGGTCTACCTGACCATCGAAATCGCCCCAGGCAAACTCGCGGATGATCCTCGGCCGCGACAGCCAGAGGGCGGCATTGCAGAGCCCCTCGTAGCGGTCCTGATAGTCGTGGAAATGGACCCGCGCTCCCTTGGTGATCGGCGCGAAATGCCCGTTGATCAGGATCGGCCCCGAATTTTTCTGGGTTCCCAGGGGGATGACGGCCTTTCCTTCGGCGTCGGCCAGCACATCTCCGGCGGCAGTGTAGACGCGAAGCCGCGCACCGCGGGATTCGCGGGTCGTCACGGTCAGGCCGGCCAACGGCTGCTTGCCGAGCATCACCTTTGTCGGCGCGAGCGTGGTCCACGATTTGCCATCGGTGGAATAGGCCGCCACGCAGTCGTCCCCCGTGCGTTCGATCCGCAGCCATTTCGTCTCGGCGTTGTGCTTGTCGGTGACCAGCGTGTCGGCCGTGGGGTATTTCTTGTCGCGGCGGGAGGTCAGGAAGACACGCCCGCCCGGCAGTTGGTAGAGCATGATGAACGGGGCGTCGGCCGCATCGGAAGCGCGGAGCATGACGCCGGCCATGGCGAGAGAGTAGGATTGCCGCTCGGCGATCTCCTTCTGGAGGGCGGCTTCCGCGGCGTTTACATACGTGGCGCCCGGCGAGTCGGGGGCCGCGGCGATCTCCGCCGATCGCGTGCCGGCATCGGGGTTGTCCATCGCCTTCACGCGGGCCACCACCGCGCCGTCCTGGTCCAACGGGCGAAAGAGATACCGGAAGCCATCGCCAAAGGAATCGACCTGCATGTTGGCAAAGCCCTCGCCCGATCCCGCCACCGTATAGACGCCGTCGGCGAAGGTCGCCTTGCCAGGAACGCCCACCTGCCCGATGTCGGCGGCGGACGCGAACAGGCCGATGGTGCCTCCCGCCGCGTTGGGAAGCGAAACCTGGTCGAACTGTGCGGTGCAGACCGCGGGTTTGGAGTCGGAATGCCCCTCGATGGAAAGCAGGTCGCCCTGCCGCAGGATTACGGCACCGGGGGCCGCTCCCTCGATCGGCAATTCCATGGCGCCGCTCTCGCTGATCGCCGTCGCCGTCACGCCCACCTGGCGGGTGCGCGGGAGTTCGCCCCAGGAGGCGTAGCGATACCGCTTGCTTTGCCCTCCATCCCAGAGCGCCACCTGCCACTGGTAGCCGGGCACCTGGGCCTCGGCGCGCGGAGCCAGCATGGTATAGGCCTGCATCGAGCCGATGTGCGGCGAGCCGACATGCTCATCGGTGGCGTAGTTCCAGTCGTAGGCGTAGAAGTCAGGCGCGGAGCCGTCCCAGGCCAGCCAGTCGAACATGTCCGCCTGCTTAAAAGGGACCGCGTGTCCACCCCAGCCACCCCAGCGGCCGACCTCGAAGTTGGCGCCGAATCCGTTGTAGGCGATGCACTTCACCGTTTGCTCCGGCCACGGTAGCGCCTTCCGCACGCCGCGGAGGTAGGCCGACATCTTCTCGACATACCCCTTGGCGAACGACTGCTTCTGCGGGCCGATGACGTAGGCATCCTTTCCGAGCGGGGGGAGCTCCCGTTCCAGCCGCTCCCGCTGGTTTTGATAATGCCAGCTCACGTTCGATTCACCGATGCCGACCTTCCCGCCGCCTTCGTTGTTGCTGACGATCTGCACCTGCGGCGGATCTGGATAGATCTCCGCCATCTTCTTCCAGGTGTCGGCCTTGGCGCCAAAGGTTTCGCGGACGAGGTCGCCGCCGGCCTGCTCCCAGATGGCTGGGTCGGCAGCGGACCAGAAGTCCATCTTTCGCGCAACCTGGGCGACGGTCTCGCCCTCCGTCACCGGCTGCGTCAACGGTTCGGCGAGCTTGAGAACAGCCGCGCCCTGCGAATCACTGACCAGCGTTTCGGCGAGGGCGTAGACATGGCCGTGCCCGGAGAAGATCACGAAGTGTCCCTTCTTCAGCACCTCCTTGCCTGGCTGCCAGCCGCTGCTGCTCACTTCGGTAGCGGCCGTTTGGGCCGCCCCCGTCTTGGCCTGCACGTCGGCCCTGATGTGCGCCGGGTTCTCGGCCATCGGGCGGTTCCAATAGCGGGCCGCCACCTCGACGCTTCCAAACATGGCGTCTTCGATGTTGCCGGCCTCGAACTCGAACGGCAGTCCGGCGGCGGCGATCCGCTTGAAGGCCGGCTCCACGACCGACCATGGCAGGCTATAGCCGCCCCCAGAGAGTTTCTCGCCGGCGATCGTCCAATTGAGGAACGGCATGACATGGTGCCCGGCATCGATGTCGTTCATCAGCCGCTCGGGCAGGAACGGCCAGTGGACGCTCGGCTTCTCGCCCGGTCCGGCCACGTCCTTGTCGACATAGTTGTGAACCGTCCAGCGGGAGGCCAGCGGCAACGCCCGCCCCTCCGGATCACCATTCGGCCGCACCGCCTCGCGCCGGATGCCTTCGTAGAGGTCCTTCCTCTCCTCCCCGGCTGCAACACCGCACGAAAACGACACCAGCAGCAATAGCAAAAAGGGGACGCAGCTCATTTTGAAATCCTTGAAGGATTAAAAGGGTGAGGACTAAAAGGGGACGCAGCTCTTTTCGCCTCAAGCGAAAAGAGCTGCGTCCCCTTTTAGTCCTTTTATTCGACCAGGGTGAATTCGCGCCAGAGGGCGGGCTGGGCGTTGACGCTCGAGTTGAAGCCGCTGAATGTGAGCCAGGAGAATTCGCCCCAGTCCTGCTCCGTCGTCTTCTCCTTCTTGAACTGGTCCCACACGCTCATCGAGAGTCGGAAGGCGGCGCCGTCTGCGAGCACGAGCGGATGGAGGCTCGCCTTCGGATAGGCCCATTCATAGACCCAGCCCGTGGGCGTGCGGGTGACGGCGATCTCCGCCCCGTCGGCCCGCGTCGGTCCGCTCGGCACGTTGCCCGCCCGCCAGATGCCGGCCTTGCCCCCCGCGAGCGGCCCGAGATGCTCGCGGTAGTAGCCCGACTCGAGCGGCTCGCCCATCCGCCAGCCCCAGGGATAGAGGCAAAACATGATGTTGTCGTCGTTCCAAAACACCTGCTCGGTGCCGTTGACGACCGGCACGCGATCGGTGATCTCGGCGGCGAAGTAGAGCCGCTCGTCGTCCCAGCGGGTGAAGAAGCGGCCGCCGAATTCCTGCGGATCCCGCGGCCCGCGGTGCCACTTCTCGAACGGAATCGCCACGAGTTCGTCGAGCTTCCAGTCGGAGAGGCTGCCATCGACCACGATCGGCGTCTTCGTCTTCACGCAGGCCTGAAAGCTGACGTCGCCGTCGCATGTCACGGCAATGCCGCTTGAGTCGGCCACCGTTGCCCGCATCTCATAGCTCGTGGCGAGATTGGCCTGGTCACGCGGCACCGGAAACTTCACGACGGCCGTGCCGCCCGGCGCGACTGAATATGGCTGCTCCATCACCTCCGGCGCGAAGCCGCCGCCGAAGAAGCGGTTCGCGATCCGCACGCGGCCCTGCATCGGCTTGTCGGCGAGGCTCTTGATCGCGACGGCGATCGCGGGGGCCTCCGTCTTCGTGAGCGGGATGCCGCTCAGCTGGGCCGTCAGCACCTCGCCCACGACGAGCGGCTGCTTCAGCACCGACAGGAGCTTGTCGCCGTCCTGCACCCGCACCGTGAGCGTGTATCTGCCAGCCGGTCGGTCGGCGGCGATGGCGATCGGCAGTTCGATCGTGGCGGCCTTGCCCGGCGTGATCGCGACCGTCTGCGGCTCGACCTTCGGCCAGGTGCCGTCGACGGTGGCGGTGATCCGGGCGTTGACCGCGGCAGAGGAGAGCGGCG